>JANLTU010000215.1:0-25772 GCA_031363085.1 Gammaproteobacteria bacterium
GCGCAGGGTGCAACTTCGGTCCGCACCGCCGCAGATGACCAGGAATGCGCGTTGCTATGGAAGGGACGCAAAGCGGCGTTTCCGGCAGTGGGTCGGCTCGCACCGGATTATTACTGCATGGACGGCACCATCCCGCGCCGCTGCCTGCCGCAGGTGCTCGACGAGATCGAGCGCCTGTCGAAAGAATATGATTTGCGCGTCGCCAATGTGTTTCACGCCGGTGACGGCAATTTGCATCCGCTCATTTTGTACGATGCCAATCGGCCTGGCGAACTGCACCGTGCCGAACAGTTCGGCGCACGCATTCTGGAGCTGTGCGTGCACGTCGGCGGCACCATCACCGGCGAGCATGGCGTGGGCATCGAGAAACTCGACTCCATGTGTGTGATGTTTCAACTGGCTGAATTGGCGCAGTTTTTTGCCGTCAAAAACGCCTTCGATCCACACAGCCTGCTCAATCCCGGCAAGGCGGTTCCGACCTTGCATCGTTGCGCGGAGCTGGGCGCGATGCACGTGCATCGCGGGCAAGTGCCGCATCCCGACATTGAGCGGTTTTAAATGGACACCGACCACACCACCGCCTTGCTCGATACCGTGCGCGCTGCCGCTACCGCAGGTCACGCGTTGCGCATTGTCGGCGGCAACAGCAAAGCCTTCCTCGGCCGCGCCACCGCCGCGGCCAACTTGCTGTCAATCACGGCGCATCGCGGCATTGTCAGTTACGAAGCACAGGAACTGGTCATCACCGCACGCGCCGGTACTCCGCTTGCGGAGATCGAAACCATACTTGCACAACATGGACAAATGCTCGCCTTTGAGCCGCCGCACTACGGCGCAGCCGCGACCTTGGGCGGCACTCTTGCGTGCAACTTGTCCGGGCCGCGCCGCCCCTATGCAGGTGCGGCACGCGACTTTGTGCTGGGCGTCGAAATCATCAACGGTCGCGGCGAACACTTACGCTTTGGGGGCCAGGTCATGAAAAATGTCGCCGGTTACGATGTTTCACGTCTGATGACCGGGGCGTTCGGTACTTTGGGCGTGTTGTTAAATATCACGCTCAAGGTCTTACCGCGCGCGGCGGCGACGCTGACGCTGCGCCACGAAGTTTCTGTCGCCGACGCCATTGAGTGCATGAACGCCTGGGCCGGCCTACCGTTACCAATCAGCGCGACCGCGTTCGATGGCGCTACGTTATACATCCGACTGGAAGGCGCTGAAACCGCGTTGTGTGCCGCGCGTTTGAAACTCGGCGGCGAAATCGATACGCGCGACGACACCTGGTCTGCGGTACGCGAACACACGCACGGATTTTTTCATGACCCGCGCCCACTGTGGCGGCTCGCGCTGCCACCGGCAACGCCGCCCACGAACATCGACGGAAAATATTTTGTGGAATGGAGTGGCGCGCTGCGCTGGTTGTATTCCGACGCAGCAGCGGAAAAAATACGCGCCAGTGTCGCCCACTGCGGTGGCCACGCCACGCTGTTTCGCGGCGGCGCACGCGAGGCGGTTTTTCATCCGCTCAGCGCGCCGCTGGCGCAACTGCATCGCAACCTGAAAGCGGCGTTTGACCCGCACGGTATTTTTAACCCAGGCCGCATGTACGCGGAGTTTTGACCGATAGCATGCAAACTTCATTGCTTGAGTCGCTGCGCAACACGCCGCAAGGCCGCGAGGCCGATGCGATTTTACGCAGTTGCGTGCATTGCGGATTTTGTAACGCCACCTGTCCGACCTATCAAGTACTGGGCGATGAACTCGACGGCCCACGTGGGCGCATTTATCTGATCAAGCAAATGCTGGAAGGCCAAGCGGTAACGGCACACACGCAATTGCATCTGGATCGCTGCCTGACCTGCCGCGCCTGCGAAACCACCTGCCCCTCGGGAGTGCGTTACGCGCGACTGGCGGAAATTGGTAAAGACCTGGTCGAACAGCGCGTACCGCGCCCATTCACACAGCGCCTGCTGCGTCGCGTGTTGCGCATGCTGCTGCCCTATCCGCAACGTTTTGCCGGTGTGTTACGACTGGCACGCGGCCTGCGCCCGCTGCTGCCGCAAACGCTGGCGCGCAAGATTCCTGCGGCGGAACCGATTCCGCCGTGGCCGACGCGCAGCCACCCGCGTCGCATGCTGGTACTGGAAGGTTGCGTGCAACGCGGCGCCACACCGCAGGTCAATGCCAGCACGGCGCGCGTGCTTGACACATTAGGCATCAGCTTGCTGCGTGCACCGCTGGCCGGTTGCTGCGGCGCGGTGAGCGCGCATCTGCAAGCTCACGACGAAGCGTTGAGCTTCATGAAACGTAACATTGATGCATGGTGGCCGCACATCGAAGCGGGCGCCGAAGCTATCGTCACCACCGCGTCCGGCTGTGGCGTGGTAGTAAAAGACTATGCAGCATATTTACGCGACGACCCGGCTTACGGCGCCAAAGCGACGCGCGTAAACGCGCTGGCGCGCGATGTCAGCGAAGTGCTGGCGGCAGAAGATTTATCCAAGTTCATAACGCCTGCCAACACACGGATTGCATTCCACGCGCCGTGCACGTTGCAACATGGGCAGAAATTGGCGGGGAAGGTCGAAGCAATCTTACAACGCTGCGGATACGTGTTGACGCCGGTACCCGACGCGCACTTGTGCTGCGGCTCAGCCGGAACCTACTCGATCCTGCAAGCGCAATTAGCGCAACGGCTGCTCGCCGACAAACTCAGCGCCTTGCACAGCGGCGCACCGAGCTTGATCGCCACCGCCAACATTGGCTGTCAGTTGCATCTGGCGACGCAGGCGCAGGTGCCGGTGAAACATTGGATTGAATTACTGGATGAGCAGCGCGGCAGCGTGCGGGAATGATGCTCTTTTGCAGCAGTGGCACTACCCTTCGCGAATCACGCGCATGACTTCTTCCAGCGCGGTTTTGCCTTCCAGTACCAGACGCACGCCGTCGTCGGCAATGCTCTGGGTGGCTTTACGCGCGTGCGCTTCAAGCTCGTGTTCGCCGGAACCGTCGTGGATCATGCCGCGAATGATGTCGTCGATCTCGACTAATTCGTAAATGCCGGTGCGGCCGTAATAGCCGTGAAAATTACACTGCGCACAGCCTTCCGGATGAAACAGCGTGGGCGGGTTTTGTGCATCAAAACCGAACGCAGCGCAGTCTTTGGCATTGGCCACATAAGACTTTTTGCAGTGCGGGCACAGTTTACGCAACAGACGCTGCGCCACCACACCCAGCAGGGTCGATGAAAGTAAAAACGGTTCGACACCCATGTCGCGCAAGCGTGTCACTGCGCCCACCGCGCTGTTGGTGTGCAAGGTTGACAATACCAAGTGGCCGGTCAAGCTCGCCTGCACCGCGATCTGCGCGGTCTCGACATCGCGAATTTCACCCACCATCACCACGTCTGGATCCTGGCGCAAAATGGCCCGCAAGCCGCGCGCGAAGGTCATCTCGACCTTGGTATTGACCTGCGTCTGACCGATGCCGTCGATGTAATACTCGATGGGATCTTCCACCGTCATGATATTGCGCGTTTTGTTGTTGATGCGGGCCAGCCCAGCGTACAGCGTGGTGGTCTTGCCGGAGCCGGTCGGCCCGGTTACCAAAATGATGCCGTGCGGTCGATGGATCAACGCATCAATGCGCCGCAGACAATTGGGCTCCATGCCCAGTTGTTCGAGCACCAAGCGCCCGGCTTGTTTGTCGAGCAAGCGCAGCACCACGCGCTCGCCTTGGCCGGTGGGAATGGTCGACACGCGCACATCCACCGCGCGCCCGGCGATGCGCAGCGAAATGCGCCCGTCTTGCGGTAAACGCTTCTCGGCAATGTCAAGCTTGGCCATGACTTTGATGCGCGACGAGATCAACGAGGCCAACGCACGCCGCGGCTCCAGCACTTCACGCAACATGCCGTCGACGCGAAAGCGCACCACCAGCCGCGACTCGAACGGCTCGATGTGAATATCCGAGGCATTTTCCTTGATCGCCTGTGTCAATAACGCGTTGATCAAGCGGATGATGGGTGCGTCGTCGGCGCTTTCCAACAAGTCTTCGGGTTCGTTGAGTTCCTGCGCGATTTCGGCGAGATTCGCTTCCTCATCCATGTCGCCCATCATGTCCAGCGCGGCGCCGGTGCCGCCTTCATAGGCTTTTTGCAGCAAGGCGTCGAAGCGATCCAGCTCGATCATTTGCAAGCGCAACGGCAAACCGAAAAAGCGCCGCACTTCCGCAAACGTGTGCATCGGCACACCCTTGCGGAACAGTAACTTTATATGGTCGGTATGAATCGCATCCACCAGCACTCCATGGCGTTTGGCGTAAGCGAACGGCAAATGTTTGGGGCGCGCCCCGCCGGAAGCAGGAGCAAGCGTCGACTCCAATGCCAGCGTCGGTGCAGACTCCTCCGGCACAGGCACTGGAATCTCGGAGTTCGTGGTCATGACAATTTTACTGGCCGTCGGGTGCAGCGGCGGGCGGCATAACAGGCGCAATGGCCGGTGCCGGTGAAACGACCGGCGCGTCTGCGGGCGGTGGTGTTGCCGGCGGCACGACCGGTGCTGCCGCAGGCTCGCTGAGCTCTTTCTTTTCTACTTTACGCGGTACGCCGACAAAATCCTTCAAGTCCGGCAGTACCGGAATTTCCTTGTCGGAAACCATGCCGACGCCGTTCTCGCGCATTTCAATCTGCTTGTCGCGAACGTAGTTGTATTTACCATTGGTGACGTTGACGCCGGCTTCAACATCGCGGATCACCGTCGGGCGCAGAAACACCATCAGATTGGTTTTGATTTTTATTGTGTTTTTCGAACGGAACAAGGCGCCCAGCAACGGGATGTCACCCAATAAGGGCACCCGGCTGTTGCTCTCCTGCACATCGTCCTGAATCAAGCCACCCAGCACCAACACGCGCCCGTTATCCACCATGACGGCGGTCTTCATCGAACGCACCTTGGTCTTGAGATTCGATTCGCCGGGGTTACCTTGCGCGATACCATCCACTTTCTGCTCGATATCCAGCTTAATCGTGTCGCCCTCGCTGATCTGCGGCTTCACCTTGAGATCGATACCGACTTTCGCACGATTGAAGGTGGTGAAGGGGTTGCTGGGATTCGCACCACCACCGGTGCCGGTGCTGGTGAAGGATCCGGTGGGTATCGACACTTCGTCGCCGACAAAAATATTGGCCTCTTCATTGTCGAGCGTGACGATATTGGGCGTCGACAACACGTTGGTTGCGCCATCGGATTTCAGCGCGTGCAATACCGAAGCGAAGCTCACGCCATCTCTGACGATGCGTCCCAAACCCAGGGTAATTCCGCTCGCAGGCGCAATACTAGTCGTCGAGCCACTCACGCCGGCAGAAATAGCACCAGCCAAGCCGTTACCAAAATTTGAAATGGCCGCAGGGCGATTGCCGGCACCACGATCCAAGACGGCCCAGTCCACACCGAGTTGATTCGATACGTTGTTGGATACTTCCGCGATGATCGCTTCCACCAGCACTTGTGCACGGCGCACATCGAGCTGACGAATCACCGATTCCAAGGAACGGAACACCGCTGCCGGCGCGGTGATGACCAACGCATTCATGCTTTCATCGGCTTGAATATTAAAAATGTCGCTACCCGCCCCACCCATTTGTACCGGCACGCCCGGCGGTGCTCCGGGAACTGGAGCGATACCGCCACCGGCCTTGGCCGCTTTCGCCTGGGTGGTTTGCACACCGGTCAACACCGGTACTAAATCTTTGGCTTTGGCGTAGCGCAAATAAATTACATGAGTGTCGCCAACGGATTGGGTCGGCGTGTCGAGGTGCGCAATGATGGCACGCAATTGCAAACGGTCGCCGCGATCACCGCCGATCAACAAGCTGTTGCTGCGCTCGTCCGCAACCAAGGCGGCTTGCTGTGATTGGGGATCGCCTCTCTTGCTTTGCTGTTGCAAAGTGTTCAACACGCGCAACACGTCGGCGGCGGCGGCGTAGTTCAGTTTTATAAATTCGACTTCGCCGCTGGTGGGTTGGTCGATGCGTGCGATCAACTCGATCATGCGCTCGATATTTACTGCACGGTCGGAGATGATCAGCATGTTGGATTGCGGATAGGCCGCCATGTGGCCTTGTGGCGGAACCAATGGCCGCAAGATGGGAACCAGTTGCGCGGCAGCGACGTTCTTGACTTCAATCACGCGCGTGACCATTTCGTCGCCCACGCCAGGGTTTTTGTCCGTTGCCGTCGGTGCCGCGTGGTGCTTGGCATCGGCATCGGGAATGATCTTGGTCACCTTACCGTAGGGGATGGCGGAAAAACCATGCACCTCCAGCACCGATAGAAACACGTCGTAGACTTCTTTTTTGTCGAGCGGACGTGACGAGATGATGGTGATCTTGCCTTTAACGCGCGGGTCGACGATAAAGTTTTTGCCGGTGATTTCCGACACGGTGCCGATCAGCGCGCTGATGTCTGCGCCTTTCAGATTCAAGGTCACACTCTCGGCGACGGCGGATGCGGTAAATGTCGACATCAGCAGCAATGCACCGATGCAGGCACTACGTTTTACTCGGCTTGCGATAGACATTCCGGCCCTACCCCTTAAATTACTTGGTTAACGGTTCATTCCACGGCGAACGAAAAGCCCTGCGTCACGCCATTGCGCATCACTTCGATATTAACTTGACCGGCGGTCTGTAAATTCTGGATGATTTCAAGCCCCTTGACGGGATTGTCCAGCCGCACACCGTTGACCATGGTCACGACATCGCCGGCACGCAAGCCAAAGCGTGACAATAATTGCCGGTCACGCCCCGGGCTGACGCGATAGCCAATCAGCTTGTCGCCTTCGCGCACCGGCTCGGCGCGCACCAAGTCCATAATACTTTGCGGATCTTGATTCAACGCGTCACGATACTCATGCAACATGGCACCGGTGCTGCGATTGTCACCGCCTGCAGGCGGCAGCGTATGGCGCCCTTGCGACGCCGACATTATTTGCGCCGCGCCGGGGCCACCAGGCTGGCCAAGCACCGATTCATCGGCCGGCAAGCGCAGGATCTCCATGCGGTTATTGCGCTTGAGCATCACGTAATCAGCGTGAATTTCTTCAAGCGAGGCGCCGCCGGGGACTTGCATGCCGACGGAATAATATTCTTCGTTACCACCGGATGTATCGCTGATAATGGCCTTGGCGGTGGCAACCGCCGACGACGCGATTACACCCAGCAGGATGAGATTCAGCCGCGTTTCCGGCACCACGATTTGCTCTTCGACTTTAGGTGCAGCAATCTCGACGCGCCCGAACAAACTCGACTGACTGATGCTGGCTTCGATCACGGGTTTGGCGATCTGCGCCGAGGGCAAAGGAACTTCGGGTGGAATAATCTCTTCGGTTTCCGTGAACGGAACCACTCGCCACGTCAACTCCGCCAAACGAAAACTGAGGGCCACCGCAAGCAGTGCCGCAAGCGCCCACGGCAAGCGCTCTAACAGTTGGGTGCGTGCGATAAGTTGGTGAAGCACTTCCTTAGCATGCATAGAAAATTGCCTAAAAACCGTGCACCGCCGCTTAGCTCGTAGTGCGGCAGATTCTACGCGATTCACCTTGCAAGATATAGTCGCGCAGTCCGCAGAACCCGTACGTCAAAGCGTGCGGCGACGCTGGATCAGAAAACCACAATCTCGCGCAACATGCCTGCGCGAGTACGCTGAATGTAATGGGGTTCGTCATACAACATATCAGACGATAGATGGCGTCGCGTGCTTACTTTGAATTAGTGCTCGCGCGTGGTCAGAAAGTTCACATCGGGCCAACGCTCCATCGTCAGTTGCAGGTTCACGCGTGTCGGCGCGATGTATACCAAGTCGCCCTTGCCATCCAAAGCCAGATTGTCGAAAGCCTTGATGCGGAACTCTTCCAGCTTCTTGGCGTTGTCGCAACCGATCCAGCGGGCGGTCGCCACGTTCACGGCTTCAAACACGCAATCCACCCCGTACTCGTGCTTGAGACGATACGCGACCACGTCGAACTGCAAAATACCAACCGCGCCGACGATCAGGTCGTTGCTGTTGAACGGCCGGAATAATTGCGACGCACCCTCTTCGCATAATTGTTCGATGCCTTTTTGCAAGGCCTTGGCGCGCAGCGGATCGCGCAGTCGTGCGCGCCGAAACAGCTCCGGCGCAAAATGCGGAATGCCGGTGAATTTCAACGCTTCACCTTGCGTAAACGTCTCACCGATTTGAATGGTGCCATGATTATGCAAGCCGATGATGTCGCCAGGATAAGCAACCTCAGTGTGCTCACGCTCACTGGCCATGAAAGTAATGGCGCTGGCAATGCGCACTTCGCGCGCATCGCGCACCTGAAATAATTTCATGCCCTTGGTGTAGGTGCCGGAGCACACGCGCAGAAACGCGACCCGGTCGCGATGTTGCGGATCCATATTGGCCTGGATTTTAAACACGAAGCCGCTGAAGCTTTCTTCGTCGGGCTGCACCACGCGCGTGATCGTGGCATGCGCGGTAGGCGGTGGCGCGAACTGCGAAAACGCATCGAGCAATTCCTGCACGCCGAAATTATTGATCGCCGAGCCGAAGAATACCGGCGTGAGTCGACCCGCCAGAAATTCTTGGATGTCGAAGCGGTGACTCGCACCATGCACTAATTCGACTTCCTGACGAAACTCCTGCGCCAAACTTTCAAACAACTCATCGAGACGCGGATTGTTCAGTCCGTCGATAACTTCGCCGGTGTTGATTTTTCCGCCATGCGTTGAACTGAACAGATGCACGCGATCATTGGCCAGATGAAACACACCTTTAAAACGTTTGCCCATGCCGATTGGCCACGTGATCGGCGCGCACTTAATTTTCAGAATGCGCTCGACTTCATCAAGCAGGTCGATGGGTTCACGACCTTCGCGGTCGAGCTTGTTTATAAAGGTAATAATAGGGGTATCGCGCATGCGACACACATCCATCAGCTTGATGGTGCGCTCTTCAACACCCTTCGCGCTGTCGATCACCATCAAGGCTGCGTCCACCGCCGTGAGCGTGCGATAGGTGTCTTCCGAAAAATCTTCGTGCCCGGGCGTGTCGAGCAGATTGATAATTTTGTCGCGATACGGAAACTGCATGACCGAACTAGTCACGGAAATTCCGCGCTGCTTTTCAATTTCCATCCAGTCGGAGGTTGCATGACGTGCCGCCTTGCGACCTTTCACCGTGCCGGCAAGCTGAATCGCACCGCCGAACAACAACAACTTTTCAGTGAGCGTGGTTTTACCTGCGTCGGGATGCGAGATGATGGCAAACGTACGACGCCGTGCTATTTCGTGCTGTAATTCAGGCATATTTTCGTACTTTCCAACGGGGGGCTCATTCTAATTGAATGCGCGTACAACATACAAATTCGTTCATGTGCGCAAAATTTTTTCGGCTTCATTTCATTTTCTTTCGCCGTGAGAAAGCAAACACATGCGCCTTTGTTTAAAGTGCCGAATACATTGGCCGCTACATTTCACAGCGTAACTCAATACACCAAGGTCGGTGATCAACCTGAATGGACTAATTGTTGTTATTGTCTATACTCAAACGTGACTGTGTTAAACCCATTGGAGGAGACTTATGGCTGCGAAGAAGAAAGCGATGAAGAAGGTAGCTAAGAAAAAAGTGGTGAAGAAGAAAGCGGTAGTAAAGAAAAAAGCCGTGAAGAAAAAAGCGGCGAAGAAGAAAGGCTAAATACTAAGACAAAAAAACAGTTTAACTTTTCGATCATTTAGAAGGGCCTGCGCAAGCGGGCCTTTCTTATTTGTGCGGTTGGAATAATTCAGATCGAAGGCAGCGCTGCTTGGACAAATTTTTTCTGGGGAAAAGTGTCTTGCGTAGAAGTGAAGTGGTGGGCCGTGAAGGGATCGAACCTTCGACCACCGGATTAAAAGTCCGATGCTCTACCGACTGAGCTAACGGCCCGCTGAGCGGAAAAAAGAGTTTGCAATGATACCGAACTTGCTAAGAATGACAAGGCCGCTATCGCGGCGCAGTACAAATAAGCATCCCCTCCATAGTAGTTGAGTTCGCTATGCAAGCGCTGCACATCCATGCGCAGCAGAAATTTCGGCCGGATTTTTTCAGACTTTGGCGTGTTTACGCAGGGCTGCCGGCAACATGCGCAACTCAACTAAACTAGTGAGCAATGCTGACATCATTGTTGCCTCGCCTTCATAAACCATTTTGTAGTACTGCACTTTCATAGTTAACGCACTACCAAAAACAATCCCAGCAAATGCGATGAATGAACCCAGTGCGAGCGTTGATACACCGGTCACCGCTTGGCCGATGGTACAACCCAACGCCAAGACCCCCCCAACGCCCATCAGCACCCCACCGATGACGTGGTTGAAAAAATCGCGTATTGATGCAAACCATTCAAATCGAAATCCTCGCGATACCAGCGCCCACAGCAGCGACCCAAAAATTATTCCAATTACCGACACCACTCCAAATGTTAAAAAACGCTCATCGAAATTATTTAAGCCGTAGCGTAATACTTGCCCAATGGGATTAATGAATGAAAAGGATTGCACAGCAACATCTTGAGGACGCTCTTTTGTTTCGAGCATCACCCAGACATCGTCGCCGGTATATTGCGTCCAGGAGTATTTGTCTTCACCTGCCGCAATCGTAACCATTGCAGTGGAGATGTACCACGCACCAATGACAGCGATGCCGACAACCGCACCGCCTAACATATTATCGAAGCGGGCTCGAAAATCAGCCGACTTAAATATGAATGCCAGCAATGCAACCCCAATTACTCCGCCCAGAATTAGGCGTGCGGTAATTACATCCGTTCCCGGCAAAACGCGATTCAGAAAACTACCCAGATCTTGCTTGTTGGCCAAACTCACATTCAGCACGTTCGTCCAACGATAAAACACTTCGGAGTAAATCGTTTTGTCGGTGCCGGGAAATGGATTAACCATGAAGTACGCACATATTGCGATCACCGCAAATACAAAAATCGATTTTATATTTCCACCCCCAATGCGAATGAGAGTCTTATTTCCGCAACCGCTACCCAGGGTCATACCAACGCCAAACATAACTCCACCCACCAAATATTCGATCCATGCAAAATTTGCAGCACGGTAAGGTGGACGGCTTGCGTCCACATTAACTAGGTGACTTGCTTCCAAAAAAATTACTCCCAGCATCGCGATCGTCATTGCGAAGAGCCACGCACGCATACGCCCGCTATCACCAATATTGACAAGATCAGACACTGCGCCCATGGTGCAAAAGTTTGTTTTATTCGCTACCGCGCCCATCACTATCGCAACGAGAAGCGTGGCCCACAACACCGCGTGATGGGCGGCTGTAAAATTGTCGAATGTCATGTCTCACCTATTTCTGTAGTTGATCGGGGCCAGCACATACGCACCGCACTTAGCACCTTGTTCTCGCGTGAATTCCGAAGCTCGGCGGCTTACCTTGAAACGCTGCCAGTATTTTACCAGTCACTCGGGGCAGACATATATAAGGATGCGTTAATCTAGTGGCTTTATTTGCGCCGTGCATACAAAAGATTTTTATCATCACATCGAAGCGTGAGCGCATTTATTCACGACAAAAAAAAGCTGGCGTACGCCAGCTTTTTTAAATCCTGCCTATCTATTATTTATTTTGCTGCTACTTCTGTAGCCGCTGCTTTAGCTTCAGTGCCAGTATCTGCAGGCCGGTCCATCAATTCAACCAACGCCATTGGCGCACTATCTCCTGGACGAAAACCACACTTTAAAATGCGCAGGTATCCGCCTGGCCGCGCCTTAAAGCGTGGGCCAAGATCATTAAACAATTTGGTTACCATATCACGATCACGCAACCGCGAAAAAATAAGGCGGCGACGTGCAAGGCTGTCAGTTTTCGCCATCGTAATCATAGGTTCCGCTACCCGTCGCAGCTCTTTTGCTTTGGGCAAAGTAGTGCGAATGATCTCATGGCGAAACAACGCTGAAGTTAAATTCTTAAGCGTCGCCTTGCGGTGACTACTGCTACGGCTTAGCTGCCGACCGATATTACGATGACGCATAAATACACCTTCAATTTAATTTACGACAACTCAATGGGCCTAAACAGGAGCTCGGTCTTTGTCTTTTAATCCGGGCGGAGGCCAATTTTCTAAACGCATACCCAAAGCCAGCCCACGCATGGCAAGTACATCCTTGATCTCGGTAAGCGATTTCTTGCCCAAATTTGGCGTCTTGAGCAATTCAACTTCAGTCTTTTGAACCAAATCACCGATGTAGTAAATTTGTTCGGCCTTCAAACAGTTTGCCGAACGCACTGTTAGCTCAAGGTCATCGACCGGTCTTAACAGAATTGGGTCAATCTCGATTTCCATTAATTGCGGCTTGGCTTCTTCCTTGCTCTGTAAATCCACAAACGTCGACAATTGCTCCTGCAGAATTGTGGCAGCCTTTCGAATGGCCTCTTCCGGATCAATCGTTCCATTGGTTTCCAGCTCGATGACCAATTTGTCAAGATCGGTGCGTTGCTCAACGCGTGCGCTCTCAACGACATAGGCGATCCGCCGAACTGGGCTAAACGACGCATCCAGTTGTAACCGACCAATCGGGCGCTCCGCGCCTTCAACGGAAGTGCGCGTGCTCGCAGGTTGATAACCGCGACCGCGACTTACTTTGAGGCGCATGCTTAATTTTCCGGACTTCACCAAATGCGCGATGATGTGCTCGGGATTGATAATTTCAACATTGTGATCTACTTGAATGTCTGCGGCAGTCACGATGCCAGGACCTTTCTTGTCGATCATCAAGGTTGCTTCTTCGCGACCGTGCATACGAATCGCCAAACCCTTGAGGTTCAGCATGATATCGATCACGTCTTCTTGTACGCCTTCGACAGTGCTGTACTCATGCAGCACGTTATCGATCTCGACCTCAGTGACTGCGCAGCCAGGCATCGACGACAGCAGCACACGCCGTAACGCGTTCCCCAAAGTATGGCCAAAGCCTTGTTCTAAAGGTTCTAACGTAACTTTTGCATGACGAGAACTAATGGCCTGAACATTGACTAAGCGAGGCTTTAGGAAATCTAAAACGGTACCCTGCATGAATAGTTGTCTCCAGTAGGGTCGGACATAATCGTTTATTTACGATGGCCGAATTGTTGAAATCCCGATACGAAACTACTTCGAATACAACTCCACCACCATATGCTCATTGATTTCCGATGGTAGATCGCTGCGTTCCGGGCGCGACTTGTATACGCCACGCATATTTTCAACATCGACATCCACCCAATCGGCAAATCCGCGCTGAGCCGCCATATCGAGTGCCGCCTTAATACGCAACTGAAGCTTCGCTTTCGTTCCAATAGACACTACTTCGTCCGGGCAAACCTGCCGGGAAGGAATAGTCACAACACGACCATTCACCGTAACCGCCTTGTGGCGAATCAATTGACGCGCTTCATCACGCGAACTGGAAAAACCCATACGAAAAACCACGCTGTCGAGACGTGACTCCAGCAATTGCAGCAAGCGCTCTCCGGTTGCACCCTTTTGTCGAGATGCCTCAGCGTAATAACGACGAAATTGACGTTCGAGGATGCCGTAAATCCGGCGTAATTTCTGTTTCTCACGCAACTGCACACCGTAACCTGACAAACGACCACGCTTTTGGCCATGTTGGCCAGGCGGATAGGCGCGAATCTCCACTGGGCACTTGCTGGTGAAGCACTTCTCACCTTTCAAAAACAACTTGCCGCCCTCACGGCGGCACAAGCGGCATTTGGGACCAATATATCTAGCCAAAGGTACTCTCCCGAATTAAACGCGACGACGTTTCGGCGGGCGGCATCCATTATGTGGAATGGGTGTCACATCCGAAATATTAGTGATCTTGAAACCAAGCGCATTAAGCGAGCGCACCGCAGATTCACGGCCCGGCCCTGGCCCTTTGACCCAAACTTCCATGGTCTTCATGCCCATGTCTTTTACTACAGTACCGGCTTTTTCAGCGGCTACCTGTGCAGCGAATGGAGTACTCTTTCTCGATCCACGAAAACCACAGCCACCAGAAGTTGCCCACGCCAAAGTATTGCCTTGACGATCAGTGATGGTCACGATGGTATTGTTAAACGATGCATGGATATGAGTGATTCCATCGCTAACGTTCTTCTTGATCTTTTTGCGTGTACGGGCTGCAACGGGCTTCGTCGTCATATGTCAACCTATGCTCGTTTAATTTTTGCGAATTTGTTTACGTGGGCCTTTACGCGTACGGCCATTGGTCCGTGTACGCTGCCCTCGCACTGGCAAACCGCGACGATGTCGCATTCCACGGTAACAGCCCATATCCATCAAGCGCTTAATATTCATAGAAACTTCGCGCCGTAGATCACCTTCAACCGGTTGTTTTGCAATCTCTACGCGTAATGCTTCGACTTCTGCTTCCGACAAGTCTTTCACTTTGCGCGCCGGGTCAACTTTGGCGGCATCGCAAATCTTGCGTGCACGGGTGCGGCCAATACCATAGATCGACGTCAAAGCGATCCATGCGTGTTTCTGCACGGGAATATTTACACCTGCAATGCGTGCCATTCAGCACTTCTCCTAAACTAGACGAACCACTGGGTCAAATAAAACGCGAGATACTAATGCCTTGCCTGCTCAAAAGCAACTTTTGATCAGCCTTGACGTTGCTTATGCCGCGCTTCACTGCAAACGACACGCACGACACCGTGCCGACGTACAATTTTGCAGTTACGGCAAAGTTTTTTTACTGATGCGCGTACTTTCATTTCATTTCTCCCAGCACATGGATATCCATGTGCTATTTCAATTTAGCCTTCTTCATCAGGCCGTCGTATTGATGAGACATCAAATGCGCTTGAACCTGCGCCATAAAATCCATCACTACAACTACAATTATCAACAGCGATGTGCCACCAAAATAGAAAGGCACATTCCAGTTCAATATCAAAAATTCTGGCAGTAGACAAACCGAAGTCACGTAGATCGCACCCCAAACCGTCAGGCGTGACATGACCGTATCAATATATTTCGCCGTCTGGTCGCCAGGTCGAATACCCGGGATAAAAGCACCCGAACGTTTTAAGTTGTCTGCCGTATCCTGCGGCTTAAATACCAAGGCCGTGTAAAAGAAACAGAAGAAAATAATTGCGACGGCGTAAAGCAGCACATATAGAGGCTGGCCCGGCGATAACGTTTGTGACAAATCCTTTAGCCAGCCCATACCTTCGCTGCTCCCGAACCAACCGCCTAGCGTCGCAGGAAACAAAATGATTGATGATGCGAATATCGGTGGAATCACTCCTGCCATATTAACTTTCAACGGCAAATGACTGGTCTGTCCTGCGTACATACGACGCCCTTGTTGACGCTTAGCATAGTTAACAGTAATGCGTCGCTGGCCACGTTCCATGAACACAACAAATGCAGTTACCAATAATACCAAAGCAATCAGTACGAACATCATTAGAATATGCAACTCGCCGACACGCGTTAATTCCAACGTCTTGCCAATAGCCGAAGGCAACCCGGCAACGATACCAGCGAAAATTATTATCGAAATGCCATTACCAATGCCGCGCTCAGTAACCTGTTCGCCCAGCCACATCAAAAACATTGTCCCAGTCACCAAGGTCACAACGACTGTGAAAACAAAACCTGGACCTGGATCTGTAACAATCTGAACGTTATTTACACTCTGACTTTGTAACGCAATCGCGACACCCAACGCCTGGAATGCACCCAAACCCACAGTCCCATAACGTGTATATTGTGTAATTTTGCGCCGACCTGCCTCACCTTCTTTACGCAACTGCTCAAGCACCGGGACCACAACCGTTAACAACTGCACGATAATTGATGCGGAGATGTAGGGCATAATCCCCAGCGCAAACACCGACAGGCGCTGCAACGCACCACCCGAAAACATATTGAACATGTCGAGAATAGTGCCGCGCTGCTGTTCAAATAACGCGGTGAATGCACCAGGGTCAATACCCGGCACCGGAATAAACGTTCCGACGCGATAAACCACCAATGCCCCCAACACAAACAAAAGTCGAAATTTAAGCTCCGACAATTTGCCCGCACCGAGAGCGTCCATTACACCTGAGCGGGAAGCGACCACTTAGTCCTCGATCTTCCCGCCGACTGCCTCTATGGCAGCGCGCGCGCCCTTTGTTACTAAAATGCCGCGTAACCGCACGGCCTTCGAAATTTTACCTGATAGTATTACTTTGGCCGAGAGTACGTTAATACCGACAACGCCTGCGGCTCTTAGTGCGGACAGATCGATAATGTCAGCCGTAACACTCGTTAATTCATGTAGCCGAATTTCTGCATTTTGATCCGACATTCGCGACGTAAACCCAAACTTTGGCAATCGCCGCTGTATAGGCATCTGCCCACCTTCAAATCCAACTTTATGAAATCCACCCGCGCGTGCAGACTGACCCTTATGGCCACGTCCACAAGTTTTTCCTAATCCAGAACCAACACCACGACCAACGCGCTTTGCGCTCGGTTTTGAGCCTGGGCTGGGACATAACGTATTTAGACGCATGTCAAGCTTCCTCAATTTTCAATAAGTACTGAACTTTATTTACCATCCCACGCACTGCCGGCGTATCTTCAACGGTCACCGTGTGGTGCATGCGACGCAAACCCAGGCCGGCAACACAGGCTTTATGCGATGCAATTTTCTCCGCAGTGCTACGCACCAACGTGACTTTAAGCATTTTTTTTGGCGGGGTCATGGCTTATTCCAGAATGTCTTTTACTGATTTGCCGCGTCGGGCGGCAACGTCGTCGGGCGAGGCCATATGCTGCAATCCCTGCATGGTGGCACGCACAACATTAATTGGATTGTTACTACCAATGCATTTAGCCAGAACATCACTGACACCGACCGCCTCAAATATTGCCCGCATCGCACCACCGGCAATAATGCCAGTTCCGTCGGATGCAGGCTGCATAAACACTTTGGCTGCACCATGAGTAGCGGTAATCGGATATTGTAAAGTCTTGCCACTTAGAGAAATTTTGCACATATTCTTACGCGCATGCTCCATGGCTTTTTGCACTGCCACGGGGACTTCGCGCGCTTTACCGCGACCAAACCCCACATTACCCTTGCCATCGCCCACCACGGTCAGAGCCGCGAAGCCGAACTGACGACCACCTTTAACCGTTTTCGAAACACGATTAACGGCAATCAATTTTTCAATAAATCCGTCGTTCTTACTGGATTCGATACTCGCCATAGCGTTCTACCTTTGTCCTGCGACACGTTGCGCCAAATTGACACTTAAAATTGCAATCCACCTTCACGCGCTGCATCGGCCAATGCTTTAACGCGACCATGATATTTAAAGCCGGAACGGTCAAATGCCACACTGGTAACACCTTTTTGTTGTGCACGCTCAGCGAGAATCTTGCCGACGATAGCCGCAGCTTTGACGTTGCCGCCGTGCTTTACACCACCATTAGCTAGCTCTTCACGCACATGCTTATCTAACGTCGAGGCGCACGCTACAACCTCACTCCCGTTCGGCGCGAGCACTTGTGCATAGGTATGCTGGGGCGTGCGATGCACGGACAGCCGATACATCCCCATCTCGCGAATCTTGGCGCGTGTACGACGGGCGCGGCGCATACGTGATTCTTTTTTATCCATAACCCTAGCCTCATTAACTCTGCGCCCACGGCGCTTTAATCTTGATAAAAAATAGCGATGACGCTAGAACAGCAAGCCATGCGCGCTTACACAACGCAATGATAGAATTACTTCTTCTTCGCTTCTTTCAAAACGATGACTTCGTTGGAGTAACGAACACCTTTACCCTTGTATGCATCTGGTGGGCGATAACCACGAATGACCGCAGCAACTTGCCCAACCTGCTGACGATCAATGCCTTTGATCAAAATTTCCGTTTGGCTTGGAGTTTCAATCGTAATGCCTTGCGGTACCGGAAAATCCAAGGGATGGGAAAATCCCAAGGTAAGGCTGAGCTTCTTACCCTGAGCCTGCGCGCGATAGCCAACGCCTACCAGCTCCAGCTTTTTCTCAAAACCCTGACTTACGCCGCGCACACAGTTATTTAAATTTGCACGGGTTGTACCGGCAAGTGCATTTGCACTGACCTGTTCTGCGGCATACACACATGACAACACATCGCCGTCTTTAGTCACTCTCACTTCGCTAGGAACAGCGTACTGAAGCGTGCCCTTGGGCCCCTTAACAGTAATGGCTTGGCCGTTAACGCTCACATCCACACCTTTGGGGATTGAAATCGGCTGATTGGCAACTCGCGACATAAATACTCCGTTACTGTACGTAGCACAAAACTTCGCCGCCATGCCCAAGCTTACGTGCAGCACGGTCGGTCATAATCCCCGCAGATGTAGAAACCAGCGCAATTCCTAAACCACCCATGACTTTCGGCAATTTATCTTTGCTGCAATACACGCGCAACCCAGGCGTGCTGATACGCCGCACCTTCTCAATGGCCGGCTTACCTTCATAGTAGCGCAGCACAACATTGAGTTGCGCTTTAGCACCGGTGCCACTTATAGAGTAACTAGCTATAAAGCCTTCATCCTGTAAAACCTTTGCAATCGCTTGACGCAGTTTCGACGCACCCATGGTGACATCGGATTTATTGGCGCCCAATGCATTTCGAATGCGGGTCAACATGTCGCTAATCGGATCAGTCATGCACATACTTGCAAACTCCTAGAGTGCCTTTACCAGCTTGCCTTAACCAAGCCGGGGATATCCCCACGCATGGCAGCTTCACGTAATTTATTACGCCCTAAACCAAACTTACGGTACACACCGTGCGGTCGCCCAGTTACACGACAGCGATTACGCAACCGCACTGGGCTGGCATTGCGCGGCAATGATTGCAATTTTTTACGCAACTCATCGCGCTCTTCATCACCGGTTTTCGGATTTTGGAGTTTGGCTTTGATTTGCGCGCGGCGCGCAGCAAATTTTTTTACCATCAGCTCGCGATTTTGGCCGCGCAGTATCACCGATAATTTCGCCATGATTCGATCCTCAAGTCCGCAACGGTAAACTAAATGCTGTCAACAAGGCGCGCGCCTCGGCGTCGGTCTTCGCAGTAGTAGTGATGGTGATATCCATTCCGCGGATCGCATCGATTTTGTCATATTCGATTTCGGGGAAAATGATCTGTTCTTTGACGCCCATACTGTAATTACCGCGCCCATCGAACGAACGACCACTTAAGCCGCGAAAATCACGAATACGGGGAATCGCTACGCTGATCAGGCGATCCATGAATTCGTACATGCGCTCACGCCGCAAGGTCACTTTGCAACCAATCGGTATCCCTTCACGAATTTTAAAACCCGCGATGGATTTGCGTGACAGGGTGGTAATCGGCTTCTGACCAGCAATTTTTGTCATGTCTGCAATCGCATTATCCATGATCTTTTTGTCAGCGACCGCCTCACCCACACCCATGTTAAGTGTGACCTTGGTAACACGCGGAACTTGCATAACCGATGCGTAGTTGAATTGTTTCATCAACTGCGGGACAACAGTCTGTCGGTAAAACTCTTTTAGCCTAGCCATGATTCTCGCCGTCTTGACAATTACACATCTAATACTTCTTTGGTGGACTTAAAATACCGAACCTTACGACCATCTTCCAGCGCTCGAAATCCAATACGGTCTGCCTTGCCAGTAGCGGTATTGAAAATTGCCACGTTTGAATTATCTAACGAAGCTTCTTTCTCCACGATGCCACCTGCCTGCCCAACGTTCGGATTCGGCTTCGTGTGGCGCTTGATCATATTCACACCTTCCACAAAAATACGCCCTTCCGGCAACACACGTGTCACATTGCCACGCTTACCTTTATCTTTACCCGCGATAACGATCACGTCATCGCCTTTACGAATCTTGTGCATAATATCGATCCTTTCCGCTACAACACTTCGGGAGCTAGCGAAACAATTTTCATAAATTGCTCGTTGCGCAACTCGCGAGTCACCGGCCCGAAGATACGGGTTCCGATAGGCTGTAACTGGTTATTCAATAATACGGCGGCATTACCATCAAAACGAACCAACGAACCATCGGCGCGCCGTATCCCCTTGCGGGTACGCACTACCACCGCGTCATACACCTCGCCTTTTTTTACTTTGCCGCGCGGGACCGCTTCTTTAATACTTACTTTAATCACATCACCGACGTTGGCATAACGACGATTACTACCGCCGAGCACCTTAATGCACATGATTCGGCGCGCACCGCTATTATCCGCCGCCTCCAAACTGGTTCGCACTTGAATCATTTACGCATCTCCAACAAAGGCCGAATAACACTACAACCCGACCCTCAAAAAAAAGGGGGCGAATCATACCATGAATAGTTTTGTGAAAGCAGCAGTGAATCTATTACTGCTCTTTAGCTTTTTCTAAAATCTTGACCAAACGCCAAGATTTCGTTTTCGCCATAGGACGACACGGCTCGATAACCACGGTATCGCCTTCTTTACATTCGTTGTTCTGATCATGTGCGTGGATCTTGGTGCTACGGCGTACATACTTACCATAAACAGGATGCGGCACGCGTCGCTCAATCAAGACCGTAATGGTTTTATCCATTTTGTCACTGACCACACGCCCACTCATGGTACGCGCCGTTTTCTGTTGTTCCGTCATGATCCACTACCCGCTGGTTGCTTCTCGTTTAACACCATTTTGACACGCGCGATATCGCGGCGCACGACTTTCAATTGGCTGGTCTTACTCAACTGACCAGTTGCTTTCTGCATGCGTAAATTAAACTGCTCTTTCAATAAGGCAGCCAAATCTGTATTCAGATCCGCTGGCTTTTTAGCTCTTAATTCTTGTGCGTTCATCACATCACCGTTCGCGATACAAACGTGGTTCGAAATGGCAATTTTGCCGCTGCTAAACGGAAAGCCTCACGCGCAGTTTCTTCTGTGACTCCATCCATTTCATAAAGGACAAATCCAGGTTTAATAGGCGCCACCCAGTACTCAACATTACCCTTACCACTACCCATACGAACTTCGAGCGGCTTTCTGCTGATCGGTTTGTCAGGAAACACGCGGATGTAAATTTTTCCGCCACGTTTGATATGCCGACTCATCGCACGCCGCGCGGCTTCCAACTGGCGCTGCGTTAACTGACCACGTGTGGTCGCTTTGAGGCCATAATCACCAAAACTAACCTGATTACCCGCAGTTGCTAAACCACGGTTACGACCCTTCATCTGTTTACGAAATTTAGTGCGCTTGGGCTGCAGCATGGTAATGCCTTTTAACGGTTAATTCGTTACGACTTTTTCGGTCGTGGTGTTCGTATCTTGTGGCTTGGTATCGAACACTTCGCCCTTAAAAATCCACAATTTGACGCCAATAATTCCGTAGGTTGTATTCGCCTCGGCAAACCCATAATCAATGTCCGCGCGCAGTGTATGTAGCGGCACACGGCCTTCGCGGTACCATTCGGTGCGCGCAATTTCCGAACCGTTCAAACGTCCGGCCACGCAAATTTTCACGCCTTTGGCACCCAAGCGCATCGCATTGGTCACGGCGCGTTTCATGGCGCGGCGGAACATGATACGGCGCTCCAACTGTTGCGCAACGCTCTCGGCCACCAAGTACGCGTCCAACTCGGGCTTGCGCACTTCCTCGATGTTGATGTGGACCGGTACACCCATCATCTTAGAAACTTGCTGTCGCAGCGACTCAACATCCTCGCCCTTTTTACCGATCACAATTCCGGGACGGGCCGTGTGAATGGTGATACGTGCATTGCGGGCTGGGCGCTCGATTTGCACGCGACTGACGGAAGCCTGTTTCAGTTTTTCCTTGATAAAAGCACGCACATTCAAATCAGCGTTCAGAAATTCCGGAAAATTTTTGGAATCGGCATACCACGTCGACGTCCAATCTTTGATGATGCCAAGCCGGAAACCGGTCGGGTGAACTTTATGGCCCATTACTGCCTCGCTCTCACTGGTCAGCCACCGCCACGGTAATGTGGCTGGTGCGCTTAAGAATTCGGTTACCTCGCCCCTTGGCCCGCGGCATCATCCGCTTATAACTCGGACCTTCATCCACACAAATGGATTTGACTTTCAACTCATCGACATCTGCGCCTTCGTTATGCTCTGCATTTGCAATCGCAGACTCTAAAACCTTTACAACCAAATGCGCTGCTTTCTTGGTACTAAAGCGCAATATATTTAACGCACGCTCCACCGGCAGGCCGCGCACTTGATCCGCCACCAACCGCGCCTTTTGGGCGGAGATTCGACAAAACTTCAATTTCGCCGCTGCTTCCATCGTTGCTGCCTCTTACTTGAACGCCTTGTTCGCCACTATGCCTTGGCTACTTTCTTATCGCCACTGTGTCCACGAAAGGTACGCGTCGGGGAAAACTCACCGAGCTTGTAACCCACCATGTTTTCTGTGACGAATACCGGTACATGTTGCTTACCGTTATGCACCGCAATCGTCATTCCGACCATCTCGGGAATGATCATGGACCGCCGCGACCACGTCTTAATCGGCTTTTTGCTGCTGGTATCAATCGTCTGTTGCACCTTCTTCGCAAGATGCAGATCGACGAATGGACCTTTTTTAATTGAACGCGCCACGGATCAAATCCTCTCTAAGCTATTACTTGCGACGATCACGTACGATCATGTGATCGGTGCGTTTATTCGCACGCGTTTTATAACCCTTGGTCGGGGTACCCCAGGGTGATACCGGATGACGCCCACCCTTGGTACGCCCCTCACCACCGCCGTGCGGATGATCGACTGGATTCATCGCCGTGCCGCGCACCGTCGGACGAATACCACGCCAGCGCGAAGCACCCGCCTTACCCAGCGAACGCAAGTTATGCTCCTCATTGCCAACCTCACCAATGGTCGCCTTACATTCCAAATGTACTTTGCGCATCTCGCCAGAACGCATACGAATAGTTGCGTAGTCGCCTTCTTTCGCAATGAGCTGCACACCCGCACCCGCACTACGCCCCAGTTGCGCACCCTTACCCGGCTTGAGCTCAACACAATGAACCGTGGTACCCACGGGAATATTCCGCACTTGCAAACAGTTACCTGGCTTGATTTGCGCTTCCGGGCCGGACAGCACTTCCGTTCCCGGCTGCAAGCCCTTAGCGGCAATCATGTAACGACGTTCGCCGTCGGCATACAACACTAAGGCAAGATGCGCACTGCGATTGGGATCGTATTCCAGACGTTCAACGCGACCAGGAATGCCGTCTTTGTCGCGCTTCATATCGATCACGCGATAATGTTGTTTGTGCCCACCACCCACATGACGGGTCGTGATGCGCCCGTTGTTATTGCGGCCACCGGTCTTATTTTTTTTCTCCAACAGCGGCGCGTACGGCGCACCCTTATGCAACCCGACGGGCACCACTTTCACCACCGCGCGGCGACCAGGAGATGTGGGTTTTACTTTAAGCAACGGCATTGGCTTATTCCTTCAAACTTGCGATCAAAATTCGCGCTTACTCTTTACCCATGAAGTTGATGTCAAAACCTGCCATCAACGTTACATAGGCTTTTTTCCAGCTTGAGCGACCACCGGGACGACCGCCCGCACGCTTCATTTTTCCCTTCACATTCATCACGCGCACGCTATCGACCTTCACACTGAACATCGCTTCGGTTGCACGCTTGATGGTGGCTTTGTCTGCCCCTTTCTGTACTTTGAAGACATACGTCTTGTTCTTATCAGCGACACGCGTGCTCTTTTCAGTCACATGCGGCGCAAGCAATACATTCTCTAAATGAGACAGATGCATAGTCATACCAACATCTCCTGAAGCTTTTTAATCGCACCCGGAGTGATCAATACCTTTTCCTGTTTAATCAAGCTGACCGGATTGATTTCGCTCACCGCACAGGCGTTGACGCGATGAATATTGCGCGAAGCCAAAGACAGATTTGTATCCGTCTGCTCGGTCACGAGTAACGCATCAACCAAACCCATCGCGGCCAACTTTGCGGCCAACTCCTTGGTCTTGGGTGCAGATAATGATAAGTCTTCGATCACCATCAGACGATCCTGACGCACCAACTCCGAAATTATGGAACTGAGCGCCGCACGATACATTTTCTTGTTCACTTTTTGTGAATAGTCTTGCGTCACCGCAGCAAAAATTTTCCCGCCACCGCGCCACAAGGGCGAACGAATTGTACCTGCGCGCGCCTGACCGGTACCCTTTTGGGCATAGGGCTTACGACCACCGCCGCGTACTTGCGAGCGGGTCTTTTGCGCATGCGTACCGGAACGCCCCGCCGCGAGATAAGCGGTAACGACTTGATGAATCAAGGGCTCGTTATATTCACGTGCAAACGCCTCGTCCGCGACCGTGATATTTTTACCCGCCTTGCCAGCGATACTTGTTACTTGTAGTTCCATAGTCTAAATCCTCAGGCGCCAGACTTCGCGGCCGGTCGCACGATAACGTCACCACCTCTCGAACCCGGCACCGCACCTCTAACTAGCAGCACATTGCGCTCAATATCGACACGCACAACTATCAAATTTTGTGTGGTACGCCGTACGTTGCCTAGGTGGCCGGCCATCTTCTTGCCTTTGAATACGCGACCGGGCGTCTGACGTTGACCAATTGAACCCGGCGCGCGATGCGCCCGCGAGTTCCCGTGCGTAGCATCACCCATGGTGAAATGATGACGCTTGATGGTACCGGCAAAACCTTTACCCATCGAAACGCCAGTGACATCTACCATCTGGCCTTCTTTGAACAAGTCAACCTTAAACACAGTTGCAACTCCGGCTTCAGCAGCCTCGTTATCACCAACACGAAACTCACGCATTTTCCGTCCGGGCGCGACGTTCGCTTTAGCAAATTGACCAGCCAAAGCCTTACTCACACGACCAGGGCGGCGCGAACCGGTCGCAACTTGCAATGCGCGATAACCATCGCGCTCGGTAGTTTTGACTTGCGTTACGATATTGGGCTCGACGACGATCACTGTGACCGGGATCGATTCACCCTCTGCGGTAAAAATCCGGGTCATGCCGCGTTTTTTCCCGATTAAACCCATCGCCATTGCCATCTCCTCAACTCACCGGGAAGCACGCTTCACCGTATCTATTCTGCTCTTGATACCAATCTACTATGTGATCAACTTAATTTGATCTGAACGTCAACACCTGCCGCTAAATCCAGCTTCATTAACGCATCCACAGTTTTGTCAGTCGGATCGACGATATCCATCAAGCGCTTGTGCGTACGAATTTCGTATTGATCGCGCGCGTCTTTATCGACATGCGGCGAGGTCAAAACGGTAAAGCGCTCCATTTTGGTTGGCAACGGAATCGGCCCGCGTACTTGCGCGCCAGTGCGCTTTGCGGTCTCGACAATTTCTTTCGCCGACTGGTCAATCAAGCGATGATCAAATGCTTTCAGGCGAATACGAATTCTTTGGTTAGCTGCCATGGTTATCGCTCTAATTACACTGCTTCAAATTCGTTTCGGGAGCATCGCGCCTGACCCACCGGCACGACGCTCCTACAAGTTGTTATTCAAATATCTTCGCCACCACTCCCGCGCCCACAGTGCGACCGCCTTCTCGAATCGCAAAGCGCGCACCCGGCTCCATCGCAATGGGGTTGATCAAGCTCACCACCACTTTGACGTTGTCGCCCGGCATC
>JANLTU010000221.1:0-5404 GCA_031363085.1 Gammaproteobacteria bacterium
GAATCCTGTCGGGCGCACCATTTTTCACGAACCCCCTGCTGCTGTTCTCAAACGCGGAAATCCCCCACAACCTATTGCTGCGGCTAGTACTACGGCGGATGGCTGCCTGCAACAGCATTAGCATGGCGCTATGTCTACGGCTTCATCCGCACGGCGGCTTCGCTTTCTTGCCAATACCGCGCTGGATACGTTAGTGTCGCATTTCGAGCTGGGGGTGCCTGCGCCATTAGCCTTTAATCGCTGATGAAATACCGCAGGCTGAGAGACACCCTTCGAACCTGATCCGGATTATTCCGGCGTAGGGAAGCCGAAGCACACGAGTCCGGCTTTCCTGCGTTTTATTTATAGCCTGTGCAGGAGAGACCCATGAGTGCCATCCCCAACGATTTTATTCTCAGCACGGCGCGGTTGTCGGCTGAAGTTACCCAACCGTTTTCCAGTTCCCGCAAAATTTATGTGACCGGCTCGCGGCCCGATGTGCGCGTCGGCATGCGCGAGGTCGATCAACAACCCACACCATTGATGCACGGCCTGGAAGAAAATCCGCCGATTCCGGTGTACGACACGTCCGGCCCATATACCGACCCCGCTGCTAAAATTGATTTACTCGCGGGCTTAACGCCGTTACGCCAAAACTGGATTTTAGAGCGTGGCGATACCGTGGAACTTTCCGGGCCTTCTTCGGATTACGGGCGCACGCGCCAGAGCGATGTCAAGCTTGCGCACCTGCGCTTCGAACACATCCGCACGCCACGCCGCGCCAAGAGCGGCGCCAATGTTTCGCAAATGCACTACGCGCGCAAAGGCATCGTGACGCCGGAGATGGAATACATCGCGATCCGCGAATCCATGCGGCTGGAAGAACTCAAGAGCGATCGGCGCTACAGCAAGCTGCTTAAACAACATCGCGGCAATAGCTTTGGTGCAGGCATTCCCGACTCAATCACCCCTGAATTCGTGCGCGACGAAGTGGCGCGCGGTCGTGCCATCATCCCTGCCAACATCAATCATCCGGAGCTGGAGCCGATGATCATCGGCCGCAACTTCCGCGTGAAAATCAACACCAACATCGGCAACTCGGCAGTCACCTCGTCGATTGAAGAAGAAGTTGAAAAAATGGTGTGGTCGGCGCGCTGGGGCGGCGACACGCTGATGGATTTGTCCACCGGCAAAAATATTCACGAAACGCGCGAATGGATTATCCGCAACGCGCCGATGCCGATCGGCACCGTGCCGATTTATCAAGCGTTGGAAAAAGTAAACGGCAAGGCCGAAGACCTGACCTGGGAATTGTTCCGCGACACTTTGATCGAACAAGCGGAACAGGGTGTTGACTATTTCACCATCCACGCCGGCGTGCTGTTGCGCTACGTGCCGCTCACCGCGCAACGCCTCACCGGCATTGTGTCACGCGGTGGCGCCATCATGGCCAAGTGGTGCCTCGCGCATCACCAGGAAAATTTCCTCTACACCCACTTCGAAGACATCTGCGAGATCATGCAAGCCTACGACGTGAGCTTCAGCCTCGGCGACGGCCTGCGCCCCGGCTGCATCGCCGACGCTAACGACGCCGCGCAATTCGGCGAACTCGAAACCCTCGGCGAACTGACCAAAATCGCGTGGGCGCATGACATTCAAACCATGATCGAAGGCCCCGGCCACGTGCCGATGCAGCTCATCAAAGAGAACATGGAAAAAGAACTGCGCGACTGCTTCGAAGCGCCGTTCTACACGCTCGGGCCCCTCACCACCGACATCGCCCCCGGCTACGACCACATCACCAGCGCCATCGGCGCCGCACAAATCGGCTGGTACGGCACCGCGATGCTCTGCTACGTGACGCCCAAAGAACACCTTGGCCTGCCCAACAAACAAGACGTACGCGACGGCATCATCGCCTACAAAATCGCCGCGCACGCTGCCGACCTCGCCAAAGGATTTCCCGGCGCGCAGTTACAAGACAACGCGTTGAGCAAAGCAAGATTCGAATTCCGTTGGGAAGACCAATTCAACTTGGGACTCGACCCCGACAAAGCGCGCGAATTCCACGACGAGACCATGCCGAAGGAAGCCCACAAAGCCGCCCATTTTTGCAGTATGTGCGGCCCGAACTTCTGCTCAATGAAAATCACGCAGGACGTGCGCGACTATGCGCAGGCCAACAGCTTGAGTGAAGCTGAAGCACTGCAAAAGGGCATGCAAGAGAAGGCGGTGGAGTTTGTGAAGCAGGGCGCGCAGGTTTACAGAAAGGCGTAATGTAAAGACATAGCCTCGCAACACAACTGCGTCGGATCGTAACACGGGCTATCATTGATTCATGGCACTCTACCAACCCCTCTTCAATGCATTAAACGATGCCCGCGTGCAATACGTCGTGGTCGGTGGTCTCGCGACCGTATTGCACGGTTATGCGCGTATGACGGCCGATGTTGATCTGGTGGTGAATCTCGAACCAGTGGAAGCCGAGAAGGCGGTGCAAGCGATCACCGCATGCGGCATGAAACCGAAACTGCCTGTCGACCCTGCGCTGTTCGCTGATGCAGCCATTCGCGAATCGTGGATAAACGAGAAGAACATGTTGGTGTTTTCGTTTTACGATCCAAAGAATCCGTTACTCTCGGTCGATCTGTTCGTGCATGAACCGATACCGTATCAACAACTTGCGCAGCGCGCGGTGAAAATGAACATCGGCGGCGTCTCGATTCCAGTGTGCTCCATTGATGACTTGATCCAGTTGAAGCGCGACGCGGGACGGGCAAAGGACATGGAAGACATCGCCCACCTTGAGGAAATCCGGCGCACGCTCCAAGTTGATCGTGACCCAGCGTAGGAGCGCCGCCGTCGGCGCGAACTGTGTATGAGCGAACAAGACTCGAAATCGACAACACCTCCGGCACGCGAGCTGACGGGGCACGAAAAAGAACAGCTCCGTTATTGGCTGCGCGCGACGCCCGCGCAACGACTGGCGTGGCTGGAAGAAATGCTGGAGTTTGCCAGTACGGTGGGAGCGCTGCCGAAGGCCGGTCGAGAAAAAATGTAGTGGTGCAAGACTTGACCCCAGCACGCCGCACGCCGAGTGTTGTATTAGAAATATCAAAGGCCATTCATGAAGATACTATCTGTTTTTAACAACAAGGGCGGCGTTGGTAAGACGACGTTAACTTATCATTTGTCACATGCTCTTTCAGAGATGGGGCATGGGGTCTTGATGATTGATGCAGATCCGCAATGCAATTTAACAATTTATTCAATCACTGAGGATGTGATTCACGATATTTGGGAGATTGAAGATCCATTTATCGACGAGGGTATGGACGCAACGAAAAAGGGGATGACACAAGATGGATTTAAGCAAATTCAAAATTCGCCACGAAGCCTTCATTTTATTGTTAAGCCAACTGAGGAAGGAACGGGTGAATTGGATTCTCTGCCGCCACCTCATAAATTAACCGGGTCTTTAGACATAATTCCCGGCAGACTTTCTTTACATACCTTCGAGGAAAAAGTATCTGCCAGATGGCCTGATGCTTACCGTGGCGATCCATTGGCAATCAGAACGTTGACTCGAATTAGATCACTAGCCGAACAATATGCTAGTCAGTACAACTATGATTTTGTCATCGTCGACACTTCTCCCAGCCTAGGAGCTTTAAACAAAGTCATAATTTCTACGGTAGATGGCTTCTTTGTTCCTGCCCTTCCAGACTTATTTTCCCTCTACGGCATACGAAACATTGGAAGGGCTCTGTCTGCATGGAAAGCTGAATTTGATATTCTCTACAAACTAATCAGTGAAGATAAGCGCAAGTCTTTCCCTGCTCGATTTGTCAGTTTTTTGGGTTACACAATCTACAATGCAAAGCCATATTCAAACCCAAAATATAAATGGAATTTGGCGAAGGCGCATCTAAACTATGCCGAGCAAATTCCTTCAACGATAAAAAAATATATCAAGCCAGAACTCTGGAATCACCTAACCGAAGAATTGCTGAATCATCCTATCGGTGGTGACTCCATTATGTATACACACAATACGTTTCCAGCTTTTGCGCAGAAATATCACAAACCAATGTGGAAGGTTCCGGGCCATCAGGAGAAGGAGCACGATGACGTGGGCACTCTTGCAGGTGCTCGCGCTAAATATGAAGAGACGGGAGATTCCTATCGGAAGTTTGCAACTGAGCTTTTAGAGCGTGTCAGCTTGCTCTAACTAAGAAAGGATCTCGACTTATGGCCGTTAGTCCTGGTGAGTTGGTTGATTTGTATCGTAGTCAGCAGCATTTATTTGAGCAGTTCAAGAATGCTGTTGTGGATTGCTTCAAGCTTGAGCCGACGCTAAACAAAGCAAAAAATCCAACAATCCACTCCATAAAATCAAGACTAAAAGACCCCGATCACCTTCGCGAAAAGCTGCTGCGCAAGGTATTAGACGCTAGTTACATTCCCATCACACACGATAATTTTTTCTCGTGCGTCACCGATCTAACGGGGGTGCGAGTGTTACATCTCTATCAGGATCAGTTCCCACAAATTCATGAATTTATAGATAAAAAAGTAAAGTCACAGGACTGATTTTTAGCGGAAAAACCTATCGCGTATTCATGGGACCCAGAGGCAAGAGGATTTTTTGAATCGCTTGGTCTTGAAGTAAAGTTGAAAGAATCCTACTACACGAGCATTCATTATTTGATTAAACCAAAACAGATTTCAGACGTGTGTTGTGAAATTCAGGTAAGGACGTTGTTTGAGGAGATATGGGGTGAGATTGATCACACGATTAATTATCCAAGTCCTACCCAATCAAAAACCTGTAAAGAGCAGCTTCGTGTGCTTTCAAAACTCGTGTCAACGGGTACAAGATTAGCCGATTCAATATTTCGAGCAAACGAAGAATCACTTAAATAGCCTGGTCAACTACCGTTTTTAAGGTCACGAGGATTCGCAGGAGTCGGATCAGGCTTGTAATCGGGTCAGGCTTGCGTTATTGCATTCCACACATGAGTACGACTACGTCATCCGCCACTACGCAACAACCGGCAACGCGCTGAGTTTGTCGCCGAATGCCACCGCCGTATCGTTCGTATACAGAACCACGCCGCGTATAAATTGACGATCACACTGATTTGGAAGAATGTCGCTCGACATAAACGTGCGCCTTTAAGTAAGGCGTACATTATCGAACCGCATACGACTATTCGGAGCTATACGTTATGAGCAACATCGCCGAAAAAATTTACCGCGAAGTCCGCCAACTGCCGGAGCACTTGGCGCGCGAGGTTTACGATTTTCTCCGTGAAGGAGCACAGGAAGTGCGACGACCCCCGAGTAGCCGTAGGAGCCGGGGGTTTTGTCGGAGTCCGCGCGTGAGCGCGGGTGTAGACAAAACACAAGGCAACCGACACGG
>JANLTU010000229.1:0-3684 GCA_031363085.1 Gammaproteobacteria bacterium
TTGTTCGAGATCGAAAACAGCCGCTCTCTGGAACAACTGCAACCCGTGCTGGACATCCTGGGACGGCACTGGAAAGAGCTGATGCCCGCGTCGCTGCGCCGGGCCCTGGTCAGTTGGGTATTCCGGGTGGTTGCGCCCGGCAAGAACATTGATGTGAATCAAATCGACGTTGAGAACTTTTCGGAGGTACAAGTCATGTTGCGTACACGTCTCAAACAGCAGGAACAGGAACAGTTCGAGAAAGGCATAGAAAAAGGCATTGAGAAAGGCATTGAGAAAGGCATTGAGAAAGGCATCGAAAAAGGACGCGAGGAAGGCGTGTTGACCGGCGAGGCCACGATCCTGCGCCGCCAGCTCCAATTACGCTTCGGCCCACTCCCCGAGTGGGCCAACGGCAAGATCGAGCACGCGCAGCGTGCGCACTTGGAACAATGGAGCGAGCGGGTGTTGGACGCCAAGACCCTCGACGCTGTCTTCGCGTAAACCGCAGGCGGCCCCCTGACCGCGACGGCCCCGCGCGGGGCCGTCGTCGTTTTCGGGTAACAACACCCACGCATCAATGTGAAACGGACGCGCGTCACGCAACACATCCACGTGCCGCTCCAGCACATCGTTTTTCCGTTCCAGCAAATTTCACCGTAAAAAAATACGTGCCACCCGATACCGTCGATAGTCCGCTATACCTTCCCCGCAATTTCGTAGGGCGAATGAGGCGAAGCCGTTAGCCGCCATTTCGAGTCCCGCACACAAGCAGGTCACTATTGGTCAAGCCACACTACTTCGATACGGGCAGATCGTAGGCTATAATCGGGAAGCGTCCCCTTTCTCTCCCGAGATAAAGGTGTCGGTATTAATCGTCGTGCCCACCGACGAGACGCGCTCATCGGCGTTGTAATAGAAGTAGCGCGAAAAACTATTCTTCGCACTACGGCGCGGTCGCTCGCGCGAGAAGGGTTACCGGAACGCTGTCGTATGCGTAAGCCCGATGGTATTCGCGTTGAGTTCGCGGCCGGAGGCGGTTTGGTAGCGCAGCCATTCGAAACGGATGCCGGTCGCGGAGCGCGGAAAAAATGAATAGTCGAACTGGCCAATGAAGCCGACGGCCGGATCGAGCTTCTCATCGGGAAGATAATTCGAGAGGAATCGTCCGTTGAGGTGAGCGCTGACGCCGCCGCCCACGCGCATCGACGAATCCGCCACCCGGTACATGGCAAGCGCTTCGATGGGGATGCTGCGGGTGCCGATTGTAAGATTTGTGTTGGTTTGACGGTTTGAGTCGTAATCGAAATTGCCATTGGTTCGCCATCCCACGCTGATCTCCGTATCGGTGCGCGGGATGAGGGTCGGGTGTCGAACGCCGATGCCCAAAGAAAACCCGCCGTTCAATCCCGGATCGTTGGCATCGAAGTCCGATTCAAAGAAGCGTGGTCCAAACGACAAGTCATATTTGAAAATCGGCGTGATGCCAACGTCTGGCGCAACCACTGGCATGATCCCGATGGTCGACGCAAATACTGGCGTGGTGACGCCGGAAGACGTGTGCTTCCAGTCCCAAGATAGCACTCGCTGCGCGCCGCTTTGCTTGACGGTGTGGACGTCGACGCTGTAGTCCGCTTTGTTCCACGTCAACTTCTCCGGTGTCTGCGTCAACATCATGTAACCGATGAACACGGTTGCAGGGAGAAAAATATCCAGCACACCACCCGAGGCCCACAGCGCGATTCCGCTGAAGTCTGCCACCATGCCGTACTGCAACGTGCGGTTGACGGTTGGAACCGTTGACTTGTCGGGCGGCCCCCAATTGCTGATAAGTTCCTCCGCCACCGGAAAGTTGAACACCTGGACCGACGCGTGCTCTGCGCTGTATTGGCGCACATCAGTGAAGCGCTGCGTGAGTTCCGCAGGCGGCAGCCGAAAGTCGTCATCGGATTTTGGGATCGATTTGAACGGCGTCGCGCAGCCGTGGGCGGCGAGCACGAGTAATGTTGCAGCGATCCTTCGGCAAGCGAGATTCATACAGTTCCCCAAGTTTCAATTTAACGGTTTCAGTTACTGTCAACACTCGCTCCCAGCGTCCACGACGTGAGAGTCCCCTGTCTTCCATCTTCCCGAAGAAGGGCGGAATACGCTTCGCTATTCCACGGGTTAATACAGAACTCTAAAAGTGCTCCAGTCGGGTTTGATAATTGACGTCTCGTCCCACTTGACGAGTTCGAGTTCAAGGAGGCGATGATTCTCATCGGCATACAGCGTAACCGCCATCTCCGCTCCATCAATGTCATTGACTGCACCGCCAACGTCATAGGCATGTTGGCCGCGATATGCAGGCCGATGATACCCGGCAAGAAAGAACGTCAGTCGTGACCCATCTGCCGTCGCTTCTTCGACGGTGCAATTGTCAAGCTCTGCAATTATCTGATTTTTATCATCAGCTTTTAATCCTTGAACAAGGGTTAGAATGGCTTGGCGCTCATCATCAGTTAACGTCCGTTTCATGGTCATTTCACCGGATATATTGTTCCTACGTTCACTTTCCCATTTGGAAGCACATAAGCATTATATTGGATGAGTGTACCGTCCATTTTCAGACGTCCGCTCACACTGCCACCGATTTCCATATTTGATCTAAATGCAGCAACCTCTCCTCTGACTATCGCCTCCGCCTTGTTAACGCTTAAACCTGCATCCATAAAACGTTCAATATAGTGTTCCGTCTTAAACATAATGTTAAGCGCTGCTTTTCCGGGACCAGTGATGCCGCCTACAAGCATCCCAAGACCATCCAAAACCAATTCTTCACCGCTCGTCATAGTTCGACTAGGTTCGCTTGATGTCGTGTCATGGCACAGGTCTGGGCATGCTGCATCGTTCGACGCGACCATATTGGATGTATCCACAACATTGCCGTGCTTATCGCAGCCACGTCCTCCACAGGGATCAGCAGGACTACTTGTTGAGTCACCCGCTGGCCCACTCCCTCCGGTAGGTTGTTTCTTTGGCGGCGGCATAGAGCCTCCACCACCCACAGACCAATTGTCTTTGTCACCGCCTGTATATGTGCCGTTGTTCTGCAACCCCTGCTTTGGCTGGCAACTCCACCCCAATTCACAGGCGCCGCTTGCCATCGCTGATATACCGAGGCTAATTAAAGCCTGATTCGTCAGTGTGGTAGGGTCTGGATCAATCATCGCGACGATCACCAATACCAATCCAACAACAACCTTCACCGCGCCACGTATTCCCATCCACCCCTTCTTCGCCCAACTCTGCTTCCAAAACTTCTTATACCCGCTCGGATCAGTCGCACTCAGCGGGTTGTTATCCACGTAGCTGTAGCGGTTGTAGTTCTGCAAATCCAGCGGCGACTGAATCGTCGGATCGGCCTGCATAAACCTGCCCAAGCTTGGGTCGTACACCCGCCCGTTCATGTTGATCAGGCCCACGCCGTTCATCATTTCGTGGCCGGTGTAGCCGTGGTGGGTGACGGTCGGGTCACCCACCACGATTTGCTGCTGGCCGAAGGGGTCGTAGCGGAAGCGCGTGACCACGGCACCGGTTTCGTTGGTCACCGTGTCCACCGAGCCGAGGTGATCTTTATGCAGATAGCGCGTGGTGCTGGTGACGATGGCACCGACAACTTTCACCGTGTACTGCGCAACCGGGCCGACCGGGGCGTTGATGTAG
>JANLTU010000230.1:0-7065 GCA_031363085.1 Gammaproteobacteria bacterium
GCCGGGCGCAACCACCCGGAATACCCAACTGACCAGGGCCCGGCGCAGCGACGCGGGCATCAGCTCTTTCCAGTGCCGTCCCAGGATGTCCAGCACGGGTTGCAGTTGTTCCAGAGAGCGGCTGTTTTCGATCTCGAACAAATCGTTGCCGTAATCCACGGCAAGCGCCAGCTCCCCTTGGTCGAACGCTTTAATCAGTAACCCGTAAGGCGATGTGATGTCTCATCCCCTTCAGTTTGATGGTTTGCTGCACCTTCCATTGACGTGTATGTCTGGGAGCTGGTGATTGCCGAAATATGTGGAGAAGCACAAGGCGGCATAAGAGCCTGTTCGGGATACAGTGCAAGGCAAAATCAAACTGCAAAAACGCCGCCTACACGCAGTAGGTGAGTATTTTGAGTTTGATTTTAACGCCGCAATGCGCTCGCCAGGGTGATCTTGAACAGGCGCTAAGACGCACTCAAGTTAGTCACGCGGTAGTGAGGTCGTGCGCGCTTTGGCGTACCATGCGTTAGCACGTTAGCCTGCGAATCTGCGTTAGTTTATGGACTACTTTGAGCTGCGTACTTTACGCCAGCAGCATGCGGCGTGGCGTTTACTGCTTGCTGATCATGCGCCGTTAATCGTCGGTTTTTTTCACCGCGCGTTTATCCGCGCCAACCGCCGCTCCATCGCGCACACCGAGCTTGTGTCGTTGCTCGACGACGAGCTGTTTCGTATCCGTGCATTGGAAGGCGCGCAGGCTTATCCACGCGCCGCCAAAGACTACCTCGACGACTGGGCGCGCGGCGAGGCGGCGTTTTTACGCAAGTATTTTCCCAAGGGCAAAGACGAGGCGGAATTCGATCTGACGCCGGCGGCCGAGCAAGCCATTGAGTGGTTGCGCAGTCTGGAGCAAAAACAATTCGTCGGTACCGAGTCGCGCCTGCAAACGGTGTTTCAGTTGTTGCGTGAACTGGTGCAGCTCACCGAGCTGGATCGCGCGGCACGCATTGCGGAATTACAGCGGCAGAAAGCCGCTCTCGAAGCGCAGATCGCGCAGTTGGAAAACGGTGCGCCGCTGGCGTTTGACGCCACCCAAGTGAAGGAACGTTTCTTTCAGATTGAAGACACCGCGCGGCGTTTGTTGGCCGATTTCCGCCAAGTGGAGGAAAACTTCCGTCGTCTCGACCGGCAAGTGCGCGAGAAAATCGCCATCAGCGAGGACGGCAAGGGCGCGCTGCTTGATAGCGTGTTCGGTGATCAAGACGCGATTGCCGATTCTGATCAGGGCAAAAGTTTCCGCGCGTTCTGGGCCTATCTTATGTCGCCGTCGCGCCAAGGCGAGATGACGGCGTTCGTCGAGCGCATCTACGCACTTGCGCCGGTGCAAGACTTGACCCCTTCTGATTTTCTGCGCGATCTGCGCTTCGGGTTGTTGGACGCGGGCGAGAAAGTGCAGCGCACCGGCTCGCTGCTGGTGGAGCAGCTCAAGCGCTATCTCGACGAGCAGGTGTGGATGGAGAACAAGCGCATCATGCAATTGATCGGCAGCATCGAACGCCAGGCAGTGGCAGTGAAGGACGCCGCACCCGCCGAGCGTGTGTTTGCATGGCTTCATGACGTCAAACCGGCGGTTGAATTGCCGCTGGCGCGTGCTTTGTTCCGGCCCGCTATTGCGGTGCAACTGGCCGACGCGGACGTGGACGAAGGCGCGGCGCAATTCGACGCGGCCGCGCTTTACCAGCAACACTATGTCGATACGGCGCGCCTGCACGCCAACCTGCGTCACGCGCTGCAACGCCGCGCGCAAATTTCGCTGGCGCAGGTGTGCGAGGAATTTCCGCTGCAACAAGGGTTGAGCGAACTGGTGGCGTACGTGAATCTGGCGAGCCAGTCAGCGCGCGCGAGCATCGACGCCGACACGCTGCAGGCGATCACTTGGCAGCACACCAACGGCCAATGGCGGCGCGCGCAGGTGCCGCTGATCATCTTCACAAGGTGAACATGGACGACGCAACCCAAACGCAACTCACACCCGTGCTGGTGCACTTGATGAAGAGCGTGTTGTATCGCGATACGCACGCCGGGTTATGGCAACACCTGACGCTATTGGAGGCACGCGTACGCGATTACGTTGCGGTGCTGGGGCTGGATCTATGGCTGGATGAGGCGGAAGGCTATGCCTTTTTGAAGCAGCGCTCAGGCGAGCATGAGGACGGCGGTGATGCACCCAAGTTGGTGGCGCGCCGGCCCTTGAGCTATCCGGTGAGTCTGCTGTGCGTGTTGCTGCGCAAGCGTTTGGCGGAAGCTGATCACGGCGGTGGCGACGTGAAAACCGTGCTGACGCGCGACGACCTGCACAATGCCATGCGCGTGTATTTGAAACCGCTGGCGAACGAAGCACGTCAGGCGGAGCAAATGGACACGGCGATCAACAAGGCCGTGGAGTTGGGACTTTTAAAGCCCTTGGCGGAAGCGCAGTATTTCGAAGTGCGTCGCATCCTCAAAGCGCTGGTGGATGCCGATTGGCTAGTCGACGTGAATGAAAAGCTTGAGGTCTATCGCCGCCATGCCCTCTGAAACCAGCGCAGCCAACCAAGCCTTGGATTTTTCCGCGCCCGAAGCGCAGGCGGGTTTCCGCTTGCAGCGCTTCGAAGTGTTGAACTGGGGCACTTTTCATCGCCACGTCTGGCATCTGGCGCCATGTGGTGACAATGCATTGCTGACCGGCGACATCGGCTCGGGCAAATCCACCTTGGTGGATGCGCTGACTACGTTGCTGGTGCCCAGCCAAAAAATCACCTACAACAAAGCCGCCGGCGCGGAAGGCCGCGAGCGCAGCCAGACGTCCTACGTGCGCGGTTATTACAAAAGCGAGAAAGACGCGGACAGTCTCAACGCCAAGGCCGTCGCGCTGCGCGATCACAGCAGCTACAGCGTGTTGCTGGGCTTGTTTCACAACGCCGGCTACGACCAGTGGGTAACGCTGGCGCAAATCTTCTGGAGCAAGCCCGGGCAGCAACATCCCGAACGCTTGTATTTGGTGGCTGACCGCCCGCTGGCAATCACTGCGGATTTCAGCGGCTTCGGCGGTGACCTGCAGCAGTTGCGTAAACGCTTGCGTCAGGATCGGGGCGTGACATTATTCGACAGCTTCGTGCAGTACGCCGCCGAATTCCGCCGCCGCATGGGCATCGAAAACGAACAAGCCCTGGCACTATTTTACCAAACCGTGTCGATGAAGTCGGTCGGCAATCTCACCGACTTCGTTCGCGACCACATGCTGGAGCCGCCGCCGGTGGAGGCGCGTGTGGAGGTACTCTGTCGCGAATTTGAAAATCTCAATCAAGCCCACGACGCAGTGGTCAAAGCGTGCCGCCAGATCGAAATGCTGAGCCCGCTGGTGCAGTCCTGCGACCGCCTCGCCGAAGTGGAGCGCGAAGGTGAACACCTGCGTGCATGCCGCGACGCGTTGCGGCCGTTTTTCGATGGCATCAAAGCCGGGTTGCTGGTGGAGCGCATCGAGCACAGAAGTCAAGACCTGGAGCGACTGGACGACCGCGTGCGCCGGGCGCGCGCAGCGCTCGCTGATTTGCGCGGGCAGGAGGCGGATGTGCGGCGCGCCATCGACGATCAGGGTGGGCGACGTCTGGCCGACATTGAGCGCGAAGTTGAACGGCTTACACAGGAACGTGTCCGTCGCCAGCAGCAGGCAGAACGTTACCAAGCCTTGTGCCGTACGCAGGGTTTCGACGCCACATTGGAAGAAGCGCCGTTTCACGCGGTGCGCACGCAGGGCGGCGCGCGGCGTCAGGAATTGGAGCACGCGCAGTCCAGACTCGAAGCGCAGCAAGTGGATTTAGCGGTGCAAAAGCAGCAGCTCAAACACGCGCACGAGCAGTTGAGTGCGGAACTGACCTCGCTGCGCGCGCGTAAAACCAACATCCCGGCGCGCAGTCTGGCGCTGCGGGCGCAACTGTGCGACGTACTAGAAATTCCCGACGACGAGCTGCCGTTCGCCGGTGAGCTGATGCAGGTGCGTGCGCAGGAGTCGCTGTGGGAAGGCGCACTCGAACGCGTGCTGCACCCTTTCGGCGTGAGTATGCTGGTGCCGGAACGGCATTACACGCGCGTGGCACAGTATGCGGATCGCACCGATCTCAAGGCGCGTCTGGTGTATTTCCGCGTCGGCGCGCAGGTGCGCCCGGCAGCGCAAACGCCCGCGCCCGACGCTTTAGTGCACAAGCTTGATATTAAACCGGACAGCGAGTTTTATGCTTGGCTGGAACGTGAACTCAGTGCGCGTTTCGACTACGCCTGTTGCGCGGACTTCGAATCCTTCCAGCGCCGCCCCAAGGCCTTGTCGTTGAACGGCCAGATCAAAAGCGGCGGTGAGCGCCACGAAAAAGACGATCGCCATGCACTCACGGATCGCACCCGTTACGTGCTGGGCTGGAGCAATGCGGAAAAAATCCGTGCGTTGGAAAATAACGAAGTGCGCCTGCATCACGAGATGCTCGCGTTACTGAGCGCGCTGCACCAAACCGAGCTCGATAAAAAACAGCAGCAGGCGGCGCGCGACCAAGTGCTGGAGCTGCTGCGCTTCGAGCGCCTGAGCGAAATCGTGTGGGCGCCACTGGCCACGCAAATTGAAATCCTGGGAGAAGAAAAACGCCGCATCGAACAGGGTTCCGACCGCTTGCGCGAATTGCAGGCGCGTCTGCTGGAGGTGTGCACGAGCGTGGCGGGCGACGAACACGCACTGCAAGAACAGATGCAAGCACGCGGTCATCTGGCCGCCAAACTGGAAGCCGATCAAGCTGCGCTGCATGGCGCGCAGGCTTCGGTCGCGGCTTGGGCAGAGGCGGCACGCGCGCAATTGCAGCCGACGCTTACGCGCTTGCAACGCGAGGCCCTGGGCGAAAAAAATGTCAACATCGAGGGTTGCGAGAGCCGCCAGCAAGACATGCGCGAATGGTTGCAAGCGCGCATCGACGCCGAGGACCGGAAAGCCAAGCGCATGACCGAAGACATCATCCAGCGCATGCAGCAATATAAAACCGATTTTCCGGTGGAAACGCGCGAGGCCGATGTGGCGTTGCAGGCGGTCGGCGAATATCGCGCGATGCTGGAGCGGCTGCAACGCGAAGATTTGCCGCGCCACGAGCAGCGCTTCAAGACCATGCTCAACGAGGGCACCATCAACGACATCGCGCTGTTCCGTTCGCAGCTTGACAAGGAACGTGAGGAAATCGAACGCCGCATCGAAAAAATCAACCTGTCGCTGTCGGCCATCGATTACAACGCGGGCACTTACATCAAGCTGGTCGGCGACCGCAATCCCGATGCCGAGATTCGCCAGTTTCAGGAGGATTTACGCGCCTGCCTGGGCGAGGCGCTGACGGCGCGCCAGGACGATTTGTACACCGAGGATAAATTCCGCCAAGTCAAAGCGCTGATCGATTGCTTCAAAGGGCGGGAAGGTACCACGGATTTAGACCGGCGCTGGACGCGCAAGGTTACCGACGTGCGCAACTGGTTTGTGTTTTCAGCCAGCGAGCGCTGGCGCGCGGACCATGTCGAGCGCGAGCACTACTCCGATTCGGCCGGCAAGTCCGGCGGGCAGAAAGAGAAATTGGCGTACACGATTCTGGCCTCGGCGCTGGCCTATCAATTTGGTCTGGCGTGGGGCGAGACACGCTCGCGTTCGTTCCGCTTTGTGATGATCGACGAAGCCTTCGGGCGTGGCTCGGACGACTCCGCGCGCTATGCACTGGAGTTGTTCAAGAAGCTCAACCTGCAATTGTTGATCGTCACGCCGCTGCAAAAAATCCACGTGATTGAGGATTACGTGCGCACAGTGAATTTCGTGCATAACCAGGACGGTTGCAATTCCATGCTCCGCAATTTAAGCATTGATGCCTACCACGAAGAGAAGGCCACCTACCAAGCGCATCAGCATGCAGTGGACCACGCCAACTGAGTTACGCATCCGGCTGCGCAAGCGCTGGGACAGCCAAAAGTTGTTGCGCGATGCGTTGCGCGGCGAACTGATTTTTCCCTACGCGGTTTCATTCGTGCGGCCCACGCGCGCGGAGTTGGCGCTGTGCTTCGCCGCAGTGCGCGTGTGGATCGACAGGTTGCGCGCCGCTTCGAGCGAGCAGCACACGCACGCTTATCGCATCGAATGGGACAGTGTGAACCTGCGCAGCCTGGGTGCGCAGCAACTGCCGCGTGGCGTGTGCTTCGACAGCGCCGATGATTTATTCGGTTTCATCGAAAAGTTAGCCGAGTTTCGTGAATTCACGCAGGTCGTGGAAGCGACCTTGGCGCGCTGGCCGCAAACGCGCGCGGCATTGACCGCAACGCCGCTTGCGGTGCTGGAGCAGGCGCAGCACTGGCCCAAGGTGTTCGCGGTGCTGGACTATTTCGCGCAGCATCCACAGCCCGGCTGCTATCTGCGTCAGCTTGCGATTCCAGGGGTTGACACCAAATTTATCGAAAGCCGCAAGCCGCTGCTGGGAGCGTTGCTTGCTGCGGTATTGCCGCCCGCTGCGACGCATGAGGACAGTGACGGGCGTGCCGGACATGTTTTCGAACGCCGCTTCGGGCTGCAATACGAAGCGCCCAGTGTGCGCTTTCGTCTGCTTGATCCTGCGCTGCACCTACACGGCATGTCCGACATCACTTTGCCGCTGGAACAATTTCAGCGTCTGGACCTGCCGGTGCGTCGTGTGTTTATCACCGAGAACAAACTCAACGGCCTGACCTTTCCCGCGTGCCCAGGCGCGCTGGTGGTGTTTGGTTTGGGTTACGGATTGAGCGCCTTGTTCGAAGTCGAATGGTTGGCCGCGCGGCCGTTGTATTACTGGGGCGACATCGATACCCACGGCTACGCCATGCTCAACCGCTTGCGCGCACGTTTTCCGCAGACGCAGTCGCTGCTCATGGACGAAACAACGCTGACAGCCAGCCGCGAGTTTTGGGGCGAGGAACCCGACCCGGTCAGCGCCGAGCTCGCGCAGCTCACCGCCGCCGAACAAGACGTTTACCAAAAACTGCTGCAACACCACTGGGCACAAC
>JANLTU010000255.1:0-6640 GCA_031363085.1 Gammaproteobacteria bacterium
GTGATGGCATGCCTGCATGGAAAGGACGCGGAACTGTCGCAAGCCTGCAAAGATGTGTTGTCGAAGAAGAAGCCGATGGCGAGTCACGCCGCCAAGCCTTAAATCAATAACGGCGCGCGACCTCGTCGCGCGCTGCCTTTCTGCGTTAAATTCACGTTCAATTCAGCCAGTATGTGCACTCTGTGCGCAACGATGCACTCGTCATTGAGCATGCATACTTCGGTAGTTTTTTAACTTTTTAACACTCGCTTAAACCTAATGCAGGTATATATTGGGCGTTGGAGTTTAAATCTACAGAAGTCTGGTCATGATATTGATGCGCGTACATTGGTGTGAGATATCGCTGTCGCTAATGTCTACACAAAACGACGGGCACAACTACTTCCTTCAGAGGGGTATTACCATGGATAGAATGAATAAGAGTTTACGCGCGGCGTTGCCGCTGGTGTTGATGACGGGGTTGTTCGTAGCGCAGGCGCCTATTGCTTATGCGCATGATCCGGGCAGAGGTGGGGATAATCGAGCAACGTCTGGATGTGGAGGTGGTTGTCATAGTGGTGCAACGACAACAGCGACGGTTGCCTTCGGTACGATGGGCGGTGCTGTTCCCACGTCGGTTGCTGCAAACTCCGTAAACACATTAACGTTCACAGTCAGTGGCGGTCCGGCAGTCAAGGCTGGGCTGAGTGTCACCGCATCGGGTGGCACGCTGGCGGTGACAGGCACGGAATCTACTATCGTCACGACCGGAGCTAACGCCGGAGAGCTGATCCATACCGCTGCTGCTGCGATGACGGGCGGCAGCAAGGTTTACACCTTTACATGGACTGCGCCCGCAACCGCCGGCACCGTAACGCTGACGGGAGCAGGCGTATCCAGTAATGGTAACAATGCCGATACGCTGGACAGTGCGGCAAGAATAACGGCTACTATTACCGTTACCGGCGGTGCTGCAGTTCCCGTAGTGCCGTTGTTTACCGGCCCCACAACCGGAACCATTGGTGTTCCAGTGACCTTCGACAGTTCGAGTTCCACCGGTACCATTGCAACCAGGAACTGGAACTTTGGCGACACTGCCAACACCACGGGTGTTGACGCAACGGGCACCACCGCAACCCATTCCTACGCAACGGCGGGGACCTTCCCGGTAAAACTCACCGTGATCGATGGCGCGGGTGTCAGTACCAGTAAAACGCAAAATATCGTGATCTCGGCCGTCGGTACGCATGTGGCGCCGGTCGCGAATGCTGGCGGTCCTTATATGGGTAGCGTAGGCACGGCAGTGGCTTTCAACGGCTCCGCGTCAACAGTGTCTAACGGACTCACGGCCACGTATAGCTGGGACTTCGGTGACGCCTCAACAGCGGGAACCGGTGTTAGACCTTCGCACACCTATACCGCTGCTGGAACCTTCACCGTTAAGTTAACTGTGACCGACAATGGTACGACGCCCTTGAGCAATGCGGTGACGACCACGGCGGTAATCACGGCGGCAACGACCCCGCCGTCGGGTACGGTTGGTCATGCGCTGTACGACAGTAAGTGCGCATCTTGCCATGGTCCCGCCATCCGGACCGCCACGACCACCTCTAAGGCGAGTGGTGTTGTGGGTGCGTCGGTGGAAGACATTGATGAGGCGATTCGTGAAGTAACCGATATGCAGTCTTTGCAGAGCCTGCCAGCCGCTGATAGGTCCGCCATCGCAGCGTATCTCAATTCATTAGGTGAGCCGCTGTACAAAGCCAACTGCGAGTCCTGCCACGGCCCAGGGGGTACCGGCGGTAAAGAGCCAGCGGTGATCGGCGCAAGCGAAGAAAAGATCAAGAAAGCGATCAATACCGAGCCTGAAATGGCCTCGTTAAAATTCTTGTTGACGCAGGGAGACACGATTGAAGCTATTGCCAAGTTCCTGAAACGAAAAGGCTCAGGTCTGGACGACTCGGGCTCATCTTCAACCGGTGCCGGTGCATTGGATTGGTTGAGCCTGATCGGTGTCGGGGCATGGAGCCTCAGCCGTCGTCGCAAGAAGTAAGTTTTAGAAGTAAGTTTTAGTTGATAGCGTTGTAAACGAGGGGGAGCGCAAGCTCCCCTTCGCACGTTCGGCTCCGGTAATTGCGCATAAAAATCTGCCGCGAAATTTTTTGCCTGAGTTAAGATGCGGCGCCATGCGCGTAGCCGATTTCGATTACAGCTTACCCCCCGAATTAATCGCCCAATATCCGTTGGCGCAACGCAGCGCAAGCCGCTTGTTGACGCTCGACGCGGCGCGCGGTGACTGCGCCGACCGCCACTTCGCTGAGTTGCCGACATTAGTAAACGCGGGCGATCTGCTGGTGTTCAACGACACGCGCGTGATTCCGGCACGCGTGTTCGGTCGCAAGGCCAGCGGCGGTCGGGTGGAAGTGCTGGTGGAACGCGTGCTGGATGGGCAGCGCGTGCTTGCACACCTGCGCGCCAGCATCGCCCCCAAACCCGGCAGCGAAGTGTTGCTCGACAGTGACGTGCGCGTGCGGGTGGTGGCGCGCCACGCCGCGTTGTTTGAACTGCGCTTCGACAATGTTCGACCGGTGCTGGATATTTTAAAATCCATCGGTCACATCCCGCTGCCGCCGTATATACAACGCGTCGATGAAGCGGCCGACCACGCGCGTTATCAAACCGTGTTCGCACGCAACGACGGTGCCGTGGCGGCGCCCACCGCCGGGCTGCATTTCGATCAACCGCTGTTGGACCGGCTCGCGGCGCAAGGCGTGGAATTCGCGTACGTCACCTTGCACGTCGGCGCCGGTACGTTTCAACCGGTGCGCGTCGCAGATCTGAACGAGCACCACATGCACGCGGAGTTTGTGGACGTGTCCGCGCAGGTGTGTGCCCAGGTTGCGAACACACGCGCACGCGGCGGCCGTGTGATTGCAGTGGGCACCACCGCTGTGCGCAGCCTGGAAAGCGCTGCGCAGAGCGGCAGCCTCGCCCCGTTCTGCGGTGACACGCGCCTGTTCATCACGCCCGGTTACCGGTTCCATGCGGTCGACGCGCTCATCACCAATTTTCATTTGCCGCGTTCCACGCTGCTGATGCTGGTATGCGCCTTCGCCGGACATGAAAATATCATGCATGCGTACCGACATGCGGTGCAGCAGAAATACCGGTTTTTCAGTTATGGCGATGCGATGTTTATCAATGGAGTTAACTTGAAGCATGTCATACATGAAATTTGATTTGCATAAGACCGACGGCGCGGCGCGGCGTGGCCGGCTGACTTTCCCGCGCGGAGTGGTGGACACGCCGTCCTTTATGCCGGTGGGCACCTATGCCACCGTGAAGGCAATGACGCCCGAGGAGCTCAAAGAGCTCGGCGCGCAGATCATTCTGGGTAACACTTTTCATTTGATGTTGCGACCTGGCACTAAAGTGATCCAGGCGCATGGCGATCTGCACCACTTCATGCATTGGGACGGGCCGATACTCACCGACTCGGGCGGTTTTCAGGTGTTCAGCCTCGGGCACGCACGCACGCTCAGCGAGCAGGGCGCAACATTCGCGTCGCCGATCGACGGCGATAAAGTTTTTCTCGGCCCGGAAGAATCCATGGCGGTGCAGCGCGCGCTGGGCGCGGACATCGTGATGATCTTCGACGAGTGCACGCCACATCCGTCCGACGCCGACACTGCGCGTATTTCGATGGAGCTGTCGCTGCGCTGGGCGGCGCGCAGCAAAGTGGCGCATGGTGACAATTCAGCCGCGCTGTTCGGTATTGTGCAAGGCGGCATGCACGAGCCCTTGCGCGATGCGTCGCTGGCGGGCCTGATCGATATCGGTTTCGATGGTTATGCGCTGGGTGGGTTGTCGGTGGGCGAGCCCAAGGAAGACATGTTACGCATCCTGTCGCACGTGGCGCCGCAAATGCCGGCCGACAAGCCACGCTATTTGATGGGCGTGGGCACGCCGGAAGATCTGGTCGAGGCGGTGCAGCGCGGCATCGACATGTTCGACTGCGTGATGCCCACACGCAACGCACGTAACGGCCACCTGTTCACACGCAACGGCGATATTCGCATTCGCAACGCCCAATACGAGCGCGACACGCGCCCGCTCGACGAGCAATGTGGCTGCTACACCTGCCGCTTTTACAGCCGCGCCTATTTACGTTACCTCGACAAGGCGCACGAAATTCTCGGCGCGCGCCTCAACACAATTCATAACTTGTACTACTATCAGGACTTGATGCGCGGTCTGCGTACGGCGATTGCCGCAGGCGCGCTCGACGCATTCGTGCGCCGGTTTTATGCGCTGCGCGGTCACTCAGACGCTACATCTTGACAATAAAGCGCGCATGACAATTCATCAGGCGATCATCGTTATGACTCCCCTCGCAGGCACCGGCGGAGTACTTCGCGCAGGTGTTCGGCGCCGAGCTCGTTCAGCGTGTGGATATTGCGCTCGGGGATTTTTTCGGGGTGGGCATAGTGGTCGAGTGCTTGTTGCAAGCTTTCTTCGCGTAAAAGATGCAGGGTTGGGTACGGGGAGCGATTGGTGAAATTCTCGGTGGCGTCGACCTGTGTGCCGGCGAACTGGTAGTGCGGATGGAAACTTGCCACCTGGAATTCGCCGGTGTAGTCCTGCTCTTCGAGCACCGCATCGGCCACGTCGAGGAAGTCATTGTAGTCGAGAAAATTGTTCAATACGTTGGGGTGAATTAACAGCGTGGTTTCTACAACGCTGGCATCGGTCGAGCTCAGGAACTTTAGCTCCTGTTGGAGAGCGGCGCGCAGCGCTTCCGGCTGATTCGTGCTGCTGACGACAAAGCGTATTTTACCGGCTTCAAACGGCTTGCGTGCGAACGGGCACAGGTTGAGTTTGATCACCACGTGCTCGATCCAGCAACGGGTATGGGCAATGATGGTATCGGCGTCGGGATGATTTTTCATCTGGGTTTTGGGGTCAGGTCTTTAATTCCAGTAGCTCGGTAACAGAACACAGTGCGCGTGCGTCGATGCAATCGCCTCCGCCCATGGCGAATTCTCGGCAGATGGCGGGACGGCGTTGGTAAATGCTGCACAGCAGCGTGTCGCGATCTAACGCGGCGCAGCCGCCATCAGAGCGGCGGCGCATTGATGCGCTGTTCCATTGATCGTATTCGATCAGGTGGGCGGGGACATCGTCGCCAGCCATAAGCATGACTTGCAACTTGCAACAGCAGGCTGCGCAGCGGGCGCAGGTGACACGGCTGTCGATCACGCTGTTCAACTCACCACCGGGCGCATGGACGCAGGCGTTGGCGCACGATAGCGCAGTGCCGGAAACACACGCGCGAGCGCTGCGAACACGCTGCGCTCATTCATCGCCAGCGCGTACTGCACGTACACCGGATCCCACGACAGATGCCGTTCTTCGGTGCGGGCACGGGCGTAGTAGATCAGATTCACCACACCCAGCAGCAGGCAGTCGCGCACCGCATCGACCACGCCATGGTTGACAACAAACGGCACTGCGACCATCCACCAGAGTGTATTTTTCGCCACGTACGCCGGATGTTTAGAATAGCGATACAACCCGTTGGTGATGATGCCGCGATGCGTGAGATTGGAAAAACGAATGCCGAATGCGGTGTGCGACAGCATATACAACAGCAGCAGCAGCAAGATCGATGTGCCCCAGACTAAAGATAGCAGCGGCGCATCTTGCAGCCAGTGATTCCAGTAAAATTCGTCGGCGTTGTAGGTGAAAAAAGCCCCGTAAAAAAAGCTCCAGAACGGTTCGTAGCAGATCAGTGCCGCCGCCCAACCGAAGAAGGTTGGTTCGGTGCTGCGAATGTGCGCATCCAACACTCGCAGTGTGAGTGCATACCCTATCGCCGCCAGCGCCGTGTCGACCAGAAACAACAGCTCCCAAGTAAAATTGAAGGTGTTGGCAAACTGCATTAACAAGGTTTCGAAGTTCACGCCACGCAGCAGGTTCACCGCGCGTACCACGCCGATAAACATCAAGGGCACGAAAAATCCTTTTACCAACCAGCCCAAAATATATTGCCACAACATGGCACGTTCAAGCGAAGACCACTGCCCGAGCAGGGCCGCACCGGCCTGGTAGTAAGCGTCTTCGGGTTCGCGCTGGCGTGCATCGGCCCAGGCAAAATACGGCAGCGCCGCAACACACAGAGTGGGCACCACCAGCCGCAGCATTTCCCAGCATGGCTGGTAAAGTTCTTTGTGATATTCGGGAATCAGCCAGTACAGCGCAGCGAGAATCGCGAAGGTGCCATAGAGTCCGACGAGTTTCACAAACACGCGTCGCCAACTGATGGCATTGCCCGCAGCGCGATCCAGGCCAGTCGACGCGCGCGCATAAGTGCGCAACAGCCACGCTTCAAGAATCACGATGGGCAGCGCATATGCGCACAAGGTCCACAGCGCCGCCGAAACCTGATCTGTTTGCGCAAAACGCAAGCCATACAGCGCGGCCAAAAATGTGATCACACCGCTCAGCGTAATCGGAAACGACGTACACGAGGGTGGCAGCGCGGGGCGGGCAGGGGGCGAAGTCGACACGTGGAAATCAGCAGCCGGCAGTAGCAGGAGTCAGTGACCAGTGTATGCAAGCGCAGGGCAAAGCGCACTCTTGAAATGCACTACGCCTGTTA
>JANLTU010000013.1:0-24606 GCA_031363085.1 Gammaproteobacteria bacterium
CTCGGGGCTTCAGCGGGATTGAGCACCATCGGAGCTCAGAAAAATCCCGCGCTGCCCGCGCAGCAAGGCGCCGCGCTTACCGCCGTGGCTGGTGTTGCGCAGGCAGCGGACTATAAGGGATTCATCCAGCGTTACCTGGTGAACAGTACGGCGTATTCCGAATCATTGGTTACGTTCATGCAGGCGCGCGGTCTCGACACCACGGTGACTGCGTTCGAACAACTGGGACGCACGGAGCAGCGCGCGTTGCTGCTGGACATTTTTTTCAACGAGCTGCGCGAGTCCGGGCGCGCGGCGGCGCAGTCGTCCAAGGACTACACGCGCGGCCGCAGCGCGATTGCGAGCTTGTTCCCGCAAGCTGCCGACGCAGCGGCGAGCTATCACGGCGACGTGAATCTGTTTTTCAGCCGCATCTACACCCTCGACGGCGGTGACATCAATTTGCTGGTGCCGGGGGGGCTGGTCAATGCGGGTTTGGCCAGCCTGCCGCCGGGGTCGCCGAGCAAGACGCCCGATCAAAAAGGCATCGTCGCGCAAGCCAGCGGCAGTGTGCGGGCCTACAGCAGCGGCGATTTCCTGGTGAATCAGGAGCGGGTGTTTACCTTGAAAGGCGGCGACATTCTGTTGTGGTCGGACCACGGCAATATCGACGCCGGTCGCGGCGCCAAGAGCGCGATTTCGGCGCCGGCGCCGACGTACACACCGGACCCGTTAACCGGCGCAATTAAGGTGAACTTCGCCGGCGCCGTGGCGGGCAGCGGTATCCGCGCCATCGTCACCGATCCGAACGTGCACCCCGGCAATGTGGATTTGATCGCGCCGGACGGCACCGTCAACGCCGGCGACGCCGGCATCGGTTCGGCCGGTAACCTCACCATCGCCGCACAACACGTGCTGGGTGCGGACAACATCCAGGTCGGCGGCGTGTCGACTGGCGTGCCGGTGGTTGACACCGGCAGTTTCGCCTCCGGTTTGTCGGGCGTCGGCAACCTCGCCAACAGCGTGAGCAAGAGCGCCGAGCAGGCGCTCGACGCTGTGAACAAGTCGGACAATGCCGCACCCATCGCCGACGCCGCGCTGACCTTCTTGGACGTCGAAGTGCTCGGCTACGGCGATGACAAGAAGGATGACAAACCCACGCCGCCGTGACGCGGGAGGCTCGTAGGGGCTGCTAGCGGCCTCCCGCTCGCCAGAAAAACACAGCGGCCAAGATGGCCGCGCTCCCATGGGTTGTGTGTAGGGGCGCGATGAATCGCGCCGCTACGACTGCGTGGTGCACACAGGGTGAATGATCCATGTGGGAGCGACTTGCAGTCCCGATCAGCGCGACGGCCAGCCGCTCGACAATTCCGGGTCCCCGTTATTGACATTATTTCCGTGTGGTGTCTGCGTAAAAATTTGTATTTGTCACGTTTCTGCAATCTTCTATCCCAATAATACGCTCGCTTGCCTATCGTGATGGACAGCGATGCAGAGTGCAGAGCGATACGTTGGTCTGTTACTGGCGTTTTAAAAAGGAAGAGATCATGTTGCGACGATGGTTGGTGGGCGCGCTTACGTTGTTATTGATTCCCTCAACGGCGTTTGCTTTTTGGGATAGTGCTTGGAGTTTCCGCAAAAAAATCACTCTCGATACCTCGGCCGCCGGTGCCGACATCGCTGCGTCGTTGACTGACCTGCCGGTGCTGGTGCGTTTGCACACTGGTAATTTCAGCTATTTCGCCGATGCCAAGCCGGATGGTTCCGATCTGCGCTTCATCGCCGGCGACGATAAGACCCCGCTGAAGTTTCATATCGAACGTTATGACACGGCTAATCAACTGGCCTACGTGTGGGTGCGTGTGCCGCGTGTTGCCGCGAAGAGCAACGATTTTATCTGGATGTACTATGGCAACACGGGAGCGGTGGCGGCCAGCGAACCCGGCATGACCTACGACGCTGCACAAGCGGCGGTATTTCATTTCGACAACGCAAGCGGAGCGCCGCACGACCAAACCGCGAACCAGAACACGATCAGCGCATGGACGGCGCAACCGGTTAACGCGGCGTTGATCGGTGGGGGTGCGGCGGTGAGCAACGGCAAGTATTTTACTGTCAATACCAGCCCCTCATTACGCTTTGTTCCCGAAACCGGCGCTACTGTTTCGATGTGGCTCAAGCTGCATGGCGCGCAAAAAGACGCAGACATCATTTATCGAAGTGAAGGGGACGGCACGCTTGCCTTTGGTGTCGATGGCAATGCGCTGGCGCTGCGTTATCGCAATGCCAACGGCAAGGACTTTGAAATTGCGCAGGCGGGTACGTTGGCGCCGAATGTCTGGTATCACGTGGCACTGACGATGAACGCGTCGCGCATCGCCGTATTTATCAACGGGGCGGAGGCGGCGGCGGTCAACGCAAGCGTCACCGAACTTGGCGGCAACATCGTCGTTGGCGCCGCCGCCGGCGGGGCGAATGCGCTCGACGCCGAGCTGGATGAATTGCAGATTGCGCGCAGCGTGCGCAGCGCCGATTGGTTGCGCGCCCAAGCGCGCGGCGAGGGTAGCGACGCCATGTTGTTGAGCTACGGCGACGACGAACAACGCGGCAGCTCGGAGTCAACTTCATACTTCGCGATCATTCTGCGCAACGTCACCGTCGACGGCTGGGTGGTGATCGGATTTCTCGCCTTGATGGCGGCCATCAGTTGGATCGTGATGATCGGCAAGGGCTTCGTGATCAGCCGCGTGCGCAAGGACAACCGTTCGTTTCTGGAGCAATTCAAAAAATTGGGCGCAAGCGATCCGGCCGCGCTCGATGCGAACGGCGACGCCAGCGACAGCGAATACAGTAATTCGCCAGTCTCGATGGCGCTGTTCGGCAAGCATGATCACTTTCAAAGTTCGGCGCTGTATCACATCTATCACGCCGGCATTCAAGAGGTAAATCATCGCGTCGGGCGCACCGTCGGCGCGCAGGCGGTCGGGCTGTCGCAGCAAGCGGTGAACGCGATTCGCGCGTCGCTGGATGCCGCCGTGGTGCGTGAGACGCAAAAAATCAACGCGCAAATGGTGTTGCTGACCATTGCGATCAGCGGCGGGCCGTTTCTCGGGCTGCTGGGCACCGTCGTGGGTGTGATGATCACATTTGCGGCCATCGCAGCGGCGGGGGATGTCAACATCAACGCCATCGCGCCGGGAATTGCCGCCGCGTTGGTAGCGACCGTAGCGGGTTTGGCGGTCGCGATCCCGGCCTTGTTTGGCTACAACTATCTGATGTCACGCATCAAAGAGTGCGTCGCGGACATGCACGTGTTCGTCGACGAGTTCGTCACGCGCATTGCCGAACACTACAGTCGATAGGAAGCCACCCAGCATGCAAATGCAAAGCGAAGGACAGGTGTACGACGACATCAACGTCACGCCCATGCTCGATCTGGCATACGTGCTGTTGGTGATTTTTATCATCATGACCACCGCCACGGTGCAAGGCATCAAGGTCAATCTGCCCAAGGCGAGCGCGACGCCCTCGCTCGCCAAGCCGCAGACCAAGGCGATCACGATTGCGCAGGATGGAACCCTTTATCTCGACACGTATCCGGTGACCATCACCGATCTTGAGAGCCGTTTGCGCCAGATCAAGGCGGTGAATCCCAGTGTGCCGGTGGTCGTAAAAGGCGATGCCAAGGTGCAGTACGAACACGTGGTTGAGGTGCTGGATTTGCTAGGACGCCTGGATATTACGCAGCTTGGATTAGTCACGACACGTGTTGTCAAATAGGGAGCTTTGATCATGAAAAACCAATCGCATTGGCTACGTTACCTGCCGCGCCTGATCATGGCCGGCGTGCTGATGTCCGTCATGCTCGGCATGATTGTGTTTGCGCGGCAGATGTTGCACGACGATGCTCCGCATGGGAAAAAAGCCGTGCAGCAAATAACGCTGTTGCAACTGCCACCGCCGCCACCCCCGCCGAAAATCGAGGAAAAGCCCCCCGAGCCGGAAGTCAAAGAAGAAGTAAAACAGGAGCCGCCGGAACCGCAAGCGAAAGAGAACGCCGCCGATGAACCGCCGCCGGGTGCCGACCTCGGGCTGGATGCCGAAGGTGGCGCCGGGGGAGATGCGTTCGGGCTGCTCGGAAAAAAGGGTGGACGCGATCTGATCGGCGGCGGTGGCGGCAGCCGCTTCGGCTGGTACTCGACCATTGTGCAGCGCGACATTTTGGACGTGCTCGCGGAAATTTCACGGGTGCGCTCGCAGCGCTATTCGGTGCTGGTGAAATTGTGGATCAATCCCGAAGGCCGCGTGACGCGCGCGGAGTTGCTGAGTTCGAGCGGCAATAAAGAGGTGGATCACTCGCTGACCCTCGCCTTGACGGATTTGCATCAACTCAGCGAGCGGCCGCCCGCAGATTTGCCGCAGCCAGTCAAGTTAAGAATCACGTCACGACTTTAAATAAATCGCTGCAATTACGCCTTAATCCGTCATCGAGTGCATCATCCTAGAAACGGCAGTTGACCGCTACAAGGCCCAAGCAAATGCGTGTAGGTGTTGATATTTTTGGTCAGTACATGCTTCACCCAGTGGGTGAGGCCCGCTACGGCGTGTGGAGCACGCCCCGTTGGGCGCATGGCTACGTTGCAACTCGTCGGAATAGCTCGGCTATTCCGACGAGTTGCGCCTTGCCCTGCACCCAACGGATCGCACCCCACACGCCGTTCAACTGCCGTTTCTAGGATCTGCGAATGAAACAAAAAACCTGGCTGCTGGCCTGTGCTGTTGCTTGGTGGTGTAGTGCGAATGCGGAAGAAAACACAGCGGCGCCGCTCCCGCCGGCAATCATTGAGACAACACCGGGGACAACCACGCTGCCGACAGCACCTGCCACTACCCCGGCTGTGCCGGCAGCCAGCGCCGCACCGGCAGCCGGAGAGGGTCTCGACACTTCACGAATCATTCGCGTTCCTTATCTCACCGAGACGGTGAAAAAAGAAATCCGCGATCAGATTCGTGCCGAGTTGCGCGCCGACGTGCTGCAAGACGTGCTCACGCAAGCGAAAGACCAACGTTGGGGCGTGCCCGGCGTGTTGCCGGAATGGATCGACCGCATTCGTATCAAGGGCGACATGCGGGTGCGCGAGCAGAGTGAGTTTTATGATCGGGAAAACTATCGATACTTTTACCGTGACTACAAAAGTGGCTATTTAATCAATACGACAGAGGAGCGGCATCGACTGCGCGAGCGTCTCCGGCTGGGTGTCGACGCGCGCGTGAATAACGACATCAAAGCGGTCATGCAGCTCAGTACCGGCAGTTTGAACGATCCGGTGTCGACCAATCAGACCTTGGGTAACACCGGTCAGCGGTTCTCGGTTGGATTCGATCTTGCGTATCTGCAGATCGACGATGAAGACGCGGATCATTACCCGTGGCTCACGGCGCAGTTGGGGCGCATGAAAAATCCATGGCTGGGCACCGATTTGGTGTGGGATGCGGATCTGGCATTTGACGGTCTGGCCGTGACCTATCGCAAAAATTTGCGCGGCAGCGACAGCCTGATGGATATGGCGGATCGGGATCGCACGTTGTTTGTCACGCTCGGCGCCTTCCCGATTCAAGAAGTGGCTATGTCACAGCGTGACAAGTGGTTGTTTGGCGCCCAGGTGGGCTCGGAATTTATCTTCACCTCGCAGTCGAAACTGACCTTCGGTCTGGCCTATTACGACTATGTCCATGTCATGGGCAGAATGAATCAAGGTCAAGACGGCGACCCCACCACGGGGCAATACCTAAATGACTATACGGCGCCTGAATTCATACAGAAAGGCAACACGCTGTTCAATATACGTAACGACGGAAGTGAACGTTATGCGTTGGCGTCCGATTACAACCTCGTCGACTTCACCTTGGTCTATGATCTCGCGCGCTTCTCGCCTTATCACGTTGTCGTGACCGGCGACTATGTGCGCAACATCGGATTCAAGAAAGACCAAATCAAACGACGTAGCGGCGGAGCAACCACTGCGGTGGAACAAGCCAGCGGTGATGTTACCAGCGACAACGAGATCAGGGTCAGAACCAAGGGATATCAAGTACAACTTGCCTTTGGCTGGCCACTGGTGCTGGAGCGTGACAAATGGCGGGTGTCGTATGCCTATAAATATCTTGAGCGCGACGCGGTGCTGGATGCGTTTACCGACTCCGATTTTCATCTGGGTGGCACCGACGCCAAAGGCTGGATACTCAGCGGCGACTATGGGCTATATGACAATACCTGGCTGACCGCGCGCTGGATCAGTGCGGACGCAATCGACGGCCCGCCGTTCGGTGTCGATGTGTTGCAGCTCGATTTCAACGTGCGTTTCTAAATCATGGGAGCAACGCGAATGCGCCGAACGATGCTGGTGACGATCTGGCTGCTGCTGGCTTGCAGCATTGCGAATGCCGAAGAGGTGGCGAAACGCGCCGGCGGCGGTGCAAGCCAGGAGGCGTTGATGCGCGCCCAGGCGGCAGCACGCGACGCCGCCGAGCAGCGCGACACACTGCGCGACGAGCTGGAAAAAACCAAGAAGGATGTTGCCGAGCATGACAAGCAACAAAAGAAAGACGTCGCGCAACTGAAAAACCGCATCGCGCAGCTCGAAAAAGACGTCGTGAAATCCGAGCAACAAAATACCCGCGCCCAGGAAACCGGCAACGCGCTGCGTGATCGCATCAAGGACCAGCAGGAGAAGTTGCAAAAGGTCGTGGATAAATACAAGGAACTGGTTGAGACCTTGCGTCAGGTCGAAACCGAGCGCACCCAATTGCAGACGAGCACCAAGACCCAGGCGACGCAGCTTGACACCTGCAGCAGCGACAACCTCAAGCTGTACGAGCTGGGCCTGGAGCTTGCTGACCTGTACGAAAACAAAGGCGTGTGGACCGCCTTGGTGGAAAAAGAACCGGTCACGCAATTAAAGCGCGTCGAACTGGAAAATCGCGTGCAGGAGTATCGTCATCGGGCCAAGCGCTTGCAGTTTGATGCGGCGGCAGCGGTGCATTGATGGATATCAAAAATGCCTTAGTCGTTTGATCAACACCGCCGAGTTGCGATCATCACACTGTCATAAATATTTAAAACAAAGTTCAAGCCCGCGTCATCTGACTTCGATCTAATGTTCCTCCGCGCTGCCTGCGCACGGTCGGCGAGCGTCTCGACACATTAGAAGGGAGTTTCTTATGGCTTTGCGTTTTCGTAAGCGGACGTATATCTCCGCCGTTGCAAGCGGCGGTGTCTTGGGCGTGGTGGCGGACGGCGCAGCCTTGCCGGTGGTCGATTTCGGCGTGTCGGCAGCGAACGCTCCAGCGCCGCAGGAATGCGTCGCATGCATTCTCGATTTTACCAGCGGTGCGTTTGATCGCTACGACAGCGCGGCCGAGGCGTGGCATTACACCGGTGGCGGTAAAATTACCATCAAGGGCAACGTGAAATTTTCCGATGATCCCACACTTGCGGATGTCACCAACGGCGCCACGCTGCTGTGGGGTACGTTCTCGCAAGCGGTCATCACTAAGTCAAGCACGGATACCTTTGAATTGCGCATTGCCATCGGCTCGTTTGCGGATAGTGCAGACATGTTGTTGTTCTATGGGGTGTCCAGCAACGTTGCTTACGAAGGCGGTTTGAATTTGAAACTCACGGCCCGTAACGACGCGCATTGTTTTGCGAGCGAAATCTACGTTGAAATCCGCGAAGACTCGTATGTGCCGGTGGCGTTGCCCGCGACATTTTGGTTTTACGGCACAGGCATGGAGATGCTTTACCCGGTCGCACAGCGTCGGCGCGCGGCGGTATAACCGCAATATCCGCCATCGACGCATGGCGCGGTGGGTAGCGGATTGACATCTCGTCCTAACGAGTCTCCCTCCGTTACGTTTCGGCGTGCTCATTCGACGCCGGGATGCGATGCGCGCCTGTCACAAATTTTTAATCCCCTTGTAGTCAATTTGTTACTGCGCTGTCATCACGCGGTCACCGGCACTTGGCATGCTGGCGATCAATATCAAACACACGAGACATCGCATGAGTCGCGTCCCGTTTTCATCACTGTTATGGCCGGCCAGTAACACACACACCCAAGAATCATCAGCTCCGCCCAATGCTGCAAGCGCTGCGGCGGCGTTTGGTGTTGACTTCAGCAGGTCCGAAGCGTTTGCCGCGTCACTGCCATTTGCGCCCGGTGACGTGACCGCCGGATCGGAAAGCGAGCTGCAAACCGCCGTCATCGGCGCCGGCGACCATGTTGATCTGCCGCTGCAAATTCGCCAATCCAATTATTTCGCGAATGTCATCAAACATGCGGCCGCGCAAGAAACTTCCAAGCGCGCGATTACCGCGATTGAACGCTACCTCGAAGACAACCCATCACAGGTTTGGGAAAACAGTTGGGTGCGTTTCCCGATCACGCACCTTAGCCCGCACGCTCTGCGTGTGCTCAATGAGGATTTGCGCGCGGTGCGCAGTGATGCACACAGCTTGGCGCGTTCCGACAAGCACAAGTTCTTTGTGCGTGATGAGCGCGGCACCGACTGTGCGCGGGTACCGATCAGTTACGTCCTGAAGCTTGCGCTTGCGCAATTGCTCGGTGCGCAAGAACGCGTGCCGCGCACCATTTACCAGACCGCATATCGCTTGATGGACTACTTCATCAATGATCATTGCTCGCCGGAGACGCTGTCGTTTTTCGTCACGCCGCCGTCCGCGACGGCGGGGCCGGGTCGCGCCTTGGCGCGCGAAACGGCGAAGCGCTTCTTATTGACACATTTATTGTTGAGCTACGCCGACGCGGCATTTTATCTGCGCGCCAGCGGGCAAAAGCCGCTGGTGTATTTTTCGCCGCTGACGCCGTCGCGCCAAAAGCAATTGAACGAATGCATTTCCGACGCGTACTACCGCGACTTGTTTTGCAGTCCGTGTCTGTCGGGCTGGGACAAGGGCGAGGAAAAATACCGCTATATGCGCCTGTGCCACGAAGTGCTCAGCCGCAGCCAGTTGAACGCGGTGACGAAACTGCGCGACGCCGGCATCATCACGCGCAACTTGGTGGTGTTGCCCAACACCTCGAATCTGAGCTTGTCAAATAACGGCACCCACGTCAGCCTCGGCAGTCTGCGCATCAAGCGTGCGCTGGAAACCGCAAATTCCGGCTTCGGTCCGGCGCACGAAAAATATTTCTCCGACCTGGCGATCAAGATCATCGAGCATTTTCTGCCACTGTTTGTCGGCGCCTACAGCGCCGCGCCGCAACGCTTGAATTTCGCCGACTTCCACCCGGAAACGATTCTCGGTTTTCTGCCGCATCAATTGGATTACACGCAGTTGCGCATGCTGTGGGGTCAATGGAAAGACAAGGCCAGCCTTAAGTTCTTCGGCTACGCGGTGTCGCCGCTCGGACCGGTCTGGATGGATCAAGCTCTGGCACGCGGCTTGATGCTGCGCGGCGACCATGTGCCGGACCGACGTCTGCTTGACTATTTGGTCGCGCTGGGCAGCACCGATCAAAGTCCGGCGTTGAACGGCCAACCCGGCAACAGCGAGCGTCTGAAAAATGATCTCGCCGACATGGGTGTCTTCGACGCACGCATGTCGTTTTATATGTTTTACAAAGCGCGCGAACACGCCCATGTCGGCTATTCCGGTTTCGAGGCTCGCTACTACAGTCAGTTCCAGACCTTCGGCGCCGATATGACCAACGCCGTACAACTGCAAACGCTGGTCAACGCGCTTGCTTACCACTACATCCTCGGCGGCCACACGCATCACGCCGATATACCCGACACGCGCGCGGTGGAAAGTGAACGTCGCCAAATCATGTTCGCAACCGCGATGGGGCTGTCGCATTTCTACGTGCGTCGCAACACCGAGAACGTGTTCCTGCGCGACGTTCTGCAGCACACGCAAAAGACACGAGCGAGTCGGCGTTACCGCAATCATTTAAAAGTCGAGATCGCCGATTATCGCGCCGCACTGCTCAAAAAAATGCGCGTTGATGCGCCCGCGCTGATTGCGGTACACGACGCCGAGGCGCTGGTGAACGATGCGCTCGCACGTATCACCGAACCGGGTCGCGGCACGGCGGATCGACTCACGCAGGCGATTCTGGCGGAGGCGGGCGCACGCACACCACGCCAATTGAGCGCCGCAGAATTCAATAGCGCCGCCGAAACGTATTATCGCGGCGCCTTGCGCGACGGCATGCTGGGCGAAGCGCTTGAGTGGTTCGCGGAAGACCTGCACGTGCTGGAGAACGCGAACGATCTTGACGCGGCGCAACGCCAGGCACTGCGCCATACCTTGACACATTCATCCGCGTCGGAATTCCTGCGCAGCGTCGCACCCGGAGTGCCGCGCTCGACCTTACCGCAGCGCGAGTTGCATAAATTGATCAGCCTGTTGCTGATCAGCATCGACTACGACACGCAGCATGCGCAGTCCACCGTCAACCAACGTGAGAATCAGGGAAATGATGCAACATCAGTACGTGGATCGCAGCAGCGGTGAAGTGCGCAACGAGACGCTGTTTGCCGATAATTTGGTGAACATGCTGTATTCGTCGACACGCGAAAACGCGCCGCTGTTGTTCAAAGCGCTGACCGGCGCGCGCGTGTCGAGAGTGCTGGGATTCTTGAATTACGATCTTCGCCTGGGCGCGAAAATGTCGGGGCAGCAGACTTTTTTGCGCAAGCTTGGCGTCGACCTGCTCGAATGCCTGAAAGACCCGGCGTCGCTGGACACACCGCGCAAGGTCTTCGAACGCAAGATTCGCTATTGGACCTGCCGGCCGCTTCCTAGCAATCCGGACATCGTCGTGTCGCCGGCCGATGCGAAAGTATTGGTCGGTTCACTGCACGACCACTCGGCCTTGTATCTGAAAGACAAATTCTTCGGCTTCGAAGAAATGCTTGGCCCTGACCGCAGGCACTGGCTCAGCGCATTCGCGGGTGGCGACTTCGCGGTGCTGCGCCTGACGCCTGAAAAATATCACTACAACCACACGCCGGTCGCGGGCGAGGTGCGTGACATTTACGAAGTGGCGGGGCATTACCACTCGTGCAATCCGGGTGCGGTGGTGCTGGAAGCCACGCCCTATTCGAAGAACAAACGTAGCGTGACGATCATCGATACCGACGTCAAGGGCGGCACCGGTGTCGGCCTGGTCGCGATGATCGAAGTGGTCGCACTGATGATCGGTAAAGTGGTGCAAGCGTACAGCGAGGATCGCTACGACGTGCCGCGCACGATCATTGCCGGTGACTTTCTGCAACGCGGCGTGCCGAAAAGTTTGTATCGCCCCGGATCAAGCACCGACGTGCTGTTGTTCCAGCCCGGACGTATCGCGTTCGACGCCGATCTGGTGCGTAACTTAGCGCGCACCGATGTCAGCAGCCGCTTCACTTTTGGATTCGGTGCGCCGCTGGTGGAAACCGACGTACAGGTTCGTTCGTCCATCGGCGTTGCCACCCGCAGCGTGAATCAACTGCAAATAAGGAGGATTCGACATGCTTGAAACTCTGTTCGTCCTGGGTCTTGGCTCGACATTATTCGGATTTTTGTGGTGGGGATTTCGCACGCTGCCGAACGAACGTTGGCAAATCGTTGCGACCATTCCGTGGAGCAAGGAAAATGGCCGGTGGCGCGGTCTGAATCTAACCTACTACGGATTGTTTTCCGCAACCGCACACGTACTCGCCGTGGCCGTGTTCATCTTGTTGCTTTCCGCGTTGGCGGTTCCCGCAGTCGCAACGCTCACCCTGGTGGCACTCACGCTCGCCGCGTGTGTACCGGCGTCGAGCATGGTTGCGCGCCTCGTGGAAAAGAAGCTTCATACCTTCTCAGTCGCGGGCGCTTTTTTTGTTGGGGTCCTGGTCGTGCCGCCGATTTTACTTTTCATTAACAACACCCTCGGCCTGCGCTACGGTTTTGCGGTTGCGTATTTGCCGTCGATGGCGGCGATTGTCATTGCGTATGCGTTCGGCGAAGGTCTGGGTCGGCTGGCCTGCATCAGCTTCGGCTGCTGTTATGGAAAAGCGTTGGAGCAGACCGCGCCGTGGGTGCAGAAGTTATTCTCGCGCTGGCATTTTATTTTTCTGGGTGAAACCAAAAAAATTGCATACGCCAGCGGCATGCATGGAGTCAAAGTTGTTCCGGTGCAAGGCATGACGGCGATCCTCTACGTGGTCGCCGCACTGCTGGGCACCGCGCTGTTTTTCGCCGGCCAGTACAGCGCCGCATTTATTACGACCCTGCTCATTACGCAACTGTGGCGCGCGTTCTCCGAAACGCTGCGTGCGGATTATCGCGGTACCGGTCGCTTGTCGGTATATCAGATCATGGCACTCGCGGCGTCGGCTTATGCGTTCGTATTGAATGCCTGGTTCGCCGATGCCGGCGTAGCGCGTGCCGACTTGAGTGCCGGCCTTGCCGTTTTTTGGCGACCCGCCACGCTGCTGTGCTTGCAAGCGCTGTGGTTGGCGATGTTTCTGTACACCGGGCGCAGCTCGGTCACCGAAGCGGACGTGTCGTTCCGTGTGTGCCGGGAAAAAATCTAATTTTTCTGCTGCTGTTACGCAGCGCCGACATGATGAGTTCATCGTGTTAACACCCGTCTGTAATGCGAGTTTCATTTAATTGTCATTAATAGATGGCACATTAACGCTTGAGTTTGAAGTTGCACTTGCCGGCGGATTGATTGCACACCGAAGGAATGAAAGCTATGGAATTACGAAAACAAAATATCTCGCTGCGCATGAGCAGTGTCGATCTGCGCAAGATAAAAATGCTCGCCTCGCGTTTGTATGCGCGCGATTCGGATGTGTTTCGTTTTGCGATCAAGACGGCGCTCGCGCGTTTGGCGCCGTTGCACGAGTTGAACGCAAAGGGCGTGGAATTATTGCCGCTGTTTACGGAATTCGGAGCGGAGCTCACCCACTATTTTGAGCTCGATACCGAACGCCTGGAAACCATTGTCAATGCCGGATTAAGCGACACCGTGAAGCGGGTGGAGCGTCGCGATCTTGAGCTGTTGGCACTGGTGGGTCAGGAGGAGAATTACGCCATGCTCAAGCTGCGTGAGCTGATACAGCGACCGGTCAATGAGGCCGACGGCATTGCCTCGATGCTGCGCGAATATCTGTTCGACAAATACTTCGTGACGACGCCAGTGCGCTCTTGAGTCGGAAAATACGCATCACACCGCGCCGTGCAAAATAAAAACCAGCGACATCACGTTGCCATAAAAGCGTCACAGAGCTTCGCTATCGTAACGAAACTGAAATGTACTACCTTTTACGACGAATCATAGAAAGAGAGTCACCGCTGTGAATAAGCAATGGGTGTGGATGGGATGTGCAGTGTTACTGATGGTCAATGCGGCAAGAGCTGAAGATGTTTTTCCGCGCGGCGCCTACCGCGTGCAACCCGGCGATATATTGCAGGTATCGGTGTGGCGTGAACCTGACATGCAGTTAGAAACCGTGGTGCGCCCGGACGGCGGGATCTCGGTACCGCTGGTGGGCGAAGTGAGCGCAAAGGGCAAGACCGTGGATGAGTTGCGTAGTGAATTGACGCAGCGCCTCGCGCGCTTCATGCCCGACATGGCGGTGAACGTGTCGATCAAGCAGTTGCTGGGTAACAAGGTTTACGTCATCGGCAAGGTGAACCGGCCGGGTGAATTCGTGCTTAACACCGATATCGACGTGATGCAGGCGCTGAGCATGGCGGCGGGCACGGCCAAGTTCGCGGATCTGAAAGACATCAAGATTTTGCGCCGCAATCAAACCGAACAGCAGGTGTTCAATTTTGATTACCGCGAAGTCGAGGCGGGTGAAAATCTGGATCAAAACATCGTGCTGCACAGCGGCGATGTCGTTGTGGTGCCGTGAGTGCGTGGCGCCTGTGCGCGGTATTGACACTAATGAGTAACGTAGCAAATGCAGCGCAGTGGACGCTGACACCGCAGGTTAGTTTGAGCGCGGATTACCAAGACAATCCGCAATTGCTACTGAAAGATGAACGGGCGGTCGGTGTTGCCAGCGTGGATGCACACGCGGTGCTGACCGCAGCGGCGGAGTCCGCGCAGTTTTCTGCGATCCCGCGCATGCACACCGCGCGTTACCCGGATTACTCCGTGCTTGATAATAACAGCCAGGGTCTTGCGCTGAATTACCAATACCAAGGTGAACACAATATGTGGAGTATTGCGGGTGATACGGCGAATGACAGCACGCTGACCAGTGAACGGGAAGACACCGGTTTTGTGCAGGCGCACAAATGGCGGCGCAGTTCGAGCGTGAATCCGACTTGGTCGCACGCGTGGTCGGAGACCCTGAGCGGACAGGTCGCTGCAGGCTACTCTGACGTGTCCTACCAACATGCGACTGCAACTTCGTTGGTGGATTACAGCTACCAGAATTTAGACGTGAGCATGAGTTGGGACAGCGGCGAGCACACACAGTGGGGCGCAAGCTTGACAGCAGCGCGTCTGGATGCGCCAAGCTACCGCAATATCTCGGACGACTACGGTGTGCATCTGTCATTCACGCACGCGTGGAGCGACACCCAGCGCTTGGCGGCAAGCGGCGGTGCGCGCTACAACGACTTGCGGCTGGCACCCGGTACGCAGCGCATCCACGAACAGGCACGCGGCTGGACCCTGAACGCCACCTACGACATCGAGTCGGAGCACAACACCTGGTACGCACAAGCCAGCCGCAGTGTGGACCCGAGCGGCGCGGGCGTGCTGGTGCAAAAAGACAAACTGGCATTCACGTTGGCACATGCATTCACCGAACGGGTGAATGGCTCGATGAATCTCACCGCGCTGCAAACAGAAGAATTACAACGCGACAAATTATTCGACAAATTTTCCGCCCGGCGCCAATACGCACGCGTGGGTATGCAACTGAACTGGACATGGGCGCCAACCTGGGTGTTGGGCGTGGGCTACGGATACACACAACAGCATTACCAGGGCCTGGACGGCACACCGCAAGCGAACAACGTGCAATTCACGCTGACGTGGCAGGGCGAACCTAAAAACATCAAATCGAAAAACGGCAGTTTACCAAGCGAAGACCATGGAACCGAATACTAAAACACTGGGTGATTATCTTTCCGCGCTGCGCCGTCGCAAGGGCAGTCTGCTGGGCGTGATGCTGTTGCTGTTGGTTATTACCGTCAGCGTAGCGTTTGGTTTGCAGCCGGTGTACCGCTCAACTGCGACCATTCTGATCGAGCAGCAGGAAATTCCTTCGGAATTGGTACGCTCGACCATCAGCACTTTTGCGGATCAACGCATTCAGGTGATCAGCCAGCGCGTGATGACGCGCGCCAACCTTCTGGATATTGTCAAGAAGTACAACCTCTATCCGGAAGATCAGAAGAGGGAGCCGAGCGAAGTGCTGATCGAGAACATGCGCAAAGACATCAAAATGAACATGGTGAGCGCCGATGTGATGGACCCGCGCAGCGGTCGGCCGACGGCGGCGACCATCGCGTTCACGGTGGGATACGACAACGATTCCCCGGCGCTGGCACAAAAAGTTGCTAACGAACTGGTGTCGCTGTACCTGAACGAAAATCTCAAGTCGCGTGAGCAGACGACGAATGAAACATCGAAATTTTTCAATGACGAAACACAAAAACTCAGCGAGAAAATTTCGACGCTGGAGCGCCAGCTCGCCGAATTCAAGGAACGCAATGCAGGCCAATTGCCCGAATTGATGAACCTGAATATGCAACTGATGGATCGTACCGGGCAGGAAATAGCCGAGGTCGAGCGCGAACTGCGTTCGCTCAAAGAGCGCAGGATTTATCTGGAGTCGCAACTGGCGCAACTCGATCCGCAATCCAAGCTGTTTTCCGAAAGCGGTGAACGCATACTCGGCGCCGCCAACCGCCTGCGCGTGTTGCAGGCCAAGTACGTCGCGATGGCGGCAGCTTACGGTCCCGACTATCCCGACCTGGGGCGCATGCGCAGAGAAATCGAAGCGCTTAAGAAAGAAGCGGGGGAGGTGGACACGCGCGCTGAGTTGGAATTGCGGCTTGTCAAGGTGCGCACCGATCTGGCGCTGGCACGTGACAAATACACTCAGGATCACCCCGACGTGAAGCGCCTGGAGCGCGAAGCCACGCAATTGGAAATGGCCGCCAAGGTCTCGCCAAGTGCCGGTGTGGCAGACGGAAATATCGCCAAAAAACCGGATAATCCCGCTTATATCCAACTGCAAGCGCAACTGCAGGCGGCCGACGCCGAATGGAATTCTTTGCAGCAAAAACAAACCCAGCTCGCCGACAAGCTGGCGGAGTACGAACGGCGTATTACGCATTCACCGCAAGTGGAGCGCAAGTTCCGTGAACTGACGCGCGACCAGGATAACGCCTGGGCGAAATACAAAGACTTGAAGGCGCGACAAATGGAAGCACAACTGTCGCAGTCACTGGAAACCGAGCGCAAAGGTGAACGCTTCACCCTGATCGAACCGCCGGAATTACCGGAAAAGCCGCTTAAGCCGAACCGCATGGCTATCCTGTTTTTGGGCGTGATGTTTTCCTTTGCCGGTGGTGTGGGCACGGTCGCGGTGAGTGAAAATATGGACACCACCGTGCGCGGCGGACGGATGCTGACTGCGCTGATGAAATTGCCGCCGCTGGGCACCATCCCCTACATCGAAACCGCCGAAGATGTGCGCAAGCGCCGCCGCCGCCGCTGGTTGCTGAGCGTGACTATTGTGGCGTCCATCGTTGCGGCGATCATGGCGGTACACCTGTTCTACAAACCGCTCGATGTGCTGTGGTATCTGGTACTGCGGCGGCTGGATATTTAGCAACATGCCGGAGGCAAATTGCATGGAATTAATACACAAGCTGGTGGGCGACGTCACCAACGTCAGCGGTGCGCATCGCATCGTATACAACAACGATACGGGCCAATGCGTGACTTATACGCAGACGCAAGTGATAAAACCCGTACCCGAGGCGCTGCGGCGCAATCGCGTGCTCGGCGCGCACGACGCGCCGGCGGTGCGGCAGGCTTACAAGATGCTGCGCACGCAGGTCGTACAGAGTTTGTGTGCACGGGGTTGGAACAGCCTGCTGGTCACAAGTCCCGGTATGGGCGAGGGCAAGAGCCTCACAGCGGTGAATCTCGCCATCGCTCTGGCGCGTGAGGTGAATCACACCGTGCTGTTGGTCGATCTGGACCTGCGCCGCCCGGCCATCGCGCGCCATTTTGGTTATGCACCGGTCTTCGGTTTGCGCGACTACCTGCTCGACGATATTCCCTTGAGCGAAGTGTTATTCAATCCCGACATCGAACGCCTCGTGATTCTTCCCGGTGGTCAACCGCTCGACGAATCTTCGGAATTGTTGACCGCACCGAAAATGATGCAACTCGCACAGGAACTGAAAACACGTTATGACGACCGCATCGTCATCTACGACATGCCACCACTGCTGCTCGCCGACGATGTTTTGGCGTTTGCACCCCAGGTCAACGCCGCGCTGTTGGTGGTCGAGGAAGGTAAGACTCGCAAAGATGAGCTTCAGCGTGCGATGGAACTACTAGAAGGGATAAATGTGGTGGGTACCGTGCTGAACAAAACAGCAGACAACCACAGAACCTATTATTGATCGCGAAAAAAGGCTTGTGTTCAAGCCTCGATCACTTTTGTTAGTGACGCAAAACGCAGAAGCTGCACGAGAATTAATCCTATGACGGAAAGCGTCCTTATTGAATCATTCCAACTTGCGCGGCAAATCCGTAATGAACGTAATTTGCCGCGCCGATTGATTCGCGCTTACTGGATGCTATGTTTTCGTTCAACGCGCTGGATCGAGCGCCTCGCGCCCCCGGGTGGCGCACGATGGGGCGAAAAGACCATCTTGAATTATGGTTGCGGTAACAAATTTTACGACGGAGCAATCAACGCTGATTTGTTTGCCCCGCATCGATTTTTGTTAGCGAAGCGACGGCCGGAGCTTTATTGGAGTGGCATAACTGCGCCGCTCAGTTTGCGGCAGCGTCTTGTCGGCGTTGTTTGCGAACATGTTATTGAACATATCCTCCCGGATGATGTTTCAACACTGTTAAAAAGTTTCCGCGCGGTGTTAATGCCCGGCGGCTGTGTTGTTATTTCCTTTCCTGATGTGAGCAAAGTGCTCTTGGGCGGATTGTGTCAAGGTTATGCGTCGACGACTGCGTCCGTGAACTCGCTGATATACCGGCATGGGCACTGCTTCATGTACGACACCGAACTTGTTTCCGCGCTGTTAAGCGCTGCGGGCTTTGACAAAATTCGAGTCGCCAGTTTTTCCGAGCTCCCGTTCCAGGAATTTCTCAGCCCGGGTCGCGCTGCTGAATCGTCCTACGTGGTGGCAGAATGCGTCGCATCGTCCTGTTAGTCGCATCGCTAATTGCGTGTGCCAATGTTGCCGCGCAGTCGGCCGCTTTACCAAAACTACCGCAGGTTTTGTACGAACCCTTTGATTCGCCCACGACTGCGATCCAACTCAAAGGCGACGCGCGTTTAATTCCCGAGGGCCAAGGTCATGCGCTGCATTTGCCTGACCACGCCTACGCCGAGTTGCCGCTGGTTAGCCCGATCTCTGCGCAACGCGGAACGATTACCTTCTGGTTGCAGCCGCGCTGGCAGGAAAACGAGCGCCAATCACACGTTTTTCTGAGCATGCGCTGGGATGACGGCAAGCAGGGCTACCTCGCTGTCAGTTACGGTTGGTGGGAACCGCTGGGCGAAAAACACTTGTACTTCATCGTGAACAATCAGCAGTCGATGCATTGTTCAACGCCGTACCAGTTTGAGCGCGACCAATGGGTTCTCATGACCATGAGTTGGAGCAGCGGTACGAACGGCCGCTGTGCAATTTATGTCGACGACCAGAAAGTGGCGGAACTGCGCGCACCACTGACCGGAAACTACAAAAGCACTGCAACGTGGTTTATCGGCAGCGACCAAGGGGCGACGGAGCAGCGGCAGCGCGCTGCGGATTTTGCGATGGATGAATTGCGTATTTTCGATTACGAATTCAGCGATCTCGAAGTCCGCACACGTTACCGCGCGCCGGACGCGCGTGTCTTCACCGCCGGTCGCACCGAATGGGACTGGATGCGCAAGACGCTCGCATTGCCGGTCATCGAGCGCCGTGCGGCAGATGGCACACTGCTTGAGACGCGCGCGGTCTTCGACGAAGGCCACCAATGGGCAGCCTCAAAGGAAGCTGCCGACCGCGCGCTGCAGCGTGTGAAGTCCGCCGGTTTTAATGTCTACGTGCCCTGTGTCTGGCATGGGCGCGGCACGCACTATCCCAGCCGGGTTACCGATGCGGATGCGCGCTTGGCGAGCACAATTGCCGCTGGCTACGATCCGTTGCGCTATCTCATCGACCGGGCGCATGCGCTTGGAATCGAGGTTCACCCCTGGTTTACTGTGGTGCGCCGGGAATGGGAGCGCTATCCACAGTTCTATTCCGATGGCACGCCGGAAGGCGCGTACGACGTACATCATCCTCAATTTCGCGACTTCATTGTGAGCATGATGCTGGATATGGTGGAGCGCTACGACGTTGATGGCGTCAATCTTGACTATATCCGCGCCATGGGGCTCTGCTTGTCCGATGCATGTAAGGCAGACTACCAGAAGCATTCAAACCATAACTTGTCCGCAGACGCTGTTCTGCGCTACGTCTCCGGCGCTGCGCGTGATCGTATTGAGGCTTGGCAAGACTCAGCAGTGACGAATATCGTGGAGCGCTTTGCCACCGACGCGCACAAGAAGAAGCCGGGGATTGTCATTAGCATGGACGGCCATCCGAAACCCCCAAATGAAAAACGCGCGCTTGATGGTCGTGACGAAGTGACCTGGGCCAACCAGGGCTGGGTGGATGTGATTTTTGGAATGGATTATCGCAAGCGTTTCGATGACGTAACGCCCGACGCCGTGCGCGCGCATCTTGCCGACCCGCGCAAGTTATACCCGCTATTTGGCAATTACGAACGTATTGACAGTGGGGTTCTGCCCCGAAGCAATGAATTGATCAGCCGCTATGTGCAGTTCACGCGGCGCAAGTGGCCGGGCAGCGGAATCGGTTTTTATATTTTCACGCAGTTCAACGACGAACAGTTGCGCGCGTTACGCGCAGGCGTGTTTCGCGAAAATGCGCGCACGGCTTGGCCGACCGCAGTGCAGCACGCCACGCTGCGCGCGCCTCAGGCAATCGTGCTGCCATGAACCTTACGGTGCTAAGCGCGCTGTCGGCGCTGCTGCTGATCGGGCTCACGGCGGCACATTTTCATCGCGGATTTTACGTGTTGCTGCTGCTGTTGCCGGCGTCGGAAATGCTCGGCTTTGTCGACCCGATGACGTTTGCGGTCAAGGGCGCTTTCGACATCCATGCGCTGCTTGCGATGCTGATTTTTACAGCCGTGCTGTTCTCGGTGAAGCGTTGGCAGGAATTACCAACCACGCTGTTACTGAAACCGATGTTGGTGTTCGTGTTGTTGTGGATGTACGGCGTGCTGTATCCGGTAGTGCAGGATAATTCGTCGCTGTTTTACACGCTCAAAGGATCAAAAGAATTTCTTACCATCTTCGCCTATTTTGCGGTGTTTCTGTATGTGCGGACGGAGAATGAAGTGCGCTGGGGCTGGCGGATACTCATCGGGTTTGGTGTGTATACCTCGCTGCTTGAGTTGGCAGCACAGGTGTTTGGCCCATCGCTGCTTTCGCATATGACCTATGCGTTCAATAAGGAAATGTTTATGTGGAATATCCACCCGCCATTCTGGCCTGTGCTTCTGATCGCATTGCTGCACTCATACTATGAATACGCGTTCGGGGTGAGGCGTGCGTTCGTACAGATTGTGATTGGTAGTATCGGGGTGCTATTGACATTTTTCCGTTCGTATCTGCTCTCTACCGTAGTGACGATTCCAGTGTTGTTGCTTATGTCACGTCAAGGTGCGGGACGTGTCGTTGGACAGGGTATCGCGTTGGCGGCGGTGATTGTGGTAGCCATAGTCGGTGTCGGGTTGGTGACCTCCGACCGTGGTGGATCGCTTGATGTTCTCACCGACCACTTCGTGTTTTCCGGCATCACCGAACTTAACACGCAAACCGGCGGCGCCATCGCAGGGCGCGAAGCGTTTGCAAAAGAGCGACGGGAATTGCTCTCGCAAAGTCCATATTTAGGTTTCGGCTTCATCGACAAAGATTCGCAGTTTGGGCGTCAGGCGCGCCGTCATATCAAGGGAGACATGCTGGGTTTTATCGACAAAGGTGATGTCGATACCGCATTGAAATTTGGATATGTGGGCAGGTTCGTATTGTATGGCACCGCTTTATACATGGCCTATGTCCTCGTCCGTCTGGTGCGCAGTCATGTCACGTTCACACTGAGCGTACGCGTGCGTGCGCTCACGATTGCGTCGCTGCTGATCATTTTTTTGCTGGTACAGCCGGTGCACGCTGCACTCACCTACAGTTTTTCCCTGTTGCCGCTCGGCATCGCGCTGGGTCTGTTGGAACGGGAGCGTCTACTGCACCTACAAGGAGCGCAAAAGTGCCTATGAAAACGGTATTGCACATTATCGAACAACTCGCGTACTTCGGTGGTACACCGCGCATGTTGCTCTATCTGGCGGCACATGATGACCATGCTGCGAACCGGTTAGTGTTCGTTACCTATGTGCCGACGCTGTTGGAAACAACGCTGGAACCGACGTTTCGCCAGCACGGGGCCACAGTGCTGAATTTCGACACTCCCTCCCTGTTGCACTTGATCCGTCATATTGTGGCTACTGCGCGATCCACACAAGCTCAGGTGATCTGCACGCACCACACGCGGCCGTTAGTTGCTGGGTTTCTTGCATCACGCATAGTCGACGTACCGCTAATTCACAATGAACATAGCAGTGCGCATTACCGTGCCGGGTGGGGGCGACGTCTCGCGCAGTTATGCCTGCCATTCGCCGATGCGGTGGTCTGTAATTCAAGTTACACAGCGGGCACGATTGCAAACACATATCGAATCGCTCCGGATCGCTTGCGCGTGCTGTACAACCCGGTTGAGGAGCGGCAGCTAACCCAGGTGCGTGATCACCTGCGAGTGCAGTTGAAATTCGGCGCAGGCGATCTGGTAATCGGGCACGTGGGCGGCATGATCGTGACTCGCGACCAAGCAACACTGCTCAAAGCGTTTCGCGAAATTTTAAATAAGCACTCGAACGCGTGCTTAGTGCTCATTGGTGATGGACCATTGCGTGCTGCGTTGCAGTCGCTAACACAGCAGCTCGGCATCGCCGATCATGTTCGCTTCATCGGTTACACCGCACAGGTAGGCGACTATCTCGGCGCAATGGACATTTATGTCAACACCACGCTGGACGAGGGTTTCGGCATCGCGGTTGTCGAGGCCATGCTCGCCGCTTTACCGGTGGTTCTTGCAAATGCCGGTGCGCATCCGGAACTCATCACCGAGGACGTGCATGGCGTTCTTTATCCAGGCGGCAATGATATCTGCCTTGCACAAAAAATTTTGGAGCTGATTAGTCAACCTGATAGGCGTCGGCGTTTGGGAGACGCAGCACAGGAAGCCGCGCGCGCGCGATTCGCCCCCGAGCACTATGTGGTCGGCTATGACGCGATCATCAATGATGTATTGCTTCGTTCAGGAAAACGGCGCTTGCATGTAGCGAGACGGGCCGAGTAATGGAACTGAATGCGTTGAAACGCAAGTTAGTGCAGGGATCACTTGCGGGAATGTTGCGTGTGGGTTTAGCGATCCCATTGTATTTGGTGCTTACGCCGTTTGTGCTACATGCTTTGGGTACGGAACGGTTCGGACTGTGGGCCTTCGGCACGCTGGTAGTGAGTGTCATGACACTTACGGACTTCGGTTTCAAGAACGCACTGGTCTATTACGTCGCGCGCGACTTTGATGATCACGAGCGCATCAATCGTTACTTTAATGTCGCGATGCTGACCTTCGCAACGTTGACGGCGGCAATGTTGTGCCTGACGTATTTGCTCGGGCCGTTCATCGTGCGCGACTTATTGGGTGTTGGTACTGCGTTACATGACGAAGCGCGGTTTGTGCTGTGGGTGACGGCCTTGAGTTTTGGATTACGTTTTATTGCGATTCCCTATCAGGCTGTGATCGAAGGCCATCAACTGCACGCGGTGTCGCAGACGGTGTTGCTGATGTGGTTGCTTCTAAATTTCGGCGGCACGTTGCTCGCGTTGACAATTCAGCCGGATATCTACGCGCTTGGTATCGTCGCGGTGTTTTGCAACTTGGCGGTGTTCGCTGCATTTCGCATCTATGCTGTAAGGTGTTTTGGTTTCTTGCGCTTTGGTGCAGGGTATCTGGCGTGGCAGCAGGTGAAGGAAATGATGGCTTACGGCAGTGGTATTTACGCCGCAAACCTGATGATCGCCGCGCGCGAACCGTTGCTTAAAATAATGATCGCACGCGCTTACGATCTTGCGAGTGTGGCTACCTTCGAAATTGTATTTCGTTTATGCACGCAATTGGTATCGTTCGTAACAACGCCACTGCTGGGGACATTTTCGGCGGCGGCCTTGCTGTCGCGTGATCGTGTCGACGAGCTTGGGCAGTTGCTGCGACCAATGCTCGGTTTCTGTTTAACGGCATTTGTCCCTGGAGTGTTGTTTTTTGCTTCGTTCTCGGCGCCGTTGATGGCGCTGTGGTTGGGACCGGGTTACCCGCAGGTGGGTGCGATATTGCCGGTGGTGTTTACCGCGTTTGCGATCTATTTCACAACCGAAATCCTGTCTAAGGCCATCGACGGATCGGGGCGGACGGGCTACAGCGCACTGGTGCAATCGGTATCACTTGGCCTGTCAATCGGCACCTTCTATTTTTTGATCGACAACGCGAGCCGCGCTGTGCCGATGGCTCTATTGGTAGGGTTCGTGTTTTTCAGCGTCGCGAACCTGTGGATCTTCCGGATGCGTTTCCCTACGTTGCGCCTGTGCACGCCGACGCAACTGGCGTGGCTTTTGATTCCCGCCGTCGTCTACCTGATTGCGCAGCAATGGATCGCCCACGGGGGTGCGCCCATCCTGTTTCTCATTTATGCCGTGCTGCATCTGTGGTGTGTACGGCGGGCGCGTTTGTTCGACGTAATTCTTGTGACGAAACAGCTTGTGAGTCTAGTTGCGGTGAAATCATGAAGCTTGCGGTCCTTACCAATCGGATACCGATTTATCGGTATCCGATCTTTGCAGCGCTGGCACAGTGCCGGGCGTGGGAACTGAAAATTTTTGTGTCGATGCCCGCAGTCGCTTCTGATCCGGCAGCGCGCGAGAATTTACCCCTACATTATTCGAAGGGGTGGAATATCCGGTACAAGACGATCCATAGAGAGAATGGTACGTCGCAAGTGGAATTCATACCGGTGCCGGCGAAGTTACCGTGGGATCTAATGCGCTTTAAACCCGATGTCATCATCTCTGGGGAGTTTGGGTTGCGGTCGGCTATCGCGCTTTTGGTGGCACGCTTGCGGGGCATCCCTTTAATTATCTGGACCGAAGCCACAGTCGAACATT
>JANLTU010000063.1:0-23139 GCA_031363085.1 Gammaproteobacteria bacterium
CCGATGGCCACGCCCAGACGTTCGGCGAAGCGGTTCAGGTAATTCGGTTGCGGCGTGAAATCGACGATTTTATCTTCGCCGATAACTTCACGCGCGACATAACCGGCACTGCCCAAGCCATCGACCAAGCCGAGCTCGACACTTTGTTCACCGGTCCATACCAAGCCGCTGAACAGATCCGGATTTTCTTTCAAACGCGCGCCGCGCCCTTCCTTGACCACGTCGATGAACTGCTTGTGAATGGTCTTCAACAGACCCTTCACGTGCATGATGTCTTCTTCTTTGGGCGGCGTGAACGGATCGAGGAAGCCTTTGTGTTCGCCGGCCGTGATCAGGCGGCGTTCGACGCCGACTTTTTTCATCGCCTCGGTGAAACCGAAGCCGTCCATCAGCACGCCGATGGAGCCGACGATGCTGGCTTTGTCGGCATAAATCTCATCCGCCGCTACCGCAACGTAGTAACCGCCCGACGCGCAGATGTCGGTAATCACCGCGTAGAGCGGGATATTCGGGTATTTCTCACGCAGGCGGTTGATCTCGTCGTTCATATAGCCGGCTTGCACCGGACTGCCGCCCGGACTGTTGATGCGCAAGATCACGGCGGCGGTGTTGCGGTCGTCGAACGCGTCGCGCAAGCCTTGAATAATATTATCCGCGCCTGCCGGTGCGCCGTCTTCGATGACGCCCTGCAATTCGATCAACGCGGTATGTTTACCGATGGTTTTGGAACCGCCGAAATCGAACGGCAGCGCAAACAGCAGAACTAACAGGTAAACCAGCATCGCCGACTTGAACACGATGCCCCAACGGCGCGCCTTGCGTTGTTCGACCAGCGCGTCGATCGCCAAGCGGGTAATGAGTTCACGCTCCCACCCATCTTTCTTGGCTTCGGCTACGACCGGCTCGGCTGCCTTCTCAGGTGACGGCACCTCTGCTTGCGGCGCTGACCATCCCTCGCCTTCGCTATTTTTTGTTGTCATGCCTGGACCCGTCCACGGATCTTGCGGCGTTTGTAGTTGTTCAGGCGGAGTTTTTTCGTCAGACATGGCAGCTTCCTGGGATGGCAATCATCATTATGTTACCCGAAACCGGCAGCGACGCCGCCGGTTAATTCAACCACGCGAGCAACTCGCGAAACTCACTTAAACAATGCAGCGGCGCATGCCGTGCGAGACGCACCCGGTCATGCACGCCGTAGTCGACCGCCAGCGCGTGCGTCCCGGCGTTGCTGGCCATTTCCATGTCGTATTCGGTATCGCCGATCATCAAAGTGGCGGCGGCCGGCACGGCCAGCTCCTGCATGATCTCCAGCAACATCTGCGGATGCGGTTTGGAAGTGGTTTCGTCGGCGCAGCGCGTGCTGTGAAACAGCGCCGTCAAGCCGGTGTCGTGCAGCACTTTATTCAAGCCCTGACGCCCCTTGCCGGTGGCCACCGCCAGCAGATAACCCTGCCGCCGCAACTCGTGCAAGGTATCGGCGGCGCCAGGAAAGAGTTCAGAGGGTGTGGGATCGGCGACCATGAAATGGTGGCGATAACGTTCGACGAAGCGCTGATAATCGGCCGCTTCGAGGCGCGGATAGAGCCGCAGCGCCGCTTCGCGCAAGCCCAGTCCAATCACGTCACGCAATGCGAAAGTGGTGCGCGGCTCCCAGCCCAGGTCGTTGCACGCAGCGCGCAGCGACGCAACGATGCGCTCGATGGAATCCATCACGGTGCCGTCCCAATCAAACACCAGCAAATCGAAGCGCCGCGTCATGACATGGCCTCCATAGTCTCCAGCACCTGCTGTAATTCCGGCGGCAAGGATGCGCGTAAATTCAACATGCGCCCGCTGCCGGGGAGCTGGAAGCGCAACGACTGCGCATGTAAAAACAGGCGTTTCAGCCCGCGTTTTTTCATATATTTGTTGAAGTCGGAATCTCCATATTTGGGGTCACCCGCCAGCGGATGGCCGACGTGCTGGGCATGCACGCGCACCTGATGGGTACGCCCGGTGAGCAGTCGTGCTTCCACCAAGCTTGCGCCTTTATAGTGGCTGCGCACGCTGAAATCCGTGATCGAGTCCTTGCCTTCCTCGCCACCGGCCACCTTGCGCTCTCCGGATTGCAGAATATTTTTTTGCAGCGCCACATCCACGCGCCGCAGCTTTGCCGGCCACTGCCCTTTGACCAAAGCCAGGTAACGTTTCTCTATGTCGCCGCTGCGTAACAGCTCGTGCAGTGCCAATAACGTGCTGCGATTTTTTGCCAGCAACAAACAGCCGGAGGTTTCGCGATCAATGCGATGCACTAATTCGAGATCAGGCAGATCGGTGCGCGCCGTGCGCAAGGCTTCGATCACGCCGTACGGCACACCGCTGCCGCCGTGCACCGCCCAACCCGAGGGCTTATCGAGCACCAGCAGATCGGCATCTTCATGCAACACGGCCGCGTGCAACTCGGCCAAGCGGCGTGCGGGAATTTCTTGCGGCGCATCCGGTTCGGCCAGACGCAAGGGCGGAATACGCAACACGTCGCCGGCCTGCAAACGGTACGGCGGCTTCACGCGCCCCCTGTTCACGCGCACCTCGCCGCTGCGCAAAATGCGATAGACGAGACTCTTGGGCACGCCCTTCAGCGCGGTAAACAAAAAATTGTCGATGCGCTGCCCCGCTTCGCCCACGCGCACCACGCGCATCTGCACGCTCGCCTTTGGTGCGTCGAGCAGCGGCGCATCCGCGCGTCGATCCGAGCGCGCTTCCTTGCCAGTTTGTTCTTTCATGTTAGAATCAGTAGGTTACTTTTAGTGCAGTGGTGTTTCTTAATTTGCGCTTTAGCATTCATTCGAGTGCGGCAAGAAACAGTTCGGCGGGTCATTGTGAACGAGCCGATATCTTAAGCGAACGTTGCGCAAATTGCATGTGCGCTCAGGACGCAAGATACCCCTCAAGCAACCACCCGGCGCGAACAACCAAACAGGGTGCGGACAAACAGCCTTGCGTTCGCATCGAATATTAACGAATAAATAATTTAAGCGTGTGCTCCCGCGAACTGCCTGTGGGCACGGTTGAGTGTGTTGCGGGTTACGAACCAATGCCGCAGTGCGGATTGAAGTTCCCCAGCATGACACTCCCGCACCCGGCACGACGCGCGGTCGAGCACGCTGACAGAGACAATAAAAATGAAGAGAATGCTGATCAACGCGACTCAGCCGGAAGAGTTGCGTGTTGCACTGGTGGATGGCCAAAAGCTTTACGACCTCGATATCGAAACTACCGGACGCGAACAGAAAAAGTCCAACATCTACAAAAGCCGCATCACGCGGGTTGAGCCCAGTCTGGAAGCCGCCTTCGTCGACTACGGCGCTGAACGGCACGGCTTTCTGCCGCTCAAAGAAATTTCGCCGACTTATTTCAATCCCAACGTCGACATCAGCGGCGGGCGCGTCAACATCCGCGAAGTCCTCAAAGAAGGCCAGGAACTGCTGGTACAAATCGACAAAGAAGAGCGCGGCAACAAAGGCGCAGCGCTGACCACGTTCATCAGCCTTGCCGGTCGCTATTTGGTGTTGATGCCAAACAACCCCGGTGCCGGCGGCGTGTCGCGCAAGATTTCCGGCGACGAACGCAGCGATGCGCGCGAAGCCTTAAGCGGCCTGACGCTGCCGGAAGACATGGGCGTGATCATCCGCACTGCCGGCATGGGCAAAGGCACCGAAGAATTGCAGTGGGACTTTGACTACCTCATGCACTTGTGGACCGCCATCGACACCGCCAACAAAGAGCGTGTCGCGCCGTGCCTGATCTACCAGGAAAGCAACATCATCATCCGCGCGATCCGCGATTATCTGCGCAAAGACATCGCCGAAATCCTCATCGACTCGCCGGAAGTCTACGAGCACGCGTGCAGCTTCATGCGCATGGTCATGCCGCAAAACCTGCACAAGCTCAAACAGTATCAAGACACCGTGCCGCTGTTCTCGCGCTATCAGATCGAAAGCCAGATCGAATCCGCGTTCGGCCGCGACGTGCGTTTGCCCTCGGGCGGCGCCATCGTCATCGACCGCACCGAAGCGCTCACCAGCGTCGACGTGAACTCGGCGCAAGCCACGCGCGGCGGTGACATCGAAGAAACCGCGCTGAATACCAACCTCGAAGCCGCCGACGAAATCGCGCGCCAATTGCGCTTGCGCGACTTGGGCGGGCTGCTGGTGGTGGACTTCATCGACATGACCTCGCCGCGCAACCAGCGTGAAGTCGAGAACCGCTTCCGCGATGCGCTCGCGGTGGATCGCGCACGCGTGCAGATCGGGCGCATTTCGCGTTTTGGTCTGCTGGAATTGTCGCGCCAACGTTTGCGACCCAGTCTGGCCGAAGCCAGCCAGATCGTGTGTCCGCGCTGCAAGGGCCAGGGCACGGTGCGCACGGCGGAGTCCATGGCGCTGTCGATTTTGCGCATCATCGAAGAAGAAACCATGAAAGACGGCACCGGCAAAATCATCGCGCAATTGCCGGTCGACGTGGCCACTTTTTTGCTGAACGAAAAACGCGCCATCCTCAATGCTATCGAAAAGCGCCAAAAAGTCGCGGTCATCCTGATTCCAAATGCGTCGTACCATTCGCCGCATTACGACATCCAGCGCGTGCGCGCCAGCGAAGCGGAAAATATCACCGGCTCAAGCTACAAGCTTGCCACCAAGGTTGAAGAACCGTTGCAGCAGATTGTCGACAAACCCAAACTCGCGCGCGAAGAACCTGCTGTCAAAGGCGTGGTACCGAACATGCCGGCACCGCCGCCTCCAGCACCGCCCGCGCCGGCGGCAACTAAAGAATCGGGCGGCTTGATCAAACGTCTGTGGGCAACGCTCACGGGGGTAACCCATAAAGAACCGGAACAACCCACAGCGAGCAGCACAACAAAACCGGCAGCAGCACGTGAATCGCGCCCACAGCACAACCGCAACACCCCCCGCAGTGGTCGCAGCGGCCGGCCGCAAGAGCGCCGTCCCGACAACCCGCGCGGGCGACATGGTCAACAGCGTCCGGAACGTCCGGGTGGCGAACGCCGCCCCGAACGCGCACCCAATACCAACACGCCAGCGCCGGCAAATGCCTACGTCGCGCCGGTAGAAACGGTGAACGCTGCGCCTATCGAGCCGCGCGCGGAATATGTCGAGCCGGCACCGGACATGTCGGCACCGACGCCGATCATCGCAGCGACGGAAACTACACCGATGGCGGGAGCAACTGACACTACCCCGCGCCTGCCACGCCGCGAAGGCGAACGTCCGCAGGGATCACGCCGGGGGCGTCGCGGCGGACGTCGCCGAGGCCAACAGGGCGAGAATCGCGCACGCGGCATGCCGCCGGCGGGTGACGGAGCAAATGGCAGTGCTCAAGTCACGGCCCCGAATGGGGAGTCGCACGAAAGCAACTCGGCTCCAATGTCAGTGTCGGCAGCGCCCGAGTTTCACGTCACACCCGCACCGATGCACACGCCCGCACCTGCCAGCAGCAGTGCGCCGGAGTCACGCCCCAGCGAGAGCGTCGCGCCGAAAGAATAATGTTTCGTTAATGCAACAAAAAAAGGACGGCACGGTGCCGTCCTTTTTTTGTTGCACGCCTGCGAGAGCGGCAGGATTGACCCGCTGCTGATTCGCTAGCGGTTCAGATGCGTGTTACGGAGATGCTCGGCCAGTCCTGCCGACGCGGCTTCTACCAAGTCCAGCACCCGCTCGAAACCTAGCTCGCCGCCATAGTACGGATCGGGCACGTCGAGCTCGTTCAGATGTGGTGCGAACTCCAGAAACATTTTCAGTTTGTAACGCGCTTCCGGCGGGCAGGCGGCGCTGAGATTGTGGTAGTTCTCCGAGTCCATCGCCAGCACGTAATCGAATTCGTAAAAATCGTCTGCCGAAAAACGGCGCGCGCGCAAATTGCTGATGTCGACGCCGCGCCGCAACGCAGTTTGCTGCGAACGCGGATCGGGTGGATTGCCGACGTGGTAAGCGTGGGTGCCGGCGGAGTCGGCGTGCACATATTCTGTCAAGCCCTGCTGCTCGATCAGTTGTGCGAACACGCCTTCCGCTGTCGGTGAGCGACAGATATTCCCCATGCATACAAACAGTACTTTGACCTTAGCCATGAATTAGCCCATTGCGTAGCGATTGTTCCGCCTGTTCCAGATCGTCCGGCGTATCGATGCCGGGGGGTGGCGCCTGTTCCACTATGGCCACGTGAATGCGCTGGCCGTTCCACAATGCGCGCAACTGCTCCAACGACTCTGCGCATTCCAACGGCGCAGGTGGCCACGCGACGAATTGCGCAAGAAAACCCGCGCGCTGCGCATATAACCCCAAGTGACGAAAATAGGCGGTGCCCGACGGCAACTGTTTTGGTTGCGCCACGAACGCGTCACGCTGCCACGGGATCGGCGCGCGGCTGAAATACAGCGCGTAACCGGCCGCATCCATGACCACTTTGACGGCATGCGGACTAAATAATTCCGCAGCGTGGCGAATCGCCACGCACAGCGTCGTCATCTGGGCATCGGCACGCGCATGCAGATTATGCGCGACGCGCGTCAACAGTTGCGGCGGCATCAGCGGTTCGTCACCTTGCAAATTCACTACGATTTCGTCGGCATCAAGTCGCAGTTGCCGCGCCGCATCGGCGAGTCGATCCGTGCCGGAGGGATGCTGCGCCGCCGTCATGCAGACCTGTGCACCGAAGTGTTCGCAGACATTTTTGATGCGCTCGTCGTCGGTCGCGATCACCACCCGGCGCGCGCCGCTTTCCAGCGCACGTTCGTGCACATGCTGTATCAGCGGCTTGCCCGCCAAGGTGCGCAGCGGTTTGCCGGGCAACCGCGACGCGCCGTAACGCGCCGGGATCAGCACGGTGAAGGGTATGGTCATTTCACTTCTCCCCACCCCGCGTAGAATCAACGCGATGGGGATCTTCTTCCGCAGCCAGGGTGCGCGCTTCTTGCTCCAACATCACCGGAATGGCGTCCCGAATCGGATACGCCAAGCGATCCCCTTTGCAGACTAATTCCTGCTGGTCTTTCAAAAATACCAGCGGGCCCTTGCACAACGGACACACCAGAATATCGAGTAATTTTCTATCCATGCATGTTCACCTGTTTTAATTTCGCTATCACCAGTGTAGCCAAACGTTCATCGACCTGCGCGTGTGCGGTCACCGCCCAAACCTGCGCGGCAGCGAACGCGCGGCATTTTACCGCGTCTTTCTCGGTCATCAGTACCGGTCGATCATCGCCGAAATTTAAATCACCGGGGGTATAGACATGGTGGTCGGGAAACGCATGCTCAACCAGCTCGATGCCCGCCGCGCGCAATTGCGCAAAAAAACGCGCGGGATAACCAATCCCCGCCACCGCATGCACGCTGCTGCCGCGAAACGTAGCCAAGTCGCGCACGTGAGTGGCGTTACGTAGGTTGCAGACACCGCCCAGTTCCAAGCGCATTGCAAACTCCGCCGCGCCGGCGGCGCCGTGCATCACGATGAAATCCACCGTGCGCAGTCGCGCGACCGACTCGCGCAGCGGTCCGGCCGGTAGCCGCCACCCGTTGCCAAATTTGCGCACGCCATCGACGACGGCGATTTCAACCGCACGCGCCAACGCGTAGTGCTGCAAACCGTCGTCGCAAATCAGCACGTCGCAGTGTGCGCGCGCCAACAACAGGCGTGCCGCCGCCACGCGTTGCGGCGCGACCGCCACCGGGCATCCTGCGCGCTGCGCAATCAAAACCGGTTCATCACCCACAAGTGTTGGATCACTGTCGGCCGTGACCGGTTGCGGCCATGCGCTTGCGCGGCCACCGTAGCCGCGACTGATCACCCCGGGACTGAAACCTGCGGCACGCAAGCGCTGCACCAGCCACAGGGTCAAAGGTGTCTTGCCGGTGCCACCGACCGTGATGTTGCCCACGACAATCACCGGCACCGGCAAGCGCGTTGCTTTCCATACACCGATTCGATATCCGGCCCGACGTAAGGCCGCCAACCCGGCGAACAGCCCCGCCAGCGGTAACAACAGAACAGCAACGAGATTTTTATCCGCCCAGTAAGAATCGAGGCGTTTCACATACTGGCCGCAGGCTGCGGCTGAAATTGACGCTGATGCAATTGTGCGTACACGCCGTTGCGCGCTAACAATTCGCGATGCGTGCCGTGCTCGACGATACGACCGTGGTCCAGCACCACGATCCGGTCCGCCTTCTCGATGGTGGACAGGCGATGCGCGATCACCAACGTGGTCCGATTCGACGTGAGGTTATCCAGCGCCGCCTGGATGTGCTGCTCGGCTTCCGAATCCAACGCCGAGGTCGCTTCGTCGAGAATCAACAGCGGCGCGTTTTTCAGCAAGGCACGCGCAATCGCAATGCGTTGACGCTGGCCGCCCGACAGCAAGACACCGTTCTCGCCCACCATGGTGTCAAAACCCTGCGGCAAGCGGCGAATGAATTCGGTGGCATGCGCCGCGTCCGCAGCGGCAGCCACGCTCTCCAGCCCAGATTCGGCCAAGTGCCCGTATGCGATATTTTGTGCGATGGTATCGTTGAACAAGGTAATGTCCTGGCTCACATAGGCAAACTGGCGCCGTAGATCCTGAAGCTTGAGCATGCCAATGTCTATGCCATCCAATAAAATCACGCCGCGCGTGGCGTCGTAGAAACGCGGCAATAAATTCACCAGCGTGCTCTTGCCACTGCCTGATTTGCCGACAATCGCGAGGGTCTGGCCGGGCTCGACCGCGAACGACACGCGCTCCAACACTTCCGCCGCGCCGCCCTGATACACAAACGAAACATCGCGGAACTCGACGTGGCCGTGTGCACGTTGCAGTGCCTGCGTACCACCGTCGGTCTCTTCCGCAACGTCGAGAAATTCAAAAATACTCTGTGCCGCAGCAATGCCGCTTTGCGTGGTGGTGTTGATTTGGGTCAAGCGTTTCATCGGCGAGAACAGTGCCATCAAGGCCAGCATGAAGGACATAAACGTACCTACCGTCATCTCGTCACGCATCGAAGGTTGCGTCACGATGTACAACACGACGGCAAACGCCAGCGCACCGATCAGCATCGTGATCGGATCGGCCAGCGCGCCGGTCACGGTCATTTTTTTTTGCTGGCGACTGGCCATTTCGTTCGCGATGCTGAAGTGCTCGCGTTCATAGTTTTGCGTGCCATAAGTTTTAATCACGCGCTGGCCGTCGATGGCCTCATGCGCAACGCGCGTGACATCCCCCATTGAGGTTTGAATACGGCGCCCGATCAGGCGCAAGCGCTTACCGATACCCACCACCAGCAACGCAATCACCGGCCCAACCAATAAAAACAGCAGCGACAAGCGCCAGTTGTGGTAAATCATTGCGCCCAGCAAACCGACGATGGTCAGGTTGTCGCGTATCAAAATTAAAATCGCCTTGGACGAGGCGCTGTAGATTTGCTCGGTGTCGTAAATCAGTTTGGAGATCAACTGGCTCGACGGCGTGTTGTCGTAATACGACGCCGGCAACACCAGCAGCTTGTCGAACATTTGTTTGCGCACATCGCGGATCACGTTGCGCCCGACTTTCATTATGTAGGTGTCGGCCATGAAGCCGCCCACGCCACGCACCAAAAACACGGCGACTAATATAAAAGGGATATAGCGAATCGCATCGGGATCTTTATTAACGAAGATGCCATCCAGCATCGGCTTGACGAGCAGAACAAACGCCGTGTCGCCGGCCGCTGCCACCACCATGCCCAGCACGGCAAAGATGAGCGTTTTCCAATACACGCGCATATAGCGCAGCAAGCGGCGGAATACCGCCGCTGCGAGGTATTGATCTTGTGCTGAGGACATTACTGCGACGATTTAGGCTGTTGCGCCGCGATGCTGATGCGCAACAATCCGAGCTGACGTGCGGCATCCATCGCGGTCACCACCGCTTGGTGCGGCGTCTTGCCATCAGCACTGATGACCACGATCAATTCCTTGCGATCACGGCTTGCGATGACTTTTTCCATCGCACGTTTGACGGTACCAAGCTCGGTGTTGACCACCTCCTGACGATCAACAAAAAAACGCCCGTGCTCGTCGATGGCCACGTCGATGGTTTTGACTTCCTGATCCGGTAATTTTTTCTGTGCGGCTTCCGGCAGGTTGATGGAAATTTCCGCCGCGTGTTTAAACGTGGTGGCCAACATGAAGAAGATCAGCAGCATCAACAAAATGTCGATCAGCGGAATCAGGATGATTTCCGGTTCCTCGCGGCGGCGCTGGCGCAGGTTCACTTCTTTGCCTCGCGGGCTTCCTTGGCGTCCATCTGGTCGCGCTCACCCATCATCACTTCCACCAGCTTGATGGCCTCCTGTTCCATCGACACCGCCAGCTCGTCGACGCGGCGTTGAAAATGGCGATAGAAAATCAGCGCGGGAATCGCCACCACCAGCCCCGCTGCGGTTGCGATCATGATTTTTGAAATGCCGGAGCCAAGCGCTTGCGGATTGCCGACACCCTGTGACGTCATGGTGGAAAATACTTCCATCAAACCTACCACCGAACCCAGTAGCCCGAGCAACGGTGCGATGGCCGCGATGGTGCCCAGTGTATTCAGAAAGCGCTCCATGTCATGAATCTCGTGACGCCCGGCGTCTTCGATGCTCTCTTTCATAACGGTGCGGCTGTTATGCCGATTCACCAAACCGGCCGCGAGCACCCGACCCAGCGGCGAACCGTCGCGCAGTGCGCGCAGGCTGTCGACGGTCAGCTCGTTCTTTTTGTGCCAGTTCCAGATCTGCGCCACCAAATGCTTGGGGATAATCTTCTTGGTTTGCAACGCCCAAAACCGTTCGACAATGATCGCCACTGAAGCGATCGAACACAAGATGATTGGCAGCATGAGAAAACCGCCCGCTTGGATAATTTCAAACACAGTGTGATTCCCTTTGGTTAGATCGCAAGACTGCGACAATGTAACAAACTCAACCGAGCGCGGAAAGTCCGCTGACGCAATAACCACTCCCGCGCATCTGCAGGTGCATTCATATCGGCGGCAGGCGGCGTGAATTGAGCGCGCATGATTATGGCGGCGTAACACGATGCCAGTAACGTTGCGCGCTGCTGCGAAACAGCTCAGGCGCGCTAATACCCGCCGTTCCGATTTGAAAACTGATCGCACCGGCAGTGGCGCTGTCCAGCAGGCGCGCATCAACATCGCGGTAGCGCTGTACCACCTTTGCTTTCGGGAAGCCAAAACGGTTGCGGTAGCCTACGGGAAACAAAGCGTAGCGCGGCGCGATGCTGTTCACAAACTCCGTTGACGAAGACGTGTTGCTGCCGTGATGCGGCGCGACTACGATGTCGGAGCGCAACAACGCGGCCGAATTGGCGAGCAGAAATTTCTCGGACGGAATTTCGATATCGCCCGGCAACAACACGCTGCCGCCGATGCTGCTCACGCGCAATACGCAGGAAACATCGTTGTCTTTTTTGCGGCGCAGCCCGGACTCGACCGGCGGCGGATACAACACCGTGAAATCAACGCCGTCCCACTGCCACGCACGCGGCGTAGCGCAGGGCGTCGCGTCGGGTGCAAGTTGCAGCGGCACGCTGCTGCTGACTTCCGCTACATTCGTTTGGCGCAATACCGAACGCGCGCCGCCGATGTGATCGCTGTCGCTGTGGCTTAACATCATAATGTCAACATCGCGCACGCCCAAATAACGCAAGTACGGCACCACTACCGCTTCGCCGGTGTCGAAGTGTTCGGAGAACTTCGGCCCGGTGTCGTAAATCAGCACGTGGTTGGCGGTGCGCACCACGGCAGAAAGCCCTTGCCCAATGTCCAGCAAGGTAAACCAGAATTCGCCCGGCTGCGGTGCTGGCGGCAGCACCAGGAACATCGGCGCCAGTGCTACGGCGCCAAGCCACCGTGCCGGCACACCGCGTGGCAGCAACAGCCACAGCGTGCCGAGGCTGCCGACCAGCACTGTCCAGGTGTGTGGCACATGCTGTGTCCACTGCGCCCAGGTCGTGTCGGCGGCGCGTTCCAGAAACCACCACACCGGCACCACCGACCACTGCGCCCAGTGCAGAAAAAATTCGCCCACCGCTTGCGCCACCGACAGCGTGAGTGCGCCGGCCAGTGTCAACGGCACCGTCACGATATTGAACCACGGCACGGCGATGAGATTAGTCAAGGGTGCGATCATGCTGGTGCGCTGAAACAACACCAGCATCAGCGGCAGCATGCCCAGCGCCACCACCCACTGCACCCGCCCCCACTTCCACCACCAGTTCGGCTCGCCCCAACGCGCGTGCATCGCGAATAAAATCACCGCGACCGCGCCGAACGACAACCAGAAACCGGCTTGCAATACCGCGAGCGGGTCCAGCAGCAACACGGCGAGCAGCGAAAGCGCCAGGACACGACTGGCGGGAATACGGCGCTGCATGATGATCGCCGCCATCACCACGCCAACCATCACCAGCGAGCGCTGCGTCGGCACGGAAAATCCCGCCAGCGCCGCGTACACGGTGGCCGCGAGCAGCGCGACCACGGCGGCGGCTTTCGGCGCCGGCCACCACAAGGTGGCCTTGCTCGACCACGCCCAGACACGGCGCGTCAGAAAGAACATCACGCCGGCGATGAAGCCGATGTGCAACCCGGAAATCGAAATCATATGCGTGGTGCCGGTGCGATTAAGCACCTCCCACTGCGCTTCGCTGAAGTCCTGCGTGACACCGATGGCGAGCGCCGCAACGATGGCCTGATGCGGCTGTTCATATAAAGCCTGCGAAATTTTTTCAGCCAAGTCCTGACGCCAGCGGTCCAGCGGGCGCGCGAACGGCGCACTTTCCAACAACTCATAACCGGGCGACACATCGGACTCGCTCGGTTCGGCATCGCCAGCGCCGCGTGCCACACGTACATAGCCGGTGGCACGCACGCCTTGCTGATACAGCCAGCCTTCGAAATCGAAACCGCCCGGATTCATAAACCCATGCGGACGTTTCAAGCGCAGCGTGAAGCGCCAGCGGTCACCGACCCGCACATCGGCGCTGGTAGTACGCCACGACAAACGCACCCGGCCGGGAAGCGGCAGGGCTTGCTCCTTGAGTTGCAGCGCTTGTACATCGAATAAGAAGCGCACATCGTGCTCGGTCTGCGTCGGCAAGCTGGCAATGGCGCCCTCGGCGATCAAATCCACGCCTTCATGTTCCGGCGCCAGACCGCCCTGCGCCAGCATCCACTGCGCGCGCAACAAAGCCCAGAAAAATCCGCACGCCAGCCACAAGGGCAAGCGTGCTGCGGGCCAGCTCCACGCCATCACGCCCAACGGTATTAACAGCGCGCACCAGCCCCAATCCGGCAACTGTGCGAACTGTTGTACCGCGAAAATTCCGGCCAAAAACGCAAGGGCGCCTGCACGCATCAATGAAGCATAGATGGTCCTACGCGAAGTGTCGCTGCGACGTTTATTGCAAGGCTACAATTAAAGTCAAGTCCGATCACTCCGGCGGCGTGACGTTTTCTGAAAAATGATACCCGGCCCGCGTCATCCCTTCACGATCATAAAAACGGTGCGCGTCGGTTCGATGCATTCCGGAATCCAGATGCAGTTGGGAACAAGCTTCTTGGGCGGCGTGGGCTCTGAGCCAGGCAAGCAAACGGTGTCCATGCCCGTGGGAGCGATGTGTTGACAAGGTGGCCAGATCGTCCACGTACAGGAACCGCCCCCACGCCAGATTTTCTATAATCCTGAATCCGGCAACCGCCACGCAACCTTCTGCCGCCTGCACAAACGCCAAGCGGTAGCCGGATTTTTCTTGGCTCCGGACGCGTGCAAGAAACTGCTCTTCCGCCACATGCGGACGCAACTCACGCATGACCAAGTAGCAATTCATAATGTCTGCGTCGGTGCTTGCGATACCAATGTTCATGTTTCCTCGGAAGTTTGCGCACGGTGTGCGTTGTGAGTTTAAGACACCGACTAAACAGCGCCGGGTTCTGCCGGTTCGCTGGAATGCGGTGTCGGGTGTCAGGCACCCCTGAAACACCAGTGCCATGGCTCGTACTGGTAACCACAAGAATTTTCTTGCGGAAAAGACAAGTAGAATCCGAAGCTATTCGCGCGGCTTGCCAACCAACGAAATGCCGGCGTTACCGCAAACGAAACTTCCAGCAACGCACTGCCGGGCGTGGCAAGGTCCACAGCGCAGCCGGTGTGATGCTCACTGTAACCCGGCGGCGCGCAAACTTTTAGGATGTCCTGGATGCCGGCTCCGGCATCCAGTTTGCGGCGAATAATGTCTTTTTGCCGCTCGATGCTGCGAAAGCCCGAGACCATAAACAGCGTGATGTGATCCGCGCCTGCCGCGCTCTTGAGCGTCCACCACGCACGCGCGGCGGCTGGAATCAACAGGTGCTGTCGCCCGTCCGCGCCGATCTCGGCCACTTCAAGACCCTCAGCTTCCCGATACTCACGCAGGCCACGGGCGGCGAGTGAGGCGCTGGAAATTCCAAGCGCTTCAAGGATTGAGGTCGTGGCGGAATTCATGGGTTTGACGATGTTCTCTCACATCTCGGCTCTAACGATCATGGCGAATCTCTCGGCACCAACGCGCAGCTATTCGGTGCCCACATTTTCTGAACGCCTCTAGCCGGGTTTTGGGTAAGACTGCACCAACGAAAACGCATCGGGTGATGTGCCGGTCTGCTGGATGAGCCGGAGTTTTTCAAGCGCCTCGCCGACCGACGGCAAGTGGCCTTTTTGAATCCACCACAATGCCAGATGCGCCTCGCTCAATTTTGTAAACCATGCGGTCTTCGACCTCAGCAGTTCAAGGTGTTTTGAGCCATAAACATAGTGTTTTAAATCTTCCAGCGTCGCCCACACCGACAGGTTGAGCAAGATGCGCTGGTCCTCGAACGGTCGCAAATAGGTGGCGTTGCCGGTGTCGGCCTGGAAACGCCATACGAATCCCGCGCTGCTGTCGGCCAGTGCATTTATTTCATCCAGCCGCTGCACGAAACCCGACATGACGGGATCATCGAGATCCGCCTTCATGCGCGCGATGTTCACTTGGGCAAGCTGGTAGTCCATAACACGCTCGTCTATTCACGCAACACGAACCGGACTGTTATACGGAACCTCGGCAAAGTCGAGCTCGCTTACCGCATTCGTGAGTTGGCTGAAACCCGGGCGCTGCGCTGAAAAAATCACCAGGGCCAAAATGAAAACAACCGGCGCCAACACACCACACCATGCAAAATGCCGTTCCATCATGTTGACTGCTTGGTAAAATTAAAAACTGATCGTAGCACTCTCGTGCAAGCCTAATCCATGGAACTGATTGCAGACGAGCAAGCGGCTTGGTGGCGCCTCCACGAACCAATTACTTGGAAGGCGTTGCTTGCGAAGGCGCGCACACAACAAGGAATCTGCCCTGCTTCTTGAGATATGACAGAGCGGCATTGAATTCCCGCTTCAGGTTCGAGCCCAGCCAAATGGGGTTCACGATGAGGCCGTCGCAGACGTAGCGACCCCGATACTCGACGACGCCCGCCTGAATGGCAATGGCTGCGCCACCCACGATGTTTCGAATGCGATCAGTTAGACCAAGGACAGCGTAAGCGTGGTTCGCATCGGGTTCGAGGAACACTGAATAAGTCCTTGTGTCGCGCAGGAAAATCCATTGCTTGAATCGAAGCGTCCGCACTGCATGCAGCACGTCGGGCGCGACGGCTTGGCCATTCGCCAAAAGCGAGGCTGCCACTGCATCGATGAGTGCTGGATTCGCATTTATGGACTCGCGGGCGGCGGCCAGCATTTCGAGTCGTTGCGCATACGGCTTGTCGCCGGATTGACGATGCACCTCGGCAAGGAGGCGCGTGTAGCCAGCGATGAAGTGGGCTGCGGAAGGCGGATCAACGACCATGGCAAGTGCGCCCTAAGATTTTGACTTCAGCCGAAGAACCTCTGCGCGCATGACCTGCAGCGCCGCACGCAGTGCGCTGGAAATTTCCGGATGCGCAACGATTCCGTCGGTATCCAGGCCGGCGCCAAGCAGCGGCACGTTAATCGATGCACCCTCGAGGAGGTGGGCGGACATGACATTAATTATTTCCTTGAGCGCAGCGTGCGCGTGAACTGCGCGCGGCGCGGCATTGAGCAAGACCACTGGTTTATTGACGAAGGCTTCGCACCCCACCATCCAGTCAAGTGCGTTCTTCAATACCCCGGTCACGCCATGGGCATACTCCGGGCTTGCGATCATCACCGCGTCGGCGGCTACCAGTTGTGCACGCAGGCGCGCAATGATCGGCGGATCGGTGGCCTCGATGTCGGGATTAAACGGCGGCACCTCCCCCAGCTCACGGAACAATTCGACGGTCATCTCCGGCGGCGCCAAACGCGCCACTGCACGCAGCAACGCCGTGTTGTTGGAGGCGGCTCGCAGACTGCCCGAGAGAGCGAAGATATTCATCATGACGCGCTCAACAATAACCCATGGCGCGGCATTTTTGCAGTGGCTGCGAACATAAGAACAGGGTTCCAGATCGCGACGCCTGGAACCCCGCGACTTTATACCAGCGGCAGGTAGATATCAGTGATCATCGCGTGCTCGGGAACATCCGGGAAAAAACTTACCCGATGCAGGAAGCAGGGAAAATCACCCAGCTCTTCGCCGCTCTCCGGCAGCCAGGTTGCGTATAAGTAGCGCGCACTTTCCGCAACACTTTCATCCGAGCCAACGTGGCGCAGCACGGCGCAGCGGCCACCCGGAATCACTTTCGCAAGCACACCGTAGGCATTTTTCCGCACGTCCGTACGAATGGCCGCGCATAGATCAAACCGAAACTCTTCCGGCGCCGTGGTCGCCGGATCATCGTAGGCGATGTTATAAGTCTCGCTAACGTTCGGCGGCAGTTTGTTTTCCTTACGCCATTTGATAAAGGTTTGTACCGAGGCGGGAATTAACTCCGGTGGCCCGCGATGTTCCAACACCGCGACCTTGGTTTCTTTGAATTCTACAATCTTGACCTGCATGTCGTGTTTAGCGGTTTTCATATGCTGTTGCGCTCCTGTATTTAGAAAATGATATTTCTCGCGCCAAGGTTTCCATTCCGCTTGGTTTCTGAATTCCGACGGCGTTTGCCCAAACGTCTTTTTAAACGCATGCGAAAACGACTCCGGATTTTCAAAGCCCGCGTCCAACGCAATCTCGATGATCCGTTGGTTTTTACGAAACGCGAGCTGATACGAGGCGCGCCTTAACCGCAGCAACTGAATAAATTTAAAGACGCTAACCCCGGTATAAGCGGAAAACTGCCGATGGAAATGATGTTTCGAAAAATGGGCGACTTGACTGAGCATCTCGACCGTCAACGCGTCGTGCAAATGGATATTGATGTAGTCGAATACCCGGTTCATTCGCTCCCGGTAAGCCGTCGTCCGCGCCTCATTCATCGCAACTCTCCTCAACGATGCCTATTGTCCTGGAGCAAGCGGGTGATCTCTTGAGCAAACTTGCTAAGAGCCCTTGTGGTCCGCAGGAATCAATCCAACCGTTTGTGAAAGCGCAGCACCGCAAGTGTGAGGGTGATCGCAGTGAAGATGAGCAGCGCGCCCAGATCGGGGAGCATGTGAACCAAATCTGCCCCGCGCAGCATGACGCCACGGATGATGCGCACGAAGTGCGTGAGCGGCAGCACTTCGGCGATGTATTGCGCGGCCTTGGGCATGCCGGCAAACGGGAACATGAAGCCCGACAACAATATCGACGGCAGAAAGAAAAAGAAGGTCATCTGCATCGCCTGGAATTGGCTTTGCGCGAGCGTCGAAATCAGCAAACCGAGACTCAAGTTCGCGGCAATCAAAGCCAGGGAGCCAAGGTAGACATTTGACAGCGCGCCCGCGACCGGCACACGGAACAACAGCATGCCCAGCAGAATGATCAACGTCACCTGCAAAAGTCCGATAAAAATATACGGCACGATTTTGCCGAGCATCAGTTCAACGGTTTTTACCGGCGTGTTAATCAGCAATTCAAGATTGCCACGCTCGCGCTCACGCACGATGGCGACGGCGGTGAACAACACCATGGTCATGGTGAGAATGACGCCCATCAGTGCGGGCACCACGTTCACGGCGGAACGGCGCTCGGGATTATAGTGATTGCGGATTTCAAATAGCGCGGCACGCAGTGGTTGCGACGGCTCGCTGTCGTAATGCTGCGTGAGGTTCGCCAACTGGCGCGCCGCGCCCAGAATGATCGGATCGGAGCCGTCGACCAACAACTGCGCGGCACTGCGCTCATGTTGTTGCAAACGGCGCGGGTAGTCGGGCGGAATGTAAAGACCCACGTCAATGTCGCCGTCGCGCAGCAAGCCTTCGAGTTCGATTGCCGTGCGCACGTGCGCGACGATGTCGACCACCTGCGTGGCCTGCGCGTCAGCCGCGAGCGTGCGCGACAATTCGGTGTTGGATTCATCGGCGACCGCCGCGCGCAAATGGCGCACGTCGGTGTTGATCGCAAAACCAAACAGCGCGATCTGGATCATCGGAATGCCGATGATCATGCCAAACGTCAGCCGGTCGCGGCTGAGCTGGCGGATTTCTTTTTGCAGGATCGCGAAGATGCGGCGCAGCGAATTCATGCCGCACGTTCCCGGCTGCGCAGTTGGGTTGCGGCGACAAACACATCTTCAAGGCTGGCGCGGGCCAGCGTCACTTCGGCGTCTGGCTGGGAATCGCGCAATTCGTCTTTGATGAATCCTGCCGGATCATCGACCGCACGGTCGACCAGGATGCGCAAACGTACACCCAGTTGCGTAACGCTCAACACATGTGGAACACGCATCAAAATTTCACGCACCACGCTCAAGTCGGCCGGTTCGATTTCAATCACATGCGCATTGATGTTCGCTTCCAGGGTTTTCGGCGTGCCGTCGGCGACGATGCTGCCGCGATCCAGAATCGCCAGCGCATGGCAGCGCTCGGCTTCGTCCATGTAATGTGTCGAGACCAGGATAGTCGTGCCGTGGTTGGCAAGCTGAAACAGAAACTCCCAAAAATCGCGGCGGCTCTGCGGATCGACCGCGCTGGTGGGTTCGTCCAGGAACAACAACTCGGGTTGGTGCAGCGTTGCGGCGGCCAGCGCGAGGCGCTGCTTCTGCCCGCCGCTGAGCGTGCCGGCACGCTGTTGGCGGCGATCTTTGAGGTCGAACAATTCCAGTTGCTGCGCAATACGTTGGTGTCGCTGCGTACGCGCAAGCGAATACACCTTGGCGATGAACTCCAGATTTTCGCCGACGCTTAAATCTTCATACAACGAAAAACGCTGCGTCATGTAGCCAATTTTGCGTTTCAGCGCTTCCGCTTCACGCGGGATATTTAAACCGAGCACTTCGGCTTCACCGTCGCTGGGTTTGAGCAGTCCGCACAACATGCGGATGGTGGTGGATTTACCCGAGCCGTTCGGGCCGAGGAATCCGTAGATGTACGCGCGCGGTACGGTGAGATTCACGCGATCCACCGCGACTAAGTTACCGAAGCGCCGCGTGAGATTGTGGGTGCGAATCGCAATGTCGGTACTCATGGTGTTGCGGCGTTCTCAAGCATGAGCACGGTGACCGGCACGCCGCCCGGCAGCTCTTGCCCGCCGTCGACGAGATCGATTTTTGCGACAAAACTCAAGCGTCCGCGATCATGCTCGGTGAGTGCGTAGTAAGGCGTGAACGTCGGGTCATGACTCACCATGCGTACTGTGCCGTTAACGGCACTGGCCACGCCATCGACAAACACCCGGGCGTTGTCGCCGGGATGCACGCGCACACGCAGTGGCTCCGGCACATATACGCGTGCGTACGGATGTGCGCCTTCGAGCAACACCGCAACGACACTGCCCGGCGCCGGGCGTTCACCCACTCGAAACGGCAAGGCATCCACGCGTGCGTCGCCGGGGGCACGCACGCTGAGACGCTCAAGATTCACTTCGAACCCGCGAATATTCGCATCGGCCTGCAGCACCGCTTGGCGGGCTTGTTCGATTTGTTCCTGAGTGTTGCCGGCCTGTAACGCGTTGAGGTTGGCGTGTGTGGCATCGCGCTCGGCGCGTGCTGTGTCGCGCGCGGCGCGCGCTTTATCCACGTCATCGGGGCTGGCCAGTTTCTGTTGCAACAGTTGTTGCGCGCGCTCCAGTTCTTGACTGCGAACTTCCAGCACCTGATCCGCGCCGGTGAGACGTGCACTCGCTTCGAGAATGCGTTCAGCACGCGTGCCGCGCGCAAGTTCGGCGAGGCGTGCTGCCGCCTGGTTGCGCGCACCGCGCGCCTGCTCCAACTGCGCCGATGCACGCCGCGTATCGAGACGCAGTATTTCTTGCCCTTTGCTGACATGCTCGCCTTCATGCACAAAAATTTCCACCAGCGGCTCCGCCGCGTCGGCGACAAGCTCCACGCGCTCCCACTCCAGTGTGCCGACCATCTGCGGGGCGGCGCTAGTTCCGCATCCCGCTGTCAAGCCGGAAAACATTAACAAGGTTGTTAGTAGACTATTTTTCATGACTGGTTACGTCCTTGGACAGGGCATGACATTTATGCTTGAACAGGCGACGACCCAAGCGTCGCGTCACACACGCGGCGATAGGTGCTTTGCACAAAACCGCTGGCGAACGCGCGTGTCGACACATGCTGTAAATGAAGGTCATGACCCAGCGGACCGAACAGCGGTATCCCCTGTCCGATCAGAACTCGGGATTCGAGTGATGGTCATTTCTTGTATTAAATTGGCCTGCAAAAAGCCTTGAATGGTTATGCCGCCGTCGACATACACCCGCGTAGCGCCCGCTGCTGCAAGCCGGCGTAGCAGTGGGTCGGGCGCCAACGACGTGCCTTCCACACCCTCAGCAAGCGTGATCGGTGCGTTTGGAAAACGATGGCTTAACACCAGCACCTGCTTGCCGCGATACGGCCATTCCTTGAACGCCGCAGCCAACGCATAAGTGTTGCGGCCGATCACGAGCGTGTCTATCGACGCAAAGAAATCTTGAAACCCATAATCTTCGTCGCCGGGTGCGGCCTCGCCATCGCTACCCGGCAGCCAATCCAGCGCGCCGTTGCTGCGGGCGATGAAACCGTCCAGGCTGGTTGCGATAAACACCGCGCATGTCATCGCCATGAAAATTGCTCCTTCACTGTAGGCAGGCCACATCGGCCCACACCGAATAGTGTAAGTGCAATTCAGCCCGCGTTTACAAGTAGCACTTGGGGATTGGAGCGCAGCGCTCACCTCACCGCCGCATTAAAATAATTTTTTGAGCTTCTTCAATTCTTCCAGCGCCTTGTCTTTGGCGTGCTCGACTTTGTCTTGCGGAATCGGCACATCCACACTGCGCGTGGTCGCAAAATCAAACGCGAATAGTGCGCCGGCCTCAACTTCGTTATACACGGTGGGCGTGCCAAACACTTTTACCGCGACCTCCACCGGGAACGTGTCCTTGCCGCGCAAGATCGTTTCTGCCAACGGGCCTAAAACTTTGACCACGTCTTCGTAGATGATTTCGGCCGGAACCACAATGACGGTATCGCCCTTGGGTGCCAGCGTCAGGGCGACGTTGTCACCTTTGAGAAAGCGCTTTTTTTCGGCGTACAACTCGTAGCTTACGAATACATTGGTAAGACCGATTGCGTTCGGATTGTGCGCGGAAAATTTTAAATAGACCGGCGTTTTCTTTTGCGTCGGGTTACCAACTTCGTAGCTGACGTATTTGATTTCAGGCTTAATGATTTTCGTGGATTGAATCAGCCTGACCGCTGTACAAGCAGAAGCCAACATCAGGGCTGTGAACAGTACGCCTAACCCGCAGAGCAGTTTCCTTGTCATCGCTTATCTTCCATGTTGGGTGGGTGCGCGTGCCATGGTGAGGCGCACCGATGACACCCTACATCTTACCTGAGGCAGTAGCGTACAAGGCGATTATTCTTGAGGTGGGGGGCGCGCAGCACGGCCCCCGCCGCTGCGTTGTAGTGCCACCCCCCGACGCAAAATATATGCGTCTTGGCATCGTTCCTCGCCGCATTATTGCGCGCGCAGACTGTGCGTTTTTTACATGCTACGCGTCGCTGGCAATGTCACTGCTCAGCCGAACGAGCGGGTCTTGCCGATAATACAAAGCAAGCTGCGCATACACCTGCGGGTAGCGCTGCCGCACGACCAGCGGAATCTCAAAAAAAGCTTCGGATAACACAGCAAAGAATTCTGCCGGACTTGCCGACGCATATGGATCGATCTCGGTCGCCTCGTCGCGCTCGACCCGGGCGCAAAAGTTGGCGTAGGCTGCGGCAAACACCTGTGACCACTGCGCAAGATTCATATTCGCGTGCAGCGGCGGTGCGCCGTTGGCCGCGCCATCTAGCATGTCAAGCTTGTGCGCGAATTCGTGAATGACGAGATTAAAACCGTCGTTCGCCCCGGAATTTTGCACATCTTCCCACGACAGAATTACGGGCCCGCGCTCCCACGACTCGCCCATTTTCAAATCATCATCGACATGCACGACGTCGGCGTCGTCCACATATTCGTGCTGCGGGCGAAATTGTTGCGGATACACGATCACCGCATGCCAACCTGCGTAACAGTCCAAACCCAGATTCAAAATCGGCACACAGGCTTGAATCGCAATGAGCAGGCGCATGTCATCATCCAGACGCACCGTGCTGGCCGCCTCAATAGTTTTCTCGTGCAAGAATAAAATCACTAGCTCGCGCAAGCGACGCAACTCGTCGGCGCCAAAGCCACGCGCCAACGACACCCGCGCCAGCGCACGGCGCCAGGTGTCGTCATTTAGCTGCGCACGTTTGAGCACACGCGCACGACGCCAATTGCGAAAACTCCACATGTACTTGATCTATTAGCAACGGTTTGACCGGGTGCGGTAGTTTACCCATAATGCTGGCCTTCAACGCGCCCGTAGCTCAGTTGGGTGAGCGGCGGGCTTAGGAGGCGCAAACGCGAGTCATGGATGACGAGCTGGACAGTAGCACCAGGGAGGGGTTGAAGTAGCGCTAGGGAAACGCCGATTAAATCGCCTGATTGTTGATTTTGACTATGGAGCGTCGAGTATAAATGTTAACTTATG
>JANLTU010000067.1:0-4888 GCA_031363085.1 Gammaproteobacteria bacterium
CGCACCGGGCGTCCGGGATGGGACACGATATGGCACGGATGGTTTCGATTGCAGGAGCGACTTGAGGGCTATCAAATGAGCAAACTCGCGCATGATGAATTGTGATCAAGAGACAGGGCTTTGCCGGGGGTCATTTAACTCAAACGGACGCCTGTCGGCGCCGCATAATTCAAACATTGCATTCAAAAAACACCGATGATGAATGACCGCTTATCTAGTATTGGGTCGAAGAAATATTTTTACTGAAAATCCAAGCGTTGCTGAACGCGTTGGCCGCTGTGGTGCGCAAACCCCGCAAACTATTCCCGCACTAACCACTCGACGCGCTGCCCGCCGGCGCCCTTGGGCGCCAGGACTTGATATAACCACGGCAGCAGCGCCTTGAGTTGCTCGTCGAGTTGCCAGGGTGGGTTGATCACCACCATGCCGCAGCCGTTCAGGCCGGTGGTGGAGTCATCCGCACGCACGCACAATTCCGCCAGCAAAATTTTCTTGATGCCGGTTTCAAGCAGGCGCCGTTCGAGGCGATTGACCAGCGCGCGTTCCAGTACCGGATACCACAGCAGGTACGTGCCCGTAGCCCAGCGCTCGTAAGCGGCATGGATCGCGGCCACCGCGTTGTCAAAGTCGGTTTTGATTTCGTAACTGGGGTCCACCAGCGCCAGGCCGCGCCGTTCCTTGGGCGGCACGAAGGCTTTCAAGCCCGCAAAACCGTCGACGTGATGCGCCGCCACGCGTGCATCGGCGGCGAACTCCTGCTTGAGCAGCGGATATTCCGTGGTGTGCAGCTCCATCAACACCATGCGGTCATGATTGCGCAACATGCTGTGCACCAGGCGCGGTGAGCCGGGGTAGTAACGCAATTCGGGTGCGGTGTTGCTCGCGCGCACAATGTCGAGATAAGGCGCCAGCGATTCCGGGATGTCGCTGCGCTGCCACAGGCGTTGAATGCCGTCGCGCGCTTCGCCGGTTTTACGCGCCGGCGCCCCCTGCAAGTCGTAGGCGCCGGAGCCGGCATGCGTGTCGAGATAACACAGCGCTGCGTCTTTTTTCAGCAGCGCCTGCAACGCCAGCGTCAAGGTGGCGTGTTTTACGACGTCGGCAAAATTGCCGGCATGAAAAGCGTGGCGGTAACTGAGCATAAGTAACTCGCTAAAAGGATGCGCAGGGTAGCGCCAATCGGGGGCTGAATGCCACCAAAGGTTATCGGCTTCACAGGGCTTTGCGGCCGGATTTGCTCCGTCCCCGGCACTGCGTTATGGTGGCTGCAATCGCCATACAACATGAGGTGCAGCGATGGGTGTACCAGCCAAACCCCAGCAACTTTCGGTCGAAGATTATTTACGCGGCGAAGAGGGCGGTGACGTGCGCCACGAGTACATCGGCGGCGACGTCTATGCGATGGTCGGGACCAGCGACCGGCATAACCTGATCGCCGTTAATTTGGCCACAGCCTTACGTCCGCACTTGCGCGGCACGCCGTGCCGCCTGTTCATGTCGGATATGAAAGTGCGTCTGCGCGTGGCGAGCGATGAGGCTTTCTATTACCCCGACCTGCTGCTGGCTTGCGACCCGGACGACCGGGCCACGTATTATCGTACGCGTCCGTGCTTGATCGTGGAGGTTCTGTCCGAAACCACCGAACGGATCGACCGCCGCGAAAAACTGCTGGCCTACACCGGCATCGACAGCTTGCAAGAATATCTGTTGCTCTCGCAAAACCGCGTCGAAGCAGAGCTGCATCGTCGCGTGGACGGCTGGCGGGCTCAAATAGTCACGACCGGCGACGTGCGCCTGCAGTGCCTGGACCTTGCCGTGCCGCTGGCGACGGTCTACGAAGACGTGCCGCTGCCCTGAGTCGTGTTGAGCGCGGCGTCACGTATTAACATTTATCCGCACGTCACTTAAACAGCTTCAGGTGGGAACGGCTTTCAGCCGCGACCATCGCAGATGAAAGCCGCTCCCACTGCGACACACGCACGGCCGGGTAAGAGGTGAATTTCTCACATTACACCTCCAAGGCGGGGACTATGCTTTTGTCAGGCGTTCGATTCGGCTTGAGCTCAACCCATGCTACTGAACTGGCTGCGCGACGAGAAAAACCAACGACTGCTGGCGTGGATGACGGCGGCGGCAGTGGTGGGATGGACGTTATTCGTCTACGTCAAACCACCGCATCCGGTGGCGCCCGCTGCGGTCACGATGTTCCCGCTAAACGCCGCAGCGTAGCCTGAAAATAGCCAAAAAGCGGCAACCGGTGCGGTGCAGGATCAGGCGCAGGTTGAGATCGTGCAGAAAAAAACCAGCGCCGCAGCAACCGACGCGCCCACGCCGGAGCGCGCGGGAAACACCGCACAAAGCGCACAGGTTGGGGATATCAAAGACCGCGCGAAAGTCACCATCAGGCAGGAACAATAATGACGCACAGCGGGCGGCTGTGTGCGGTGACGCTGCTCGCAGCCAACGTCAGTGCGGCGGGCGAGCCCGCCCAAAAAAACAAGCAAGCACCTGCAGTGAAATCCGCTCAGTCGGTCCAGCTTGGCAATGTCTCGGGCAGTGCTCAGGTTATGATTCAGCAAACTCTCAGCCAAACCATTAACCAAATTCGCAAAGACGACCCCAGGCTTGCGGATGCGGTGTTGCGGTTAACACAACTGCTGGGCAGCAAAGAAGCAGAGTCGCGTAGCCTGCGCGACGAGAACAGTAAGCTCCAGCAACCATTGGCCCTCGCCCAAGCCGCCCAGAGACTTGGTCAAGAAGCCCGCGCGCCCAACGCCCCGCCCGACGTGGCCGAAGCACGCGCCCAACCGGCAGGCGCTGTCATCCACATTTTTTCGAGAGCCACAGCATGACTGAAATTGTCAAAGCCGCCGGGCGCACCCTGGCCGATTTTAAACAGCTTAGCCCGGCGGAGCAGAAACTGCTGGCGGCCTGCCGACTGGGGGAGTTCGCGAAGATCGCGGAAGTGCGTCCTGAAGCTGCGACCGACAACAACACCGTGCGCGCGGCCTTCCTGCGCTTTCTCGCTCTGGATGGAGACAAGCAAGCCCCGGTGCATGAACATGGTGTGAAGCTAAAGGGTGCATGGGTGGAAGGTGTGCTGGACTTGGAAGGTGCCCACGTTCCCAGCAGTCTGACGCTGCACTGTTGCCACTTTAGCGACGAACCCCAACTACTACACAGCCATATTTATGGCTTGTTGAGTCTGGCGGGTAGTCACGTAAACGGGCTTAAAGCCGACGGGATGATTTGCGATGGTGGTGTTTTTCTGCGCGACGGCTTCACCGCCCTCGGCCAAGTCTGCCTGCTGGGTGCGCAAATCGGCGGCGCTTTGAGTTTCAGGCGCGCCAAACTTGACGGCAAGGACGGCGATGCACTGGTGTGTGACGAGGCGGTAATCAAGGGCAGCGTGTTATTGAGAGACGGTTTCAGCGCCAATGGCCAAGTCCGCCTGCTGGGCGCGCAAGTTAACGGCAATTTGGATTGCAGCGGTGCCATGCTCGACGCCAAGGTTATCGACGGTAATGAGGGCAATGCGTTGTCGTGTGACGGTGCGGTAATCAAGGGCAACGTGTTTTTACGGGATCACCTTGCCGCTGACGGTAGTAAAAATAGCTTCACCGCCAACGGAAAAATTCGTCTACATGCTGTGCAAATCAGCGGCGTTTTGGAATGCACCGGTGCCAAGCTCGACTGCAAAGAGGGCAATGCATTGTCATGTGATGGCGCAAACGTAGCGGGCATATTCTTTTTCCGTGATCTTGTATCCCCGGTCAACGGGGTAAGTCTGGCTTCAATGCAGGTGCGCGCACTGGCGGATGATGGGCAGGCGTGGGGCGAGCGTCTTGACCTGCATGGATTTGTGTATGAGGAGTTATTGGGAGACGCGCCGATTGACGCCGTTGCACGCCTCGCTTGGTTGAACAAGCAAAGTAAACCGCACGCCGGTCTCAACGGAGACGGCGCGAACTTCAAGCCCCAGCCTTGGCAACAACTTATCCGCGTGTTGCGTCATATGGGTCACGCCGAGGACGCGCGGCAAGTAGGCATCGTGTTCGAGCATCGGCTGCGCCGCGCCAATCTGATCGGGCAAGCCGCCCAACATTGGTACAGGCCGGATGCATGGATTTATCGACACGCCTGCCGCACCGCTCATCGGTTGTACTGGCTGTTCACCGGCTATGGTTATCGTCCGTTCCGCTTGGTGATGTGGATGTTAGGCGTGTGGTTGATTTGCGCGGGGATATACTGGTACGCCGCGCTCGATGGCGTGTTTGCACCGTCCAATCCGCTGGTGTTTCAAAATCCCAAATACCAAATGTGCACGGCGGAATGCGCTGGCAACTGGTATTTGTGCGAATCGCTGCCGCAGGAGTACACAGGTTTTAGCCCGCTGGCCTATTCGCTGGATGTGATCCTGCCTTTGGTGGATTTGCAGCAAGAAACCGGCTGGGCGCCGCTGATTTCAACGCCCAAGAATATTTGGTACGAGGAGTGGCTGGTGTTTGATTTAAAACACGGTGCGCGTCTGCTGGTGTGGTCTGAAATTTTGTTCGGCTGGGTGGCCAGCCTGTTGCTGGTCGCGGTGGTGTCCGGTTTGACCAAGCGGCGCGAAGAGTAACGTGTCGTGCTAACTTTGTAACGTTCGCGAGCAGAGCTCCTAGGGCGGGGGTTGCGTCGTAACCTATCCCGTGTGCTGTCAGGCATTCCTCGCGTTTCGTTGCTGCCACAGACCCCAACCTCCCAGCCCAATACACACGACCGCGAGTGCGATTTGAAACACCTGCGTTTGCGCGTACACCGGGTCGGGGCGCAGCGCCAGATACACGGCTGCGGCCATGCACAGCGCGGCGATTATTTTTTCGCCGAGCTGGTGTGCGCCCCACGG
>JANLTU010000108.1:0-10517 GCA_031363085.1 Gammaproteobacteria bacterium
GCTTTTCCGCTGTTCGTTTCAGCATCTTCAGCGCCGCCTTGCCGCCGGGAGCCAGCCCCGCGACAATGCCTGCGCCTTCGACCCAGCGGTTCACCGGCGCGTCCGTGACCACATCGACACCGGTCACCATTTGCAGCGCAAAGCCGGTCGGCCAAGCGCATCGGCCTCAAAAGGGGCGTCGTATCAGCTTGGCAAAAGCGACGGCGGGCCGGGCACGTGGGCACAGGCGCACACGCCGGGAAAAGGCTCGGCCTACCAGCAGCAGGTGACAGGCGCGCCGCGCCATGTGGAATACGCGGTGCCCGCCCGAACGCCCTCGGGCAAGATCAAGTTCGACGGCTATGACCCGCAGCGCAAGGTGTTGATCGATGCCAAGGATTGGGATAAATGGCCGCCGGTGGGGGAGAAATGGGCGGAGAAGTCGGTGATTAAAAAATTGCTTGGCCAAGCAAGAGACCACGCCGCCGTGGGGAAACAAACCGGCCACAGTGTGGAATGGCATGTGCCGACGCAGCAGAAGGCGGCGCAGGTGGCGGAGCTGCTTGAAAAGGAAGGCGTTGACGGCATTAAACTGGTGGTCACGCCCAAATGACGAGGACACAGACCATGGAAGAAATTTTCTTGATTGCACGCTGGAAAAATATCCCGCTGACGGCGCGGCAGTACCTGGAATTCAGCAAGGGGTTGTTATTGAAGTTGCAAGCCTTCGATCCGCGCTGGTTCGGCTGGGGTGGGCATCCTGCCTCGGGCCAGGATTTCAAAGACGACCTAAGCGATTTTGAAGCTCTCACCCTTCCCGAAATCAAGGCGGAAGACACCATCTACGACAACCCGGATCCGGCCAATATCGATATCACGTTGGACTCCACCTGCTGGAAGGGTTTTTTGAACATCTATGGCAACACTGTGCCGGAGACTGCATGGAAAATCAGGCTCAGCATCAGCGCCGGGGCGTCGATGGGTGAAACAAACAGCGTCGTCATGGACTTCCCGCCCCAGGTCGACGCGCCCTTTTATGACTACGCGTATATGGCGGCGCTGTTCAAGCTGGTGATCGAACACTGCGACCCGGATTACGCCTTCGTCACTTCGTATAAGTTTTGGAAAACAGTCGAAATCCCGGACGCGAAAATCAAGTGCCCGATTGGCTGGTTAAGCTATCTCGCCAACAGCGCTGTCGCGTCCGCCCTGCCGCCGGGAACGGAGTACGAACTGTCGTCCTACGACAGCCCGATCATCACGCTGATGCGCGAACTGCCCTCGGCGGAAAATCCCGAGCACGTGGCGCGCGCGCTCCACATCCGCGACGCCTTGCGGCAGCGCGGTTATCTGTGAGTGCGTTTCACACCGTATTTCAATTTCAGCGCAGGATGTGACAGAAATGGCTACGCCACGTCTGGGCCCCGACCGGGAAGGTGCCGATTGGTGGATTGAGATGTCGCTAGAGAATATCGACCATTGGCAGAAAGAGATACACACCGGGGAAACAGCCGATCAGGGCACCTACACCTCCATGCACCTCGACTATATGTGCTTGGGCCGCGCCCGCTACCTGCACGGCCTCTGGTTCCAGAGTCTGTCGACGCGCGCCGCTGTGAAAGAAGCACGCGCCGCATTCCAGAAAGCCGCCGAGTGCATCGAGATGAGTTTTCGCATGGCCTACGACCCGACACTGCCGGAGTACCTGGGGGACAAATCTGATTGGGGACGGGTCAGCGAAACGCGCGCCATTTCCGGCTTCAACGCCGCCTTCATGGCCAGCGACTTTGCGCTGGCGCGACGCTTCGCCCCGTGGCGCCCACCGCCCGACGGCGTGCGCATGGACGCGAACGTGTGCAACTACGTCGATGCACTGCAAGCCTACCTACTCAACGACTCGGCCGAGGCGACACGCCTGTTGCGCGCTAACCTCAAATTATTCGACCAACATAAAGCCCGCCTGCACGACGGCGATGAAGAGACGTGTTGATGCCGATCAACAAGTGAGAGTGCCGGGGTTCGCCCGGATGAGTTTCCGACACGGCACGTTCCCTCAAGGCGCCGTCGCTGTGACGGCGGGTTTAATGTTCAACTCCAACCACCAACCCGGATTGGTTTTGCCGGCGGTGTAGGCGCCGCGAGTTCGCCCGTCGCGCGGGCTGCCGTTAAAGTCCAACAACGCGTCGCGGGCACGGGCGGGCAGCGGCAAATCCAGTGGCTCGCCGCTCAGCTTGTCGCCTTGCGGAAACACACTTAAATGGCCCAAGGGCTCGGCCGGCTCGGCCAGAAAACGGCGCGCGCCTTTCTGGCTGTCGGTGATATTGTCGCGAACTTCGGCTGTGCCGCTGATCGGCTGGTCGGCGAAGATCGCGTTTGCGGCAACCATTTTTCGAAGGCTTGCATCCCCGCCACGCACGCGAATGCCGGTGCCTTTCGCAAGCACCGTGTTGTAAAAAACGTCGATCAGGCGCGGCACGGCGTTGTGCGGCTGGATGCACGCGCCGTCGCCGAAGTCGTTGACGAAAATATTGTTGTACAGCGCGATATTTCCTTCACCCTGAAACAGGCATTCGTCGGCGGCGTTCTGGTAAAAGAAATTGCCGTAGATCAAATAAACGTCATCCACGCCCACGCCTTTTAACGGCCAGTGCCCGACCAAGACATTGGGGCGCGCCATATCGCCGCTGGAACTGTTGCGCGCTTTGCTGAACACATTGTGGCGGATGATCGTGGCGGCGGGTTCGCGCGGCAAGCCCGGCAGGTCGGGACGCGCGTTCTGGTGTTTGATTTCGATGTTGTAGCCGGTGGTGTCGAGGATCAGGTTATGTTCGATCACGCCGGCAATAAACGGATCGTTGCCGTTCGAATTGCCGAAGTACATGCCGGTACCGGCGCCCGCGATCACGTTGCGGCGCACGATCCAATTCCACGCCGGGGCCTTGGTGGAAATGGCGACGTCTTGCTGGTCGGCGTCATGATTGCGGATCAGCAGGTTTTCGATGGTGATGTCGTGCGCTACACCCTGGGCTTTCACGCCGTCGACGTCGAGGTGTCGCCCGTCCAGCTCCAAATTGCGAATCACGATGTAACTGGCGTCGTCAAAGCGGATGGTGTTATGCGTGGCGCGCGCGCGTAGCACCGCATGCGCACCACGTTCCGGCCCGGTGATGACGATGGGGCGACCGGGCGCACCGTGCATATGAAAAATCGGCAAGCCAGGCACGCCTTTCGGGTCGTCGTAAATTCCCGGATCCAGCATCAAGGTATCGCCGGCACGCAGCAAGGCCAGCGCGGCCAGATAATTGGTCGGATTCGCATAAATCACGCTGGCCTGCTCGGCGCTGCTGGCATCGGGTGCGCGCACCTCGCTTGCACAAGCTGCCGTGATCGACATGCAGACGCCCAGGTTCAACAACGCCGCAAGCAGCGATCTTCCACGACGCCCTGCCCGCGTCGTTGCCATCAGCCGCGCTCCCTTGAGTTGCATTGGCTCAACCGATGAAGCGCCAGCTCAAGACTTAAAAGTCGTGACCAGGGTTCATCCTGCGAAAATGCCGGCTGGCGTGAACGCGCCAGAAAATTCGCGAGCGCCGGGCCATCCAGAAGTTCCGCCAGCCGCATCGTGGTCGGATTTAAAATCTCGCTCACCGCAGTCTCGCCCCAGAGTCCCGCGCGCGTCGACAGCGTCACAGGCGACGTGTTCGTCGCGCGATGCAAACCCATCTTATGCGCGATTTTTTGCTGAACTTTGCCGCCATAATAGGTCACCAACGGCAAAAACCGATGCAGATTAGCCAAGGTCGCGGGTGTTGCGGGATAGCCGTGTTCAAGCGGATGGCGCGCCAGTTTCGGCTGAAATTGCGCCAGCATCTTGCGCACCAGCAGGCTGCGTTTGCGCACGCCCGGCGCAGCGCAGAGCATGACTTCCAGCACTGAACGAAACAGGAACGGCGACACGCACGGCCAGAGTTGATCGGTGCTACTGGCGATGCGTCCCTGCCAGCGTTGCATGCGCAGCATCAGATAAGTGTGGTCCATTTGCAGAGTGTTGGGTGCCGTCGATAAATCGGCATTGAGTCGCGCGATGACGCCAGTGAAGTGTGCCACGAGATTCACGCGCAGCGCCGGTGCAAACAGCGCCGCGCCCGTGTCGGTCGCTGCGAAGCGCTTGCGCGCCAGCAGCTCGGCGTGCAGCGGTGCGCGTGCGCCAGTGTGCGGGAATAATAACTCCCACCAATAACCACGCGCCACTTCGCCAAACGAACCGTTCAAGCTGATATCGAAGCGTTGCATCAGGCGACGGTGGGTCTGCAGGATGCGCGCGTACTCGACGACATCGTACTCGCCGTCGGTCAGCGTCAATGCATCGTTGAGATGCTGGATACCCAACGCTTCGCCCGGCACTTGCACTTCATGCGGCAAGCCGGTGAGCTGCGCCAATTCGCACGAGACACGCACGTCAGCGCTGTCGGGTGCGCCCGATACCGTCGTCGAAAAGTCAACTCCCGCTCCCAGTAACACGGCCACCAGCGCGCGCGAATCGTAACCACCGGTAAGATCGCAAACGATGCGTTGGCCGCCGCTTGCGATTTTCCGCACCGCAACCTGCGATGACTCCCACAACGCTGTCGTGGCCTCGTTCGCATTCAAACGCCGCTGCGCCAGCTCACCGATGTTCCAATAACGTTGCTGTGTTTGCAGCGCGCCGTGCGCAAAGTTAAATACCGTGGCCGGTCCCAGTTTGCGCACTTCGCGGTACAAAGTACGGTCTTCGTACATCACTCCAACGCGCACGAATTCCTGACAGGCCACCGGGTCGAGCTCGACCTTGCCCAGTCCCGCCAACAACAACGACGAGCCAGCCAGCGCAATGCCGCCGGCAGTGGTGCGCATGAACGCATGGCAACTGCCGATCACATCGGTAATCAAGCACACCTCGCGGGTGCGTGCATCGCCGATCACAACATTAAAAAAACCTTCCAACTCGCACCCCAACCGCTGCGCGCCAACAGCCAGATAACGTTGCAGCAAACGGCCTTCCGCGCCGCTGGCGTAGCCATCTGCATGGCACCAAGTACCCACGGCCAACAGCCAACTGCCGGTGTGCGGGTCGACGACAATGGGGGCGCCGGAGGTGTTGATGCGCGCGAACACCGCTGCGCTGGCCCAGTCGCGCTCCACGCTGCTGCTGGGTAGTTGCGATTTCAATTGACGCGCGCACGACAGCCCCATTTGAAACACCGACGGCGTGTCGGGTGAAAGAGAACTGGACGGAAGAAAAACCAAGAAGTTGGCCATGAACCACACGCGCCTTTTTTATTGTGCGGGCGATTCTACGCCGCGCCTAAACTTGGAGGCAAACGCACCAGCAGTTCAGAAAATAAGCCCGTCCCACACCATTAAAGTAAAGGGGCCGCAAGGCCCCTTTTGAATTTCCCTGATGAACCATGAAAGCGGTTTAGAATTTCAAGCCCCAGCTAAGTTCTGCCTCGTACTGCTTCATCTTGAGTGTGACTTGTTGTGAAGGGTTCAGTGTGTTTGCCCCGCTTAGGCTATTTTCCAGCGCGTACATGAAACGAAAATTCAACTCGCTGGTAGCACTGATCATATTGGTAAAGCCAAAGGTAACATGATCTTCAATTATTGCCGGCGCCAGAATATTAAAAACAACCTCGGTAGTGGGGATGGGTTGGGTGCCATGGCTATAACCCGCCCGTAATGTCCAATCTGTGCTGGCTTCCCACTGATAGCCCAGCTTGTAGATGGTCATGTCGCCCCAACCAAAGCCGGCACCTTCTGAACCGCCCAGACAACGTGCTGGGTTCGTTTTCGACGCGCAACTGTTTGAGGAGCCAGCTAAGTATGATATCGGGTTGGCAATTGCGGCCACGTCGCTGTACATGATTTCCTGCACATCAAAAGTCACCACATTCTTGGGTTGGACAGTCCAGGCCAAACCCACGGTCCACGTGGCGGGAATATCAAAATCGCCTTGTTCGGCAAACAGCCCTTTGTATTTATCAAACTTGCTCATGTTCATTTTTGTTTGATATGACGCCGCCAGATTTAAACCCGATGCAGCTTCAGCTTGAACGCCAAATTTCAAGCCAAAACCGGTGGAGGTGTCGGTACCGTTATTGGACAGGTTAGCGCCGTCAGTGGAATACCCTGCAAAGTTGGCCAAGCCTTTGGCTTCAAAGCGCTGGTAAGCCAAGATGGCACTAACACCCCAGGACGCGGTGGGATTGAATTTCCGCGCATAGGTAGCGGCAATGAATAATTGTTCCAAGTTCACGCCGGTGGTGCCTGCGCCAAACGTGCCTGCGGTGGTTGTTGTGAGGCCTGGGCCTGGAAAAGCGGAACCATCATCATGCTGTGCATTACCACCCTTATATTCGGTATTCATACCACCATTTCCATACACGGTGATCCCGGCAGAGGCATCAGTACCGATCATCCAATTGTAGGCAAAATGCGGTACCAAAAAATAATCGTTATCGCTGTCAATAGCCTGTGCAGAACCGGCACCAAACGTAAAAGGGCAGCCGGCTAACCCACAATTAGTACTATTTGGTGGCACCAATCCCGCTGTCGCTGAATAGGAACGCGGAGCAGGTGAAAAAACCGCAACACCTAAATCCATGCGTTCACCGACGAACACCATCCCAGCCGGGTTAGTGGCTGCGATCATCGCGTCTTGTGGTAAGGCCACGCCGCCGCCAGCGAGCCCTTTGTTTTTAGTGCCATAACCATCCGCAAAATAACCGTTAGTGGCATTAGCCACTAACGGTGTGCAACAGGCAGCCACGAGCAATGCAGACAACGGAATTGCAAAATGAGGTACTGCTTTCATACATCCTCCTCCTGTCTCGCGTGGAGACTTTAATTGTGACATCGGTGTGGCATGCACTTCGCGTGCATACCATGTTGGTATCGACTGCTGAAGTAATAGGAAACTTTCCGGCCAAATACAAGGTGAGTTGTGCGGACGAAAAAAAAGCCGCGGGGCAATCCACGCGGCTTTTTTAATTTGCTGCATCAACGATGCTCAGATAAACAGGGTGACATCTGAGCCGCCGGACGACGCGAAGTAGCTCGCCGCCCCACCCAATTCCACCCCGTCGATAAAGTCTTTGGGACTCCAGTCGAATAAGTCGATGGTCATTTGACAACCCACGAATTTGACTTCGGCCTCCACGCAGAGGGATCGCAGCTCTTCGACGCTCGCCACGCCCTTCGATTTCATTTTGCTTTTCATCATCGCCGTCATGATGGCCTCCATGCCCGGCAATGCGGTACCCAACACCGGAAACCAATTGTGCATGCCCATCGGCATGGGCATGGCAGGATTACCCAACGGACTGATTTTTAAATTTAAATCTTTGCGTAGCAATTGCAGCCCGTAAAAAGTAAAGAAAATATTGGTTTCATAGCCGAGCGCCGCAGCCGTCGAGGCCAAAATGAACGGAGGATACGCCCAATCGAGCGTACCTTTAGTGGTGATGATAGAAAGCTTTTTGTCAGCCATGGAAACTCCTCTGTTCGATTAAAGCAACGGCGTACTGCGACGTGGCGATGTATTTACTTAAGCGTTTTTCTTGATCAGGAAAAGATATTTTCCAGCTTCCTGACGCGACTCAACCAAAGTGTTGCCGGTTTGCTTGGCAAACGCGTCGAAGTCTTTTACTGAACCAGGATCAGTGGAGACCACACGGAGGGTCTGCCCTGTAGCTAAGGTTGCCAATGCTTTTTTCGCACGTAGAATCGGCAGCGGACAGTTCAGGCCGGTTGCGTCGAGTTCTTGATCAAAATTTGCCATGGTCTTAAGTCTCCTTATGTGGATGTGAGATTACATTTTTGTGAATTAGTATTCAATGGTTCTCTTATATGCGATGTTTTTGCCAATTGCAAGATTGGGCAAATGAATTTCCCCTCGCTTGTGAACTCTGATCACACAAATCGCTCTAGGTAATTTCACTGTGCAATCTTTTTACATTTTGTAAACGTAGGCTAATCTCATAGTTATAAGAGCACCGATACACACCTGCCTTGTCATCTGTTCTTGGTAGAACAGAGGGCCAGTTTCAAGCACTCCTGCGATTTCATGCAAGATTTCTTTGGCAACCCTAAAATATATGCTCAGTCGAGTTTTCGTCCCACTCTTTTTTCTTATCGCACTATCCACACCTGGAATGTGCAGTGAAACCTCACAAGTCGGTATCAGCTTGCCCGATATGGGGAGCACCGCAGCATCAGCACTGTCTCCAGTGGAAGAGCGGAAATTAGGCGATGCGTTCATGCGCAACATTCGTCAGAATGTAAAGCTCGTCGATGATCCGTTGATCGAAGACTACATCTCGTCATTGGGCAATTTATTAGTTGGATTCGCCGGTTACCATCCCTTCGATTTCTCATTTTTTATAGTGGACGACCCGCGCATCAATGCCTTTGCCGGGCCCGGTGGTTATATCGGTGTTAATTCAGGATTGATCCTCAACAGCGAATCGGAAAGCGAGCTTGCTTCCGTGCTCTCGCATGAACTTGCGCATGTCACGCAGCATCATTTAGTGCGCTCATTCGAAGCCGCCAACAAGCTGAGCGTACCGACTGCCGCCGCCTTGATTGCCGCCATCATCCTCGGCGCACGCAACCCGCAAGCTGCCGAAGCGCTGCTTGCTGCGGGTATCGCGGGTAATGCCCAATCACAGTTGAGTTTCTCGCGGCAACACGAGCAAGAGGCGGATCGTATTGGAATAGAGACATTGTCGCAGGCGGGCTTTGACCCACGTTCGATGCCGGCGTTTTTCGAACGCTTGCAACAAGCCAGCCGGTATGTGGAGAGTGGTGCTCCGGAATTTTTGAGTACTCACCCGGTAACGCTGTCGCGAATCGCGGATTCACGCAATCGCGCCGAGCAGTTTCAATTCAAACAAGTTGCCGACAGCGCCGAGTACCAGTTGATGCGTGCACGTTTGCAATATCTCGCCGACACCCAAAAACCGGAGCAGCGCGCCAAGTTTTACGAACGCAACCTAGTCAGCGGAAAATTCCGCAGCGAGCTTGCGGCACGTTATGCGTACACTTTGGCATTAATTGACAATAATGAGCACGCGGCAGCGCGCGCACAAATTGTCGAGCTTCTGCGCCGCGATAAAGAACGCGTGCCGTACTTCCTAGCTCAAGCCCAAATCGAGACACATTCAGGCAACACCAAACAAGCCACGGAAATTCTTCGGCATGCACTACAACTGTATCCGCACGACACACCACTTACTCTACAGATGGGCGAATTGCTTATTAATTCAGGGTCTGCCCAACCGGCGCATGCCTTACTGCTAGGACAAGGGCGCTTCGAAAGCGATAACCCTGTGTACTATCAATTGCTGGCACGCTCGGCGGAACATCTTAACGACCAGCGTGAGGCGCACGAAGCCCTGGCGGAATACCACTACTTGTTCGGGCGCACCGCTTTAGCCGTTGAACATTTACAAACCGCACTGCGGCAACCTAATACCAGTTTTTATATGAAGTCACGTATCGAAGCTCGACTTAAAATTCTGCAAGATGAATTACGCCCTGCACAACAAAATAAACCAAACGACGGCACTGGTAATCAACGCTTCAATTCGGCTCTAAAGCCTGCCCACGACTGCAACCAGAGATCATGTGTAGCCGCCGCATCAAATTCAAATTAATTATCGATGGCAAAGCCGCATAACTAACTGTTAAAAAAATTTGTAATGCATTTTTTTTCAACTATAGTATACGAGGTTCGGCGAAGGTAGCTCAGCGCAACTTTGAATTGGCAACATGGCAGAAGCAGCAGATGATTTATTTTGTCGAGCTCGTTGAATTTTTCGTGGTGCGCGTTGCAAGCGGCACAAAACAGAAGTAATACCTTCTAAAAATTTTAGACAGGAGGAAGTAATGCGGAACCCCGTAATGCAGATAATGAAAACAACGGGCACCGTTCTGTTGTTGGGTGGTCTCGCAGTAGCACAAGCCAAAGCGGCTGAAGCGACTGCGGCAGATGAAGGCAAGGCTATTGCGGAAAATCGCACTAAGGGCAATTGCTTCGCATGTCACGACTACCCCGGCGCAGTGCTCCCCGGTAATGTTGGTCCAAAACTGATCAATATGAAGTCACGTTATCCGGAACGTGAAAAACTGCGCGCCCAGATTTGGGATGCGTCCAAAAAGAATGCAAATACCATTATGCCGCCCTTTGGCCGTTTTCATGTTTTAACGGAAAAAGAGATCGACGCCGTGGTTGAGTGGGTCTATACGCTTTAATATAGAACGCCATTTCTATAGCTTGTGTAGGAGAAAATGACGTGACGAACATGAAACGCAGAACGTTTTTAAAAGGTACCGCCGCCAGCAGCATGATCGGGCTGGCCATCAGTGCCGGGGTGTTGAAACCCCGCATCGCAATGGCCGCTTGGCCACAAACCGGCTTCGAAGCCAAAGAGGTTTCCGGTGTATTGAATGCCTTGTATCAAGCATCGAGCACTACGCCCAGCACCGACATCAATATC
>JANLTU010000149.1:0-2802 GCA_031363085.1 Gammaproteobacteria bacterium
TGTCGACTCATGGCACGCAGGGTCGCGCTCGTCTATAACGGGTGGACGTTGTTCGTGCGGCTGGCGCACCCGGATAAACACCTCGAAGCGATCTCCAGCCGACCGCTGCTGCTGCACGGCGTCGCCACACAAACCAAACACGCTGGACAGACGCGCCTGACGATCACCAGCACGCACGCCAAACAGGCGACCATACAAGCTGTTTTGACCAGCCTCGCTGACTTCTTGAGCGTGTTGAAAACCACTGCGGAGCAGTTGACGGATACCCAACGACTACGCGCCATCCTCGCCCGTGCGTTCGAGAAATTTATGCTCGCAACAGCGGGGCCGCCGGTCCTGTTGGCAAACGAGACCGCAGATTAACTGCCGTTTTTAGGTGTAGGGGTAGGCTGCGAGCTGGTAGGGTTGGCCATCGATGTACCAAAGCACTTCCGCGACCGGTGGATTGACTTCGACACGCAACGCGATGGTGCTGAGCTCGGGCGGAACGGACGGGTCGCGCAACAGATGTTCGCCATCGCGCGGTGCAATGATGCGCGCCTGCAGCGGGTCGTTGCTGCCTGCGGTTGCGGCCGCAACACGCGTGACGTAAGGATCGAGCGGTGTGGATGCGATGCCGATCCCGGCCGACCATTCTGCATAGCGCGCGGGTAGCTTTGCAAAGCTGCGCAGCCGGCGATAGGCGGGTGGTGTGGCGGCATGCGCGCGCGTTCCGCTACGCACGTCGATGCTGACTTGCACGAATGCCGCGTCGGCTTCGGCCGGTGCGGTACCGGGTGCAAACCATTCTTCGAACACCGGATCGCAGGCCGGTGTCGCGCGTTTTCCGGTCAGTGCGCAAATGCGTGCCGCTTGATAGTTTGCCGGCGGCGGGAATGCAATATCGGTCAAGCCCTGGCTCTCGGCGCGCTGTAGATCGAGCAAAATACGCTGCACAAGCGCACCGACCGCAGCCGCACCGGTGACTGCATGCATCGGCCGTTGGTCGGGATCGCCCATCCACACGCCCACCACGTAACGACGTGAATACGCCAGCGTCCAGGCATCCCGCGCGCCCTGCGAGGTGCCGGTTTTTAGCGCGACCGGAAACGGATATTCCAGTGTGCCCATGCGCGCGAAACTGGGCAGGCGCGCGTTGGGATCGGCAAGATATGAGGTAACGATGCGTGCGGCCTCCGGCGACAACACGCGCTCACCGTGCGGCGGCGCATCGGTTTCACTCCACTGCAACGGCCGCCATACACCGTCGTTCGCTAACGCACTGTAGGCCGCGACGAGATCTTCAAGTTTCATCGGTAGCGCGCCCAGCGCCAAGCCTAAACCATAACGCGTCGCGGGTTCGGCGGCATCGTGTAAGTGCAGCCTGCGCAAAAATTCGTAGGCTTCGTTCACGCCCACTGTATTGAGCAGCTCAACCGCCGGAACATTGCGCGAATTCGCCAGCGCCTGGCGCGGCAACATTGGGCCCAGGTAGCGATGGTCGACATTAACAATTCCACCGCGCGCCGCGTGCAAGTCGTCCAATACCGTGGCGGGCGTCAATACCCCGCGCTCAAGCGCCAGCGCGTAAATAAACGGCTTCAACACGCTGCCCGGTGAACGCGCAACGCGCGCGTAGTCGAGTGCACCGGCATTGGCGCGATCAAAGTAATTCAGCGAACCCATCCAGGCGCGTACCCGTCCGCTGGCGCGCTCGGTAACAATCACCGCCGCGTTGTGTGCGCCGTGAGGCTCCCAACGCAGCAACTCTTCTTGTGCATGATTCACAACGCGGCGTTGCAGGTCGAGATCCAGGCTTGTCACAATGCGGTACGGTTCAGCGCCCACCGGAGGCGGCGCTGTGGCCAGCGTCGCGGCGATCTTTTCAAGCGCGTGCAACGCAAGTGTCGGGCGCGCTGCCGGACGCGGAATCCGCAAGGCGCGGATTTGCATGCTCGCAAGCTCAAACTCGACGTCAGTCAAGACCTGCTGCCCATGCAGCGCGCCGAGTATGCGCTCGCCGCGCGCTATCGCGCGCTGCCGCCCATCTTCGTGAAACGGATTCATGCGCGTGGGCGATTGCGGAATCGCCGTCAGCAGCGCAACTTCGGCCCAACTCAAATCCGCAACCGGTTTGTCGAAGTAACGTCGCGCTGCATAGGCAATCCCATGGATATGATTGCCATACGGCACCATGCGCAAATAATCACGCAACACCTGGGCGCGACCATCGCGCAGCGTGATGGCCAATGCCCGCCAGGTCTCGCGCAGTTTATTGCGATACGAACGCACACGCGGATCGGACAAACGGGCCACCTGCATCGCCAGCGTCGAGGCGCCGGAGACGCGTGTCTGCGCGCTTATGTTTTGCTGCAGTGCGCGCGCCATGGCTAGCGGGTCAACACCGGGATGATTCCAGAAGCGCCGATCCTCCAGCGCCAAGGTTGCAGCGACCACGCGTGGCGGAAGTTCCTGCAGCGGCCAATAACCCATTTCGTCATCCGGCGCGCCAACCTCGGCCAAAAAACGTTGCTCGTGATCGAGCAGCAAATAGCTGGGCTTGGGTTGCGCCGTGTGAAACCACAGCGCATCGTAGACGATATAGCTCGCCGCGAGTGCGCAGCACGCGAGGGTTAGGCGCACGAGTATCACGACCCCGGTAGTTAAATGACCCCCGGCTTAGCCCTGTCTCTTGATCACATCTCATCTGATAACTACTTTGTAATGATGTGAGGCGGAACGAGAGTTTGGATGCGATGGTTGCAAAGGACGAGCTGGACTGGTCACGACCGATGTTTGGTGAGTGTGAGCTGGGCGACGCGC
>JANLTU010000075.1:0-2846 GCA_031363085.1 Gammaproteobacteria bacterium
CGACAGCCTGGGCAATATCACCTTCAAGTCCGACGTGGGCAGCTACACCTATGGCGGCCCCCGCCCGCACGCCGTCACCGCGGTCACCGGCACGGTGAACGGCGCCGTGAATCCCACCTACAGCTACGACGCCAACGGCAACCTGTTCAACGGCGGCGGCCGCACCATCAGCAGTTACACCAGCTTCAACATGCCCGCCTACATCACCTCGGGCACCGAAGTGGTCAGCCTGTCGTACGACGCCGAACACCAGCGCATCGTGCAAGTGAAAAACGGCGAAACCACCGAGTATCTGGATGCGCGCTGGGACACCGGCGTGCACTTCGAAAAGGAATTCAAGAAAGACGGCAGCATCGAATACCAGCACTACATCAACGCGCCCGGGGGTGCGGTGGCGCAGTACACGGTGAAGGTCGCAGGTGCGGTGGTCACCAACACCACCCGCTATTTACACAAAGACCACCTAGGCTCAGTAAATGTAGTAACCAACGAAACCGGCGCGGTAGTCACGCGCTTCCGCTACGACCCGTTCGGCAAACAGCAGACCGTCAGCGGCGATCCCAAAGTCACCCATCACGGTTACACCGGCCACGAGATGATGAACGGCGTGGGGCTCATCAACATGAATGGGCGGGTGTATGACCCGAGTTTGGGAAGGTTTATGCAGGGAGATCCGACGATCCAGGAGCCGCTGGATTTGCAGAATTACAACCGCTACAGCTACGTGGATAACAACCCGCTGAGCGCGACCGATCCGAGTGGGTATAAGAAATTCTGGAAGCAGGATTGGGCCAAGAAGGGGTGGATGAAGGTACGGGGTGCGGTGAAGGTCGTCGCTGGTGCATATATGATGTGGCAGGGTGGTGCGATGGTTGCGTCAACTGTAACTCCAGGTCTTCCGACAACTGGTAATCCTTGGGTCTTCTCTGGCGGTGTGCTGCTATTTGACTTTGGACTGTCGGCCACTGCGAGCGGAGCGTGTGAGTTGGGCTGGAGCTGTAAACCCAAACAGGAGTTGCAGAAGCAAGGTCTCTACACGGGCGGAAACAAAGACAATTGGTCCGTGGCTGGCGGAGGTCCTATGCCTGCTCCGAAGCCGCAACCGACCAGAACAACAACAACCGAACCGTCGGACGTGAAGATGGGAAATTCAGCCGATCCCTGCGCAGGTCGTGGCTGCGATCAGAACGGGAATGTTGTGGATACATCCGGTATGTCTGCGGATAGCGGGCGGATTACTAGCGACGCAAGCCCCGATTGGTTTGGAGCGCGCGATCACTACCGTAATGGCAATGGAGCAAATATGTATGTCGATGTGAATTCCATCGATTTCACTGGCGTTACAGATAGTGGCTGGATGAACGGAGAGAAATTATTCACTTTCTCAAAGTACGGCAACCCAAGAGATTTTTCAGTCTTCGGAACCGTTACGCTCGTTCAGGTCAGAGATATAGGGTTTGGCGTAAAACCGGATTTATACAACAACGATATTAAATGGTCCGATGGACTAACGCCGCGCAATGCACTAACTGGCATCAATTCGGCGTTGCACGGTAGCGGTACTCCGTACACGATCTATTTTACCGGCACTCGCACTTTCGACAATCTCGGACGGATACCATGATATTTAAGCTTACTTTCTGGCGTGGGCTCGGGCTGTTTATTTTGTTGTCGATCATCGCCGTGGGAGTCAAATTGGTTTGGTTCTCGCCATGGAATCAAGGGGTGGCCGAACGCGTGGCGATGGAAACGCTTGATCACTACGCGCAAGCCCATTTGATTGATAGCAGCAAGATTGGCCATCCCAACAGTACGAGCGGCAATGATAAAGAGGGTTACGTATTCAGATGGCGTGTAGCGACTGAGGACCGTGTCGGTTACACCGACCTCATTATCACTGTATCTGAGTTAGATGATGATCTGCGCTTCGAAGGCATTGCGCCTGATTGTCGTACTGGAAAAATCAAAGAGACGAGAGAATATAACTTCGAATATCTGTGTCTTAAGTAAGAACAGGGTCAGCGCCTGAAACTATATTGGAGAATTGCATGAATCTCGCGTGCCGAAGGATCGCTGCAACATTACTCGTGCTCGCCGCCCACGGCTGCACGACAGTGACGCCGTTCAAATCGATTCCGAAATCCGAGGACGACTTCCGGCTACCGCCGACGGAACTCACGCAGCGCTTCACCGACGTGCGTCAATACAGCGCGGAGCACGCGTCGGCAGCGGTGTTCAAGTTTCCGGTGGCGGAGGAACTTATCAGCAATTGGGGGCCGCCCGACAAATCAACGGTTCCAACCGTCAACCGCACGTTGCAGTACGGCATAGCGGCGAACTTCAGCGGAATCGCGTTGTGGGCATCGAGTGGCGTGCTGGAGATTTTTCTCCCTGCAACCGTGTTCATCGGTTACATGATGTTGACGCAGACGCCGGAGAAGTTGACGTGGAACAAAGCGGACTACAGCGTCGACGTTCACACCATCAAGCAAAGCGGCGCGCAGCGAGTGCTATCCTGGGACTGGAAGCACACGTCTTCCGGCGTCACCACGCCGGTGTTTGCGTCGGCCATCGGGATCGTGCCAGTGGTTGCGCCTGACATTGGCATCACGCCGATTTTCAAATTTGATTTGTCGTTTGGCCCACGCTTTTTTGAATCGGACTTCGAGGCCAACGATCCAGGATTGAACAGCGGGTTTTTGTTGGGCATCGGCGTTCGCCACCCGACCCTCATTCCGCGCACCGATACGGAGATTAGCGTGGGATGGCGAATCAATGGCAATTTCTATTACGACTCAAACCGCCAAACCGACGTAAACCTTACAATCGGCACCCGCAGCATCCCC
>JANLTU010000076.1:0-2859 GCA_031363085.1 Gammaproteobacteria bacterium
GCCAACGGCAACCTGGGCAACGGCGGCGGCCGCACCATCAGCCGCTACACCAGCTTCAACATGCCCGCCTACATCACCTCGGGCACCGAAGTGGTCAGCCTGTCGTACGACGCCGAACACCAGCGCATCGTACAAGTGAAAAACGGCGAAACCACCGAGTATCTGGACGCGCGCTGGGACACCGGCGTGCACTTCGAAAAGGAATTCAAAAAAGACGGCAGCATCGAATACCAGCACTACATCAATGCCCCCGTGGGCCAGGTCGCGCAGTACACGGTAAAAGTCGCAGGCAGCGTAGTCACCAGCACCACGCGCTACCTGCACAAAGACCACCTCGGCTCGGTGGACACGGTGACCAGCGACACCGGTGCGGTGGTCACGCGCTTCCGCTACGACCCGTTCGGCAAACAGCAAACCTTGAGCGGCGATCCGAACGTCACCCACCACGGCTACACCGGCCACGAAATGATGAACGGCGTCGGCCTGATCAACATGAATGGGCGCGTGTACGACCCGAGCCTGGGGAGATTTATGCAGGCGGATCCGACGATTCAGTCGGCGCTGAATTTGCAGAATTACAACCGGTACAGCTATGTGCTGAATAACCCGTTGTCGATGACTGACCCCAGTGGGTTTAACTGGATTAGCAAGAGATACCACGCGGCTAAGAATGGGTTGAAGAAGCCCGCGATGTTAATTCGCGGTTTGGTAAAGGTTACAGTGGCCGTCGTGCTTGCCGCCGTCGCCGCAGGAACAGGAACAGAAGGATTGGTCGTTTATTACCTTGCGTCCTTGGCGGCTAGTGGCCTATGTGATGCTGGAAGTTGCGAAGGGAAAGCGTCCATGCAGAAACATGGCATGTATACAAATATTGGCAGACACCATGGCAATATTTCTACACCGCCGAATGGAATTCCATTAGATTCGCCCGGCGAGAGGCCTCAAACCCAAGAGACCGAGCCGTCGGACGTGAAGATGGGTGGGGGCTCAAGTTCTTCATCCGGTACGGGCAATGATTCTCAGGTTATCGGAATGCCATTCGGGATGTATGCGCTCTTTTATAGGCAACTAAATAACGAACAGATAGGCGAATTGCTTGCCGGTGCGCTGGATCTTTATCTTACGGATGCAGAGGCCATCGCTTGGTATCGATATGGCGGTGGACAGTCCATCACAGTGGATGCAACTCGATTAGAAGTCCTCAATTTCGGTAGAGATGGTATTGTGCTCGGCGCCAATGACTATGCGGTTCACGGCCAAGTTCGCCTGAGTTCAAGAGGTTGGATATATGATGGGCCGTACGATTACGAACAGCATAACGCGAGGTCGCTAGGTGACTATGGCAGGAACGCCGCAACCGCATACCGCAGCTCAATGATTGGTCCGGGAACTGACTACATGATCCACTACGATGGAGCGCCTATGACTTATAGCGCCGCGATTTGGTAACCAAATGCGTATTAAATCTCTAATCAGTGGTGTGGTGCTCTCGCTTGCTGGAATGGTGCTGTTGTTCTTGGTTGTTAGTCTGTTTTTCGGGGGCCCGGCAATATCAGACCACACAGATAGTCTCGGTGACGGGTATACGTACTTTTCAGCCAATAGTTTGGATAAAACTATTATGCACTCGGGGCAATCCGTCATCGGAAACTTGGTGATTGACTACCAGTCAGATGACAACTTTATTGTGGCGTTGCGATTAAAGGCGATCAGTTATGAGTGCGCGCGGAGGCAAACCGCTTTCTATCGATATACGAATGATCTTGAATATTGGTTGATCGATAAGTCGAAAAATAAGCAGTTTGTTACAAAGGATGCAGTGGAGTTTGCAAGGTTGCGGAATGAAAATAATGTGCCTGAATCTCTCAAAGTTAATCTCAAGGAAAAAGAATACTTCTTGAAAAAAATCGACAAATTGAACGAGCATGGGCAAATTCATGATGATGACTGCATTGTTGACGAACCGTAGCCCGTGTCGGGTGGAATAGCGAAGCGTATTCCGCCCTTCTTCGGGAAGATGGAAGACAAAGAACTCTCCCGTCGCTCACGTCGCGAGTGGGTGTTGACAGCAACTGAAATCGTATCAATGGATACTTGGGGGACCATATGAATCTCGCGTGCCGAAGGATCGCTGCAACAATGCTCGTGCTCGCCGCCCACGGCTGCGCGACACCGTTCAAATCGATTCCAAAATCCGATGACGACTTTAGGCTGCCGCCCGCAGAGCTCACGCAGCGATTCACCGACGTGCACGCGTACAGCACTGGGCTCGGGTCTGTAGGCTTGTTCAACTTTCCAGTGGCGGAGGAACTCATTGGTCATTGGGGGCCGGCCGACAAGTCAACGATTGACCGCACGCTGCAGTACGGCAACGCGGCGAGCTTCAGCGGAATTGGGCTGTGGTTCACTGGAGGCGCACCGGAGATTTTTCTCCCGTTGATGGCGTTCACCGGCTATATGATCTTGTCGCAGACGCCAGAAATGTTGACCTGGAATAAAGCGGACTACACCGTCGACGTTCACACCATCAAGCAAAACGGCGCGCAGCGAGTGACGTATTGGGACTGGAAGCACACATCTTCCGGTGTCACTGCGCCGGTATTTGTGCCGAACACTGAGATCGCGCCCGTTATCAAATTCAATTGGTCGTTTGGACCCCGCTTCTTTGAATCAGATTTCGATACCCGCGATCCTGGATTGAGAAAAGGGTTTTCGTTTGGCATCGGCGTTCGCCACCCGACCCTCATTCCGCGCACCGATACGGAGATTAGCGTGGGATGGCGAATCAATGGCAATTTCTATTACGACTCAAACCGCCAAACCGACGTAAACCTTACAATCGGCACCCGCAGCATCCCC
>JANLTU010000253.1:0-8485 GCA_031363085.1 Gammaproteobacteria bacterium
GCCTGCGTACGCCTCGTTGAACCTCATCTTCCGAATCTCCTGTAACACTTCCGTCCTTCTCATGGCTCACCTCCAGGGTGAATCATGAAACCGGACACATGACGTGCTACAGCTCCGGACAGATTATTAGCTCGCTACACATAATTATTCCATCCGTTGACATACCATAATAGATATAGCCACAATATGGTATGTGGCGCATCGAAGAGCACCGCCGGGTCGAAAAACAAGTTAAAGCGATACCGAACGACATTCTCAAACGGTACGAGAAATGGAAAGACATCGCAGCACTATCTGGCCCACCGGGGCTCCGCCTTATTAAAGGATTTCATGATGAAACTCTTTCAGGCGAATGGCGCGGTTATCGCTCTTCCAGAATTGGGCTTCAGTGGCGCGTGATTTACCGCATTGATACAGATCACGTTCTGTTTCAGGTTGCATCCATCACGGCGCATGACTATCGGAGACCATAAAGTGAACGAATATCGTCCTGCTAAAAAACGCATTTCTGTTTCGGTTGGTGAGTCGGTTCGTATTCTCCGCGAGCTTCAGGACTTGAGTCAAAATCAGCTCGCTGAGCTTTCCGGAATTCCCCAAGCTACCATCTCAGCCATAGAAAATGACCGTGTTCGGTTAGGTGTTGAACGGGCAAAGGCTCTAGCCACAGCACTTAAATGCCATCCCGGTGTCTTGGTGTTCCCCGGCTGGCAACTCCCGGACGAAGTTGCGGCATAATCGGAGCAAGAGTCGACATCACTCCGACCCTCACTACCCATCCTCGCCTTCGCGAGGACGTGCTTTGCATGCGGGTTCGCACTCGGCGGTTGTTGAAGCGAGGGGGAAACGTACCCACTGGTCTTTAATCAACACCGATGAATCCTTCCGACAGGGGACTTTCACCCCATAAGTTCATGTCCATGCGGGGCGAGTCAATTCCAATTGAGGTATGAGTCTGAGCGAGGGGCTCGGAGGGTCGGAGTTAAGCGGCATGCTTGGATCGACGGTGGATGGATTGGAAGAGTGTCGTTCTGGCCTCGTTTAATTTCAGAAAAGAAACAGGGGCGGTGGAAGTTGACGTAGGGGTTGAGGAATTCGTGGCAGAACGCGTTGACCGCGTGGGCGAAATGCTGCGGAATATGGCTGTAACCAAAGTGTTTGCGCACGATGGCGCCGTTCTTGGTTTCGGCCAAGCCATTGTCATTGCTGCGCCGGGGCCGGGATTTAGTGAACTCCACGCGTAACTTCTCCAGCAGGAAGGTGCGGGCAAAACCGGCCTCGGGCGCGGTATAGCGCTTGGTAAGAACCTCGCCACGCAAAGCGCGACACACCCGACGTGTCAGGTGTTGTCGTGAGTAGCCGACGGTGTGTCCAAGATAGCGCAACACCCCCCTTTATCGGCCCGCGCGAGACGGCGGTAGCGCAGGCGCTTTACCACGGAGCTAATGAATGCGTTGCGCTTGGTGTCCTCGCCACTGTGCTCAAATTGCACCTCCTGCGTACCGTTCAAAAAAGCGCGTAACTGCGCCACTGTGTTCAATTGCTGTTCGTTCATGTCGATCACCATGGCCTGAATGGTCGACCCAAACATCCGTGCTCAGACTCATACCATGTTGGAAGAGACTGGGCGTACACGCTGCGACACACAAACGGTTATCATTGCGCGCGTAACTTTCACCACGCGGCGCACCGCTCATGACGTCCATTCTGCTCACCACCATCAACGCGCAGTACATCCACGCCAACCTGGGGCTGCGTTACCTGCTGGCGAATTTGGGGGAGTTGCGCGCCCACACGCAGCTACTCGAATTCACGCTCGAACATCGCCCCATCGACATCGTCGAGCGCCTGCTGGCGCACCAGCCCAAGATCATTGCGCTGGGTGTTTACATTTGGAATATTCAAGCCAGCACTGAAGTGGTCGCGCTACTCAAACAGGTGCGGCCCGACATCGTGGTGGTCGTCGGCGGCCCTGAAGTCAGTTACGAATGGGGCCAGCAGATGATCGTGCAGCAGGCCGATTATCTGATCACCGGACCGGCCGATCTGGAATTTCCACGCTTGTGCGCGCAATTGCTGCACGGCCCACGCCCGCTGCAAAAAGTCATCAACGCCAGCATGCCGCCGCTGGACAGCTTGACGCTGCCGTATCGTGACTACAGCGATGAGGACTTAAAAAATCGCTTGATCTATGTGGAAGCGTCGCGCGGCTGCCCGTTCAAATGCGAATTCTGTCTGTCATCGCTGGACAAAACCGCGTGGCCGTTTGCGCTGGATGCGTTTCTCGCCGAGATGGAGGCGCTGTATCAACGCGGCGCACGCCATTTCAAATTCGTCGACCGCACCTTCAATCTCAACATCAAGGTGAGCAAGCGCATCCTGGAATTTTTTCTGGAACGCATGGTGGATGGTTTATTTGTGCATTTTGAAATGATCCCGGATGCACTGCCCGACGCGCTCAAAGATGCCATCGCGCGCTTTCCTCCCGGGTCTTTACAATTTGAAATCGGCATTCAGAGCTTCGACCCGCAGGTGCAAGCACTGATCAGCCGCAAACAAAACGACACCCAGACCGAAGCAAACCTGCGCTGGCTGCGCACCCGCACGCACGCGCACATCCACGCGGATTTGATCGCCGGCTTACCGGGCGAGACACTGGAAAGTTTTGCGCGCGGCTTCGACCGGCTGGTGGACCTCAATCCGCACGAAGTGCAAGTCGGCATTTTGAAGCGCCTGCGCGGCACGCCCATCATTCGCCACACCGAAACGTTTGCGATGAAGTACCACCCGCAGCCGCCCTACACGGTGTTGAGCACCAGCACGATGGATTTTGTCATGCTGCAACGCATCAACCGCTTCGCACGCTATTGGGACATGATCGGCAACTCCGGCCGCTTCGTGCATAGCCGGCCGCTGCTGCTGGGCGACGCGCCGTTCGCGCGCTTCATGCGCTTCAGCGACTGGTTATTCGCCACCACCGGCCAGACTCATCGCCTTGCACTGGACCGGCTGTTTGAATACGTGCACGACGCGCTGGTCACGCAGCTCGATGTGCCGTTGGCGCTCGCCACTGACACCCTCACGCGCGATTATCACGAGTGCGGCGCGCGCGGCAGCCCGAAATTCCTGCCTGTCATGTCCCGCCCCATTGCGGCCGATAACCTCAAAACCAACAGCAGTGCAAAACGTCAGGCGCGGCATATACGCAATTAGTAGCGGCCGACCCGTCTGTCGGCCCGGCCTCAGGCGCACACGCAGGTGCGCCCCTACTTTCCCAGGCAGGTATGCTGAACGTGGCTTGTTTGAGGTGAAACCGCGATGGAACTGGAACTGATCGGCTTCGACTTATGTCCCTACGTGCAGCGCACGCGCATCACCGTGCTGCATAAAAACATTGCCTGCAAGGTCACGCACATCAATCGCAGCAGACCGCCGGAATGGTTTCGCTCGCTGGCGCCGTCGGGCAAGGTGCCGCTGTTGCGGGTCGATGATCACACCGTGATTTTCGAATCGGCGGTGATCAACGAATATCTGGACGAAATTAGCGGCGGCGGGCTGATGCCCAGCGACCCGTTGCGCCGCGCGTTCAATCGCGGCTGGATCGAATACGCGTCCGGATTGTGGAACGATCTCAAAGGTTTTATGCACGCAAAGAGCGCGCCGCATTTCGACGCCGCCATCACCGCGTTGCGCGCCAAATGCGGATGGCTGGAACGGGTCGTCGACGCCGATCCGTATTTCAATGGCAGGTCGCTGTCGCTGGTGGACTTTGCCTATGCGCCGATCCTGGCGCGCATCCATGCGCTGGGAGCCGACCCGTTGCTGCACATGAACGCAGCGTTTCCCAAGGTCCGGCGCTGGAGTGCGGCACTGCGCGAAATCCCCGCTGTGAATGCGTCGCTCGGCGCTGACTTCCGTGCGCTGTTGCACGCCGCAGTGCGTGAGACCGGCAGCTACACCGCGACGCAGATGAAATTGTAGCCGGTGTTGACATCACGCCAGGTTTAGGTCGCCGCACTCTCCAGCGCCTGTGAGCGCTGCTCCAACTCCTGCAACTGATATAAATTCCGGTACACGCCGTCGTGCGCCAGCAACTGCGTGTGCGTGCCCTGCTGCGCCAGTGTGCCGTGGTGCAGCACCAGAATGCTGTCGGCAGCCTGAATGGTCGACAGCCGGTGCGCGATGACGATCAGCGTGAGGCGCCCGCGCAGTTGCGCCAGCGCGCGCTGCACCTGCGCTTCGGTGCGGCTGTCGACGTGCGCCGTGGCTTCGTCGAGGATGAGAATTTTAGGCGTGCCCGCCAGCGTGCGCGCTAATGACAATAACTGGCGCTGACCGATGGAAAGATTACCGCCGCGTTCGTCCAACAGCGTGTCGTAACCCTGCGGCAATGTGGCGATAAAGTCGTGCAACCCGGCACGAAGTGCGGCGCTCTCGACAGTGGCGCGATCCAGGTTGCGGCCAAGCGCGATGTTGTCGGCGATGCTGCCGCCGAACACCACCGGGTCTTGCTGCACGATGCCGACTTTATCGCGCAGCTCTTCGCTGCCGATGGTTTCCACTCCGTGCCCGTCGATTAACACCGCGCCGCTGCCGGCGGCGTAGAAGCGCAGCAATAAATTCGCGACGGTGCTTTTGCCGCTGCCGGTGTGGCCGACGATGGCGTAGAAACTTCCGGCCGGCACGCGGAACGAAACCTTGTTCAACACGTCGCGCCGCCCGTCATAGCTAAAAGTCACGTCCCGCAACGTAACCTCGCCGCGCCCGATGTGCACCGCCGTATGCTCGGCGTGTTGCATAACGGGCGCGTCGATCAGGTCGAACACGCGCTGCCCCGACACCACAGCTTGCTGAAACAGGCTCAGGCGGTGGGTCATTTCGATCAAGGGCTCCACGAAGCGCGCCAGGTAATTCACGAACACGTAAATCACGCCCACCGCCACCGGCGTGTCGAACGAGCGGTAGCCGAACAGGTATAACAAACCGGCCAGCGTGAACATGTGCAGCAAATCGACCAGCGGCCGCAGCAAAATCGCGTCGAGATTCAGGTTATGCATGCGCGCGTGGAGATGTTCGTCGGCGGTGCCGGCGAAGCGCTTGGCGAAACGCATCTCCTGATGCAGCAACTGAATCACCTTGATGCCTTGCACCGATTCGTAAATGCGCGCGTTGATGTCGCTGAGCAGGCTACGCACGCGTTGAAAGCGCGGCGTGGACAGACGCTGGTACACCACCATCAACGTCGCGATGAACGGCATGAACAGCAGGCACACCAGCATCAAGTGCCAGTCGAGCAACGCCATCACGACGAAAATGCCAACAATGCGCACCATGCCCTGGATATAGGTGCCGAGCACGTCGACGTACATCTCGCGTGCGTATTCGGTGTCATTGGTCAGCCGCGACACCAGCGCCCCGACCGGAGTGCGATCAAAAAAACTCAGCGGCATGCGCAGCACGCGCGCAAACGCCGCGATGCGCAATGCCTGCACGCCGTGCACCGCCAGCGTGGAAAATTGTAAAGCCTGCACATAGTTGGCGGCGGCGTTGAGCAGTTGCAGGCCAATGTAACCGCCGGCCAGCAACACCAGCGGCGTGACCTGCCACGCGCCGACACGCACGTGATCGTCGATGAAGATTTTGATCAGCAGCGGACTGCACACGTCGGCGGCGGTGGCGATCAGCAGCAATGCCACGGCGCTGCGCACCAGACGCCGGTCGGTGAGCGCATAACTGAGCAGGCGCAAAAAGGTGCGGGTGGTGGAAACAGTCATGCACCGCCCCTAGCCGCCGGCACCTCACCCGGTTGGGGTTTAAACCAGCACGGCAGGTTCATCGGCCTCCTCCATGTCCAGGCTGCGCTCCAATTGTTGATAGCGGTACATTTGCGCATACCAGCCGTCCTGCTGCATCAGTTGCTGATGGGTGCCGTGTTCCGTGATGCTGCCGTGCGTGAGCACGATGATCTGCTGCGCCTCGGCCACCGCCGACAGGCGGTGACTGACGATCAAGGTGGTGCGCCCGCGCCGCGCGCTGCGTAAAGTATTAAGAATCGCGCGTTCGGTGCGCATGTCGACCGCCGACAGCGCATCGTCGAGCACCAGTAACGGCGCGTCGAGCAGCAGCGCGCGTGCGATGGCGATGCGTTGCTTCTGGCCACCGGACAAGGTGATGCCGCGCTCGCCGACCAGCGTCTGATACTGATCGGGAAAGCGCTGGATGTCGTCGTCGACGCAGGCGAGGTGCGCCGCGTGGCGAATGTCCGCCGGCGTCGCCTGCGGTTTGCCCAGCGCAATGTTGTCGGCCACCGTCGTGGAAAACAAAAACGCCTCCTGCGGTACCAGTGCAATGCTGCCGCGTAGCGCGCTCAAGCTGTAGTCGCGCACTAAAAATCCACCCACGCGCACTTGCGCACCGTCGCCTTCATACAGGCGTTGCAGCAAATGCAGCAGCGTGCTCTTGCCAGCGCCGGTGTGGCCGACGATGCCCAGCGTGTGGCCGGCCTCAACCGTGACATGGATGTCCTTGAGCGCCGCGCCGCGTCCACCCGGATAGGTGAAGCTTTTAATGTCAAGCTCGATGCGTGACGTGCCGAGCGCGGCGCGCGTGCCGGTGTCGGCAATTTCCGGCGGCGTGTGCAGCAGTTGCTCGATGCGCTGATAAGCGGCGCTGCCGCGTTCGACGATGTTGAGCACCCAGCCAACCGCAAACATCGGCCAGGTTAAATAGCCGAGATACATGATGAAGCTGGTGAGTTCGCCGACCGTCAGTTCGCCGCGCTGAATCAACCCTGCGCCACCGGCGATGCTGAGAAAAAACGAGCTGCTGACGGTCAAAAAGGCGGTCGGTCGATATTTTGAATCGACACGCGCGACGCGTAAATTGGCCTGCGCCGCGCGCTCGGTGGCCTGCACAAACACCGCATGCTGGCGCGCCTCGTAACCGAAGGCTTTCACCAGACGAATATTGCCGATGCCCTCCTGGGTTTTTTCATTCAACTCGGAGAAGCGCGCCTGCGCCTGCGCGAACGCGGCGTGCATTTCGCGACCGTAGCGCCACATGTAATACGCCATCACCGGAAACGGCAGCAGCGCCAGCAAGGTGAGTTTCCAGCTCAGCGCGACGAACAACATGATCAACACCAACGCCCCGGTGACCACGCCGTCGAATAATGACAACACCCCCTCACCGGCGGTTTGTTCCACGGCGGTCACGTCGTTGGTGGCGCGCGCCATCAGGTCGCCGGTGTTATGACGCTGAAAAAACGCCGGCGCCATCAGCATCAGATGCTGGTAGATGCGTTGACGCAGCAGCGCCGCCAAGCGAAACGATGCACCGAACAGCAGTAGCCGCCACGCGTAGCGCAACAGGTACACCACCAGCGCCACCACCACCAGCGCCAGCGCATAACCCGACAGTTGCGCCGACGTGAGCGTGTGCTGCGCAACCGCATCCACCACACGACCGGTCAGCCACGGCGGCAGCAACAACAACGCGGCGACCACAAACAACGCCGCCATGGCCGCCGCATAGCGTTGCCAATGCAGTTTGAAGTACCAGCTTAATTTGAGGTAAATACGCACAGCGTCCCCAGTTTTTATACACAGAAATGTTGAATGCTGAATGTTTAATTTCGGTGTGCGCGCAGCGCACGCTTGAATTAAACATTCACCATTAAACATTGGTCGTTTACTTCCCGCCGAATAATTTTTCCAGTTGTTCACGTGCGCGCGCCGCCGCGTCGTCGCCGGCGCGGTGCGCACCCGGCTTAGGCTTGAAATAGCCGCAGAAGTTCGAGCGCTCCTTGTCACGCACTTCATCTACCACAGTCTCGCGGCATTGTTTGCTGCGCGTCGGATCGAAGAACCCGCACATACGGCACACGCGCACGTCGGCATTGCACGCCGGACACACCTCGGCACGCCCGAACGGCAGCAACAAGGTCGCCAACGACGCCCCGCACTTCCAGCACACCAAGGTCTCGGCCACCGCACACCTCGCACGAAAACTTTTCGCGATAATCGCTAGAAACGGCAGTTGAACTGCGTGTGGAGTGCGCTCCGTTGGGTGCAGGGCAAGGCGCAACGAGCGAGGAATAGCCGGGCTATTCCGATGATCCCCCACCGCGCTGACTTTGCGCGGGGAGGGGGCGAGTTGCAACGCCGCCATGCGCCCAACGGGGCGTGCTCCGCGCGCCGTAGCGGGCCTCACCCTGCGGGTGACGTCTACTCGAACCTTAAACTTCAACTGTTTCATACACTTGCTTCTGCCTTGGAGTGGTCAACTGCGGTTTCTAGGTTTAACGACCAAAACTTGGCTGCCGATGCGGCAGCCAAGTCAGATTTCACAACGACTAGCGCGCGCTTAACAGGTAGTCGTCGGCGTACAACAACTCCACACGCCGATTTTCGTCCCAGCGGTGTGGATCGCCAACCGGCACGTGAGCACCGAAGCTGGCCACTTTCAGTTGTGTCGCCGGGACACCGAA
>JANLTU010000254.1:0-3331 GCA_031363085.1 Gammaproteobacteria bacterium
GCCTGCGTACGCCTCGTTGAACCTCATCTTCCGAATCTCCTGTAACACTTCCGTCCTTCTCATGGCTCACCTCCAGGGTGAATCATGAAACCGGACACATGACGTGCTACAGCTCCGGACAGATTATTAGCTCGCTACACACGCTCCCGCCTAGGTGGTTACGGCCGTGCTGGGTTGGTACAATTTTCCGCGCGCATTCAGCGCTGAATGGGAAAGGAGTGCACACATTATGAAAACTAACAGCACGGCGCTGATCGTGGTGCGCGCCTACCACGACGGTTGGACCAGTAAAAATTTCGACGCGGCGGTGCGCTTGCTTGCCCCCAATCTAAAAGTCGAGGTGCCCATCAATACTTACCTCACGACGGAGGCGTTTGCCCAGGCGGTGATCGGTTTCGGCGGGATGGTCAAGCGCGCGACGCTGCTCGCCGAATTTGAAAAAGGCGACGAAGCCATGTTGCTCTACGACATGGACGTCGACGCGCTCAGCACACTGCGCATCGCCGAGCACTTCACCGTGGCTCATGGCAAAATCACGCGCATCCGCCAGATCCACGATACCGCCGCGCTGCGGGCGGCGGGCTTTGCGCGGAACAATTAACATACAGGTATAGGCGCTTACAATTTCTCGGAGTTTAAAAATGTCTTTCGAACCAAAACTCATCACACGTGACGCGTTTACTGCCATCGGTATCGAAGTCAGGACCGATAACGCACGGGAAATGAACCCGGCGACGGGGCAGATCGCCGGTCTGTGGCAGCGCTTCTTGCAAGAGAATATTCCCGGCAGTATCCCAGGCAAAAAACCAGCGGGTGTGCCGCTGGGCATCTACATGGATTACGAGAGCGATCACACCGGGCTCTATACGCTGATCGCAAGTGTTGCGGTTACGCAGGCCGGTTCGACTCCGAAGGGAATGCGCACCGTGACAATTCCGGCTGGAAAATATTTAGTGTTCACCGCCACCGGTCTGATGCCGCAGGCGGTTTTCGAAACTTGGGGACAGATTTGGAAATATTTTTCGGCCGAATCCAAATACCAGCGCGCGTACAGCACGGATTTCGAGGAGTACCACGGCGGCGATAAAGTTGAAATTTATATCGCGGTGAAATGAGGTGGGTTCGACAGTGAAAAAATATTGCACAGCCCCTGTCAAAACCCAACGTGCTGCCCCGTCATTGGAGTGAGCGGGAATGTTCCTGCTCATAACCCTGGCGAGGATGACGAGCGATGCAATACGTAATTATGAGTTTTGAAACCCCGGAATGTTTTGCGGTACGCAATGATCCCGACGCCAAAAAGCGTGACGCATTTTGGTCGGACGTGGGCCACTACATCAAAGCGATCAAGGAGTCTGGCGTATTCATCGGCGGCGCGGGTTTGCAGCCGCCGGAGACCGCGACCACGGTACGCTACCGCAACGAGCAGCGGCTGGTGCAAGACGGGCCGTATGCAGACATTAAAGAGCAGCTCGGCGGATTTTTTATCATTGATGTGCCGGACCTGGATGCCGCACTGGAGTGGGCCGCACGCTTTCCGCGCCAGCCCGGCCGCGTGATCGAGGTGCGGCCGATACTCCCCGAGCCGGGCGGATGACTGCGGACTTGATCGCGCGCCGCAGCGTCGAGGTGGCGGCGCGCGCTTCTCGTAGCCGGTTGCTGGCGTTTCTCGCCGCACGCACACGCGATTTGGCGGCGGCGGAGGATGCGCTCGCCGATGCGTTTCATGCGGCGCTGGAAACCTGGCCGCGCAGCGGCGTGCCGGACAAACCCGAGGCGTGGTTGCTGACGGTGGCGCGTCACCGCCTGATCGACGCAGCCCGCCACGCACGGGTGCAAACGGATGCCGCAGCGGATTTGCTCGTGATCGCTGCCGAGGCGCAGGAATTGACGAGCCTTGGCACGGCGTTCCCCGACGAACGCCTCAAACTGATGTTCATCTGCGCCCACCCGGCGATTGATATCGCCGCGCGCACGCCGCTGATGTTGCAAACCGTGCTGGGGCTGGATCTCGCGCGCATCGCGTCGGCGTTTCTAGTGCAACCGGCGGCGATGGGTCAGCGGCTCAGCCGCGCCAAACGAAAAATCCGCGATGCCGGCATCGGCTTCGAAATTCCCGAGGCGCGCGAATTGCTGCCGCGCCTCGACGCGGTGCTGGAAACGGTGTACGCCGCCTACGGCAGCGGCTGGGACGACGTGGCGGGTAGCGACAATTTGCATAAGGGGCTTGCCGCCGAGGCTGTCGAGCTGGGGCGCTTGCTATTGGCGTTGTTGCCCGCGAAACCGGAAGTCCAGGGACTGTTGGCGTTGATGCAGCATTGCGAAGCACGTCGGGATGCGCGCCGCGCTGCGGATGGCGCGTATGTTCCGCTGTCGGAACAAGATGTGACACGTTGGTCGTGGCCGCAGATCGAAGCCGCCGAGAAACTGCTACACACCGCCCAGCGCAGCGGGCAGGTCGGCCGCTTTCAACTCGAAGCGGCGATTCAATCGGCGCACGCGCGCCGCGCCGTCGCCGGGACCACCGACTGGGCATGCGTCGCCACGCTCTATGACGGGTTAGTGAAGCTGGCGCCCACCACCGGCGCGCAGATCGCCCGCGCTGCTGCCATCGGCGAAGCGCAGGGTGCGGTAGCGGGGTGGGCGGCGCTGGCAGCTCTTCCCGCCGAGACGATCCACAGCTATCAACCTTACTGGGCGTTGGCGGCGCATTTGCTCAAGCGTCTGCAGCGCGCGCCGGAAGCCCGGGTCGCATACGAGCGCGCGCTCGGGTTATGCGCAGACCCGGCGATGCGTGAGTTTCTGGTGCGACAGGCCGCCGAGCTGTAACGATCCGGTTTAGCAAAACGAATCTCAATAGGAGAATAACGATGCAAAAATCGCCGACAAAAAGTAAAGCCAAGCCCGCTTCACCTGCCCCCGACCTCGACGCGAATTTCCAATCTATTGTCAAAGCGTTTGCTGCCGACAAAAATATCACGCTCGGCGGGCGCTTTGGTTCCGTGAGCTTGAAAAGCCAAGACAAGGTGTTCGCGATGCTGGTCAAAGGAAAGTTCGTCGTCAAACTGCCCAAAGATCGCGTCGCGGAGTTGGTCGCGACGGCGGGCGCAGAGTATTTCGATCCTGGCCATGGCCGCTTGATGAAAGAGTGGGTGGCCTTCGCCGGCCAGCAGGAACGATGGATCGCGTTGGCGCAAGAGGCGCGCGACTTCGTCGGCGCGGCAGGCGCACTGCGTAAGAAATCGTCCAAGGGGAAATGAGTTTCACTAATCGCAGGTATTTCTGAGCATTTATGAACTACTACGAAACCTTCATCCAGGTGGCGCCCGAT
>JANLTU010000015.1:0-19569 GCA_031363085.1 Gammaproteobacteria bacterium
CGCGTCATGACTTCCACAAATGACTCTACGCCGTGTCGGTTGCCTTGTGTTTTGTCTACACCCGCGCTCACGCGCGGACTCCGACAAAACCCCCGGCTCCTACGGCTACTCGGGGGTCGTCGCACTTCCTGTGCTCCTTCAATGTTTAATGCTCAATGTTTAGCATTCCAACCTTTTGTAAATAGTGATCGTCATTCCAGCCAAATCAACGTTGCCATACGCCCGGTCACTTTATCGCGGCGATAGGAAAAAAAACCTTGCGCGTCGGTGACTGTGCACCCCCTACCGCCATACACCTGGGTGACGCCGGCGCGTTGTAACCGTAGCCGTGCAAGCGCATAGATATCCGCCTGCCACTTGCCAAGTGTGTGCGCACGAAAGCAAGCACTCGCCTCGGGCGCATCACTCACGAACGCGTCGCGCACTTCGTCGCCGACCTCAAAAGCAGTGGCGCCGATGGCCGGGCCAAGCCAAGCGAGCATCTGCCCGGCCGGTGTCTCCCAGCGCCCCAGCGCCGCTTCGATCACGCCGTGCGCCAGCCCGCGCCAGCCGGCATGTACCGCGCCGACGCGCCTGCCGGCGGCGTCACATAATAAGACCGGCAAGCAATCGGCGGTTTGTACCGCGCACACCACGCCGCGTGCGCTAGTGACGGCGGCGTCCGCTTCCGGTGGCACGGCGGTTGTGGCTGTTAAATTGTCAAGCTCAAGCACACGCGTACCGTGCACTTGTCGCAACCAGTGCGGCGCCGCCGGCAAGCCGGCCTGCGCACGCAATTGCGCGCGATTGCGTGCCACCGCTGCGGGCGCATCGCCGACATAATCCGAAAAATTAAAACTCGCATACGGCACGGCGCTGTGCCCCCCGTGGCGCGTGGTGCTCAATGCCCGCACCGAGGGCGGCGCGGGCCAGTCGGGTGTGATCCACGGGGGAGGCGTCATGACATTTATTCTTCTGTGGATGCGAGGGCGTCGTCGCGCATGGCTGCAAGCAGGTCTTGCATGTCGTGCGGCAGCGGCGCGCGCCATTGCAGACGCTCGCCGGTCGCGGGATGATCGAGCGATAGGCGCGAGGCGTGCAACGCCTGGCGCGGGAACTGCCGCAGCGCGGCGATGAACTCAGGTGAAGAACGCGACGGCAAACGCACGCGCCCGCCGTAGGTTTGATCACCGATGATCGGAAAATGAATGTGCGCCAAGTGCACGCGAATCTGGTGGGTGCGGCCGGTTTCAAGCTGCACGCGCAAATGCGTGTGCGCGCGAAAATGTTCCACCACGCGATAGTGGGTGATCGCCTCGCGCCCACCCGCGCGCACCGCCATGTGCTTGCGCTCGACCGGATGGCGTCCCAGCGGCGCGTCCACGGTGCCGCCGGAAACGACAACACCAAGCACCAGTGCCTCGTACTCGCGCGAGACGCTGCGCGCTTGCAGTTGCGTGGTCAACTTGGTTTGCGCTTCCAGTGTGCGCGCGACCACCAACAAGCCGGTGGTGTCTTTGTCGAGCCGATGCACAATGCCGGCGCGCGGCAGTTGCGCCAGCTCCGGCGCGTAATGCAGCAAGGCGTTGAGCAGAGTGCCGGCGCGATTGCCGGCCGCCGGGTGCACTACGAGGCCGGCCGGTTTGTTCACGACGATCAGATGCGCGTCGGCGTGCACCACCTCCAACGGTAAATCTTCGGGCGCATCGGCAACCTGCCGTTCGACTACGGCGGTGAGTGCAATCTGCTCGCCGCCTTTAACTTTGTCCTTGGCACGCCACACGCTGCCATCGACCTGCACGTGGCCATGCAGCAACCACTGTTGCAGGCGCGAACGCGAATAATCGGGAAACAGCACGCTCAATACCTGATCAAGCCGCCGACCCGACAGCTCAAACGGCACGCGCGCGGATTGGTGTTGTTGGTGAACTTCGGCAGGCAACATAGATCATGGCTTCGTAACTAAAGATGAGTATAATTCTACCGCATTTGTCGCATCCCCTTGCTCACCTTGACGGATCTCTTCACACGCATGTCACTCCTTTCTCGCTGCACGCTCGCTATCACGCTCGGCTGCGTTTTGCTCGCCGGCTGCTCGTCCACGCCCGCAGATAAAGACAAAGACGAAACCAGCGAATGGACCGCCGAACACTTTTATAAAGAAGCCAAGAACGCGTTGGAAGCCGGCGACTATGAAACCGCCGTCAAATATTTTGAAAAACTCGAAACCCGCTTCCCCTTCGGCCGCTACGCACAGCAGGCGCAGCTCGAAACCGCCTACGCGTATTACAAATCGCGTGAAGTTGATTCTTCAGTCGCGGCGGCGGAACGCTTCATCAAGCTGCACCCCACGCACCCGAGCGTGGACTACGCCTATTACCTCAAAGGTTTGGCAACCTTTCAGGAAGGCCCCAGCAGCGCTGAAAAAATGGGCGGTAAAAACCCTACGCACATGGATCCGGGTCTAGCTAAACGTTCATACGATTTCTTCGCGGAGCTGCTGAAAAAATATCCCGACAGCAAATACGTGGCGGACGCACGTCAGCGCATGATTTTTTTACGCAACTTGCTGGCGCAACATGAATTCGAATCGGCGCAATATTATTTACGCCACGGCGTGTATGTCGCTGCGGCCAATCGCGCTAAATACGTGGTTGAACATTATCCACGCACGCCCACGGTAGCGGATGCGCTGACGCTGATGGCACGCGCCTATCACGAATTAAAAATGGACGACCTCGCGCGCGACAGCCTGCGCATTCTGGAATTGAATTTTCCGCAGGATCAACGCCTGGGAGAAATCAGAGGACTGCTGGCGTTGAGCAAAACGAGCAAAATGTAGGGTGAGTTAGCGCTGTGTGCGTAACCCACCCTGCTTCGATTTAAATCGCGTCGTTATCCATTTCGCCGGTGCGGATGCGCACGACTTTTTCGACGGTAGTGACGAAAATCTTGCCGTCGCCGATTTTACCGGTGCGCGCGGCGTTGGTGATGGCTTCGATGCAACGGTCCACTTGATCGTCAGCGACGACGATTTCAATTTTCACTTTGGGCAAAAAATCGACCACGTATTCGGCGCCGCGATACAGCTCGGTGTGGCCCTTCTGCCGCCCGAAGCCTTTCACCTCGATGGCGGTCATGCCGGTAACGCCGATCTCCGACAGTGCTTCGCGCACGTCGTCGAGTTTGAAAGGTTTGATGATCGCGTCGATTTTTTTCATGCTGTGTCTCTCGTTGCTGTTGCGTGATTTGATTCCGCCAAATACCCCGAAGTGATCGGGTAGCGTCGGTCTTTGCCAAATGCGCGCCGTGAGATGCGCACCCCGGGCGCCGCTTGGCGTCGCTTGTACTCATTGCGGTCGACCATGCCGATGACTCTGCGCACCGTCGCCGCACTGTAGCCTTGCGCGATGATTTCGGCGTCGCTCAGGTCGTGTTCGATGTAGCGTTCCAGAATCGCGTCGAGTTCGGCGTACGGCGGCAAGCTGTCCTGGTCGGTTTGGTTCGGCGCCAACTCCGCCGATGGCGCGCGCTCGATCACGCGGTTTGGAATCACCGGCGCGATGCCGTTGCGATACGCGGCGAGCCGATAAACCAGGGTTTTATGCACGTCTTTGAGCACGTCGAAGCCACCAGCCATGTCGCCGTAGAGTGTAGCATAGCCGACTGCCATCTCACTTTTGTTGCCGGTGGTCAGCACCATCTTGCGCTTCTTGTTGGAGATCGCCATCAGCAACACGCCGCGACAACGCGCCTGAATATTTTCTTCACTGGCGTCGGGCGCGTGTCCGGCGAACTCGTCGCGTAAACTGTCAAGAAAAGCCCCGTATGCGCTTTCGATGGAAATCACCCGGTAGTCCACACCCAGAATTTTCGCTTGCGCCTGCGCATCGTCGAGACTCATGCTCGCCGTGTAGCGCGACGGCATCATCAGTGCTTCGACGCGCTCCTTGCCCAAGGCGTCGACGGCAATCGCCAGTGTTAATGCCGAATCGATACCGCCGGACAACCCCAGCACCACACCGCTGAAACCGTTCTTGTCGACGTAGTCACGCACGCCCAACACCAGCGCTTCGTAAACGCTGTGCGCTTCGCTCAACACCGGGCTAAGCGTGCCCGGTAACGGCGTGACCGACTGCGCATCACACGCGAACTCTGCCACGAACAATCCCACGACGAAGGCCGGTGCGCGTTGCGTGACCGCGCCGTGCGCATCCATCACAAACGATTCGCCGTCGAACACCAGTTCGTCTTGTCCACCGACCAGATTGACATACAGCATCGGCACGCCGGCTTCGGCCACGCGGCGGCGCACGCTGGCTTCGCGCTCATCGCCCTTATGCAATTGATACGGCGAGGCGTTGATGTTGACAATTAATTTTGCACCCGAAAGCGCGCTTTGTTTTGCCGGACCGGGTAGCCAGACATCTTCGCACACCGTTAATCCCACCGGCACACCTTTGATCGACACCACAGCGGGCGCATGCCCGGCGACAAAGTAACGTTTTTCATCAAACACACTGTAATTGGGCAAGTGTTGCTTGTGGTAAGTCGCGACCACCGCCCCGTCGCGCAATAACGCGCAGGTGTTGAACACGCCCGACACAGTTTGCTCGGGATAACCGATGATCACATCGATGCCCTGCACCGCAGCGCAAAGTCGTTGCAGCCCGCGCTCGACATCGCGGAAAAATCCGGCGCGCAGTAATAAGTCTTCGGGTGGATAACCGGTTAAGGTGAGTTCGGGAAAAGCAATCGCATCGGCATGCAGCTCATCACGTGCGCGCAGCAGCGCCGCGATGCAGGTGTCAACGTTGCGCGTGATGCCACCGACCAGCAAATTTTGCTGCGCCATAGCGATGCGGAGTGTAGTCGTCATGCGTTGTTACAACGAGTAAGCGCCGAGCGCATTTAAACGTATTTCGTACATTTCGTCATTTTTTCGCGAGAAATTGCTGTGCTTGAATATCCAGGCTTTATCGTAATTGATGGCTACGGTTTTCTCGTTAAGCCAAGTAACACTCATGCCTTCCATATGATCGGCCACTAAAAACGCATCGTCAGTCGCTGTAAAATCGCAGCGCTCATTGGCACTACACAAAAACAGCCGATACACATAATCGACGGTCGCTCCATAGTTGTACTTCACTAACACGGCTTCATATCTGCCACTGGTTTCCATTTTTCGTGTGATGATCTCGTGATCCACGGACTACGAGCAACTTACCAGGAAAATAACAAGCCCAAACATCAACACCGAATGAATCTTTGTTGATTCCAGATTTAATCTGCTGCTGATCAGAAGGATCGTCACCATAGGCCGCCTGCGACCACCAACTGCCATGAACGGATCAGAAGTTCCTGCCCGACTCTGCGCCCATCCTGCTGCACGCAACAAAACCCAATCTGGTAACCCATGTGCTTTGCCGGTGGCACCATAGTTGTAGTTACCGAAATCTTGATATTGCCGACCGCGTTGTTTGTAATCCCACGCTCCGCCGTTGCGGACCATGCTGTAAAACCAATCAATTGCGCCGCTTCCGCGATGCATTTCCGTAGTGGCCATATTGCTGCATACGCGTTCTCCCGGAGGAACTGGCGGTTCCATAAATGAAACAACCGCGCGACAACTTGATATTTTTTACCCCAACCGCTGCGCCATCAGTGCGCCCATCTGCGCCGGGGAGCGCGCAACGGTCACGCCGGCCGCTTCCAGCGCCGCGATTTTGCCTTCAGCCGTACCCTTGCCACCGGCGATGATGGCGCCGGCGTGACCCATGCGCTTGCCTTTGGGCGCAGTGACGCCAGCAATATAAGCGACCACCGGTTTGGTGACGTGTGCCTTGATGTAGTCGGCGGCCTCTTCTTCGGCGCTGCCGCCGATCTCGCCCACCAGGATGATGCCGCGTGTTTGCGCGTCGCGCTGAAATAATTCCAGGCAGTTGATGAAGTTCATGCCCTGAATCGGATCGCCGCCGATGCCCACGCAAGTGCTTTGCCCCAAGCCGCTGAGCGTGGTTTGGTGCACCGCTTCGTAGGTCAGGGTGCCTGAGCGTGACACAATGCCGATGCCGCCGGGGGTGTGGATTGCGCCAGGCATGATGCCGATTTTACAGCCCCCCGGCGTGATCAGGCCGGGGCAGTTCGGGCCGATCAAATAGGACTTCGATCCCGTCAGCGCCGCTTTCACTTTAAGCATGTCGAGCACCGGAATGCCTTCGGTAATGCAGGCAATCACGGTGATTCCAGCATCGGCCGCTTCCAGAATGGAATCGGCTGCGAATGCCGCCGGCACAAAGATCATGCTGGCGCTGGCGCCGGTGGCGTTGACTGCGTCGCGCACGGTGTTGAACACCGGCAAACCTAAATGCGTTTGTCCGCCCTTGCCGGGCGTCACACCGCCGACAAATTTCGTTCCGTAGGCGATGGCCTGTTCAGAGTGAAATGTGCCTTGGCTGCCGGTGAAGCCTTGGCAGATCACTTTGGTGTTTTTGTCGACGAGGATACTCATGGGCACTCTTAAAAATAATGTTGAATGTTTAATGGTGAATTTTGAATTATGCAGCGCGCGACGCGCGCACTTGAATTAAACATTGAGCATTCACCATTCAACATTTATTTTTTGCCGACGCGACTGTGATGCGCGCCGCTTCGGTTAAATCGTTCGACGCGATGATCGCCAATCCGCTGTGATTCAGCAGCTCACGGCCCTTGTCAACATTGGTTCCTTCGAGGCGTACCACCACCGGAATTTTCACCCCGACTTCTCGCACCGCCTTGATAATTCCCTCAGCGATCAGGTCGCAGCGCACGATGCCGCCGAAGATGTTCACCAAAATCGCCTTCACGTTGCTGTCCGACAACAACAGCTTGAAGGCTTCGGCAACTTTCTCCGCGCTGGTGCCGCCGCCGACGTCGAGAAAATTCGCCGGCTGGCCGCCTTCAAGTTTGATCAAATCCATGGTCGCCATCGCCAGCCCTGCGCCGTTGACCATGCAGCCGATGTTGCCGTCGAGCGTGATGTAATTCAACCCAAACTGCTGCGCCTTGTTTTCTTTGGCGTCTTCCTGCGTCGGGTCGCGCCAGTCATTGAGTGCTTTTTGTCGGTACAGGGCGTTGTCGTCGACATTCAGCTTGGCATCGACCGCAAGCAGCTCGCCGGATTCTGTGACGACCAGCGGATTGATTTCGATCAGGCTCAAATCCTTGTCGAGAAACAAGCGATACAACGCGGTCATGATTTTGGTGAGTGCGCCAACCTGCTGATCTTTGAGGCCGAGTGCAAAGGCAAACTCGCGACATTGATAAGCTTGCAGGCCGACTACCGGGTCGACAAACGTGGTGAGGATTTTATCTTGATGGTGAGCTGCGACTTCTTCGATGTCCACCCCGCCCATGCTCGACGCCATGAACGCCACACGCTTATGGTGCCGGTCGATCACCGCGCCCAAATATAACTCGCGTGCGATCACACAGGGTTTTTCCAGCCACAAACAGTTCACCGGTTGGCCATGCGCAGTGGTCTGGTGCGTGACCAGTTGTGTGCCGAGCAAGCCGCGCGCAAAACTTTCCAGCTCCGCGAGACTGCGCACGTATTTCACGCCGCCGGCTTTGCCGCGCCCGCCGGCGTGCACTTGCGCCTTGACCACCCACGCCTCGCCGCCTAAGGTTTTAGCCGCCGCCAAAGCCTCGGCCACGGAATTGGCCAACTGTCCGGACGCGACCGGGATGCCGTAGTGGGCGAATAATTGTTTGGATTGGTACTCGTGTAGATTCATAAAAGTTCTGTTTTTATGACGCGCAGATCGCGCCGGGCGCCCTGACTTAAGTAGCAGTCTTCCTTGCGAATACTACTTAGAATCAGACCAGCACGTTATACTACAGCGCTTTCATTTACCCAACTATTTGTCGATGCAGTGAGATCATGAAATTGACGTCACGCCTGCTGGTTGTACTCACTCTATTATGCTTAAGCCACAGCTTGAGCTTCGCAGCCGCTGTGGTTGAGGATCCTATTTACAAGCAAGGTCTGGCCGCCGCGCGCAAAGGTGATTTTGAAACGGCGCTCAAAGTCTGGACACCGTTGGCCAAGCAAGGCCACGCCGAAGCCCAATACCGCGTGGGCTCCTTGTATCGGCTGGGCCTGGGCGTCAAAAAAAATCCCGATGAAGCCTTCAAGTGGTTCAGTCGTGCGGCGGAACAGAATCACGCCAAGGCGATTTACAATCTGGGAGTGCTGTACGAACTGGGTGTGGGCACTACCACCGATACTGCCAAAGCCAAAGAGCTGTATGCGCTGGCCCTACAGAAAAAAATCGATATTGCAAAAAAACGCTTGCAACCACAAAGCACGCGCATCGATGGCGAATCGACCGGCACCGGCACCGGCACCGGCTTGGCACCGGGCGCCCTCATCGACGTAAAAGAAAAAAATCTTGACCTTAATCTGGCACTGCGTGCCGAGGCGCGGCGTGGCGACATGCAGTCGATACAACTGCTGCTCAAGGCCGGCGCGGACATCAATCGCGCCGATAAAAATGGACGCACCGCGTTGATGGAAGCGGCGCTGGCGGGACGCATGCCGGTGTTGCAAATGCTGATACGCGCCGGCGCACAGGTGAACGGACGTGACATTTTCAAAAACACACCGCTGATGCTCGCGACGATGAAAAACCACGTCGAGGCCATGCGCGAGCTGCTGCGCAATGGTGCGCAACTCGACCTGAAAGATAAAACCGGCAACAGCGCCCTGAGCATCGCGGTGCTTAATGGTCACGTCAAGGCACTTCAAGAGCTGCTGAAAACCAACACCGACATCAACGCCAAAGACACCCAAGGCCGCACAGCGGCGATGCAGGCGGTGGCGCTCAAACATGTCGACTTGCTGCAACTGCTGATCAACGCCGGCGCCGATCTCAATCTGAAAGATGAAAGCACCAAAACCGCGTTGATGCTGGCCGCCGAACGTAATTACAGCGAGGCCATCACCGCGTTGTTGCAAGGCAAGGCGCAAAGCCAGTTGGTTGACCGACAAGGCAACACTGCTTTGCATATGGCGGTATTCGCCAACAATGTCGCGGCGGCCAAAGCGCTGATTGAAAACGGCGCTGCGTTGAATGTGCGTGGATTACTCGGTAAAGCGCCGTTGACGATTGCCGTGCAGGAAGGCCGCACCGATCTTGCCGCCACCTTGCTGGCATGGCATGCCGAACCCAATACCGCCGACGACGATGCGCGCTCGCCGCTCACCTATGCGGCGGAAAAAAACTATATCGAGATTGCAAAATTGCTGCTGGCGCGCAAAGCCGACATCAACGCTCGGTCGCATGAAGGCTGGACGGCGCTGATGTTTGCCGTGAACAGCAACTATACCGACATGGCCAGCTACTTGGTGCGCAGTGGCGCCGATACCGAAATCGCCAACCTTGAAGGCTGGACCGCACTGATGTATGCATCCCGCAACGGCAACATCGATGTGGTGCAATTGCTGCTACGCGACCACAGCGCCAGCGTGAACGTAACCAACAAAAAAGGGCAATCGCCGCTGTTTCTGGCGATTGAAAATGATCGTACTGCGACCATCGACCTGTTAATCAAATCCGGTGCGGAAAAATTGTCCGCACCGATGGCGAAGGGTACCGTGAAGTAAGCATTCCCTCCCCGTATACCTTCCTGCTCCTGCTTCAACCCCGACCCGGCCCGACCGATATATCACGGTAGCGTTCGAGCGAACGCATCTTCGCGCCTTGCCGGTTCACCGATGACTTTACGCCGCAAAACTTTGCTGACGATTGGCTTGACGCTGAGCGTGCTCATCGCCGCCGCGTATGGCCTGGCCTCGCTGATTTTCTTGAATCGATTTGCAGAACTGGAAACTGCGCAACTGCGCGGCGGCATACAGCGTGTGCAGAGCGTGGTAAGCGATCAGCTTGAACACCTCGAATCCATCGCACGCGACTACGCAACACAGGGCGACAGTTTCAATTTTGTCGCAGGTGATGCGCCTGCCTACGCGCAAAAATACCTGGACAGCAACACGTTTCACAATTATGACCTCGATGCCATTGTATTCATGCCATTGCACGGCGACCCACTGTTCGCAAAAAGCCTCGATACGAAAACACAGCATGACACTCCGCTTGCGGAACGCATTGCCAGTCTCATGACCCGTGACAACGGGCTGCTGTACAGCGCGGAAGCCCGCGAAGGAAAAAGCGGCATTCTGCGCGTAGGCAACCATTTTTTTATGTTTGCGAAACATCCGATTTTACCGGCGTCCAGAAAAGGACCGAGTAATGGCACGTTGTTGATGGCGCGCGCACTGGATACCGATAGGTTGAACCAGCTTGGCAAGCTGACCCAGCTTGAGCTTACGATCAACGGCCTAGTCGGCGATTTGCCTGTGGACTTTTCCATTGCCTGGCACGAGCTGCGCGACGGCGCTACCGACCCCTTCCTGCGTATTCTCGACAGCGACACTTATGCTACTTATGCGCCAATTCTTGACCAATTGCGCAAACCAGTTGCATTGCTACGCGCCATTTCAAATCGCGATGTTTTCGCGCATGCGCGTTCCGCTATTTATTATTTATTGATCGCCCTACTAGTACTGGGTCTGGGATTCATCGCAATCACGCTACTGTGCCTGGAACGTTTGGTGTTGGCGCGCTTAGCGCGACTGACGAACGAAGTAAATCTCATCGGCATGGGCGGTGATCGTAGCGAGCGCGTTACGGTGACGGGCCACGACGAACTCAGCATATTGGCACAAAAAGTCAACATCCTGCTTAGCAACCTCAACTCACGAATTGATCTTGAGCATGCCGTCGTCAACGCAACAGCCGCAGCAGCGGCGAAGTCCACCTTTCTTGCCAATATGAGCCACGAATTACGCACCCCGCTCAACGCCATTATCGGCTACAGCGAGATGCTGCAGGAGTCGGTCGAGGACGACGGCCTCACGCATTTGGTGCCAGACTTGCAGAAAATCGTCGCGGCCGGCAAACACTTGCAGAGCAGCATTTCCAGCATCCTGGATATTTCAAAAATCGAAACCGGAAAAATGGAGCTGGAAACCCTGCCGTTCGACCTGCATGAGACCATCAACGCCATGGGCGACATCGTGCTGGCCAGATCGCGCGAAAAGGCGTTGCTCTTGCTGGTCAACATCGACGCAGGGGTTCCGCATTACATCGTCGGCGATGCCGCGCGGCTACAGCAAGTGCTGGTCAATCTGCTCAATAATGCGGTGAAATTTACCGAACAAGGCGAAGTGGAGTTAACGGTCGCCGCAAAATGTCTTGATCGGCCCACACCGCCCTTGACACCCACCTGGGAATTAAGCTTCGCGGTGCGCGACACCGGCATTGGAATTCCGGCCCAACGTTTTGAGCACTTGTTCAAGGCGTTCAGCCAGCTTGATGCCTCCAGCTCACGGAAATATGGCGGCGCCGGCTTGGGCTTAGCCATCAGTCAACAACTGTGTGAAATGATGGGCGGCCGTATGTGGGCGGAAAGCATCGAAGGCAGCGGCTCGACGTTTCACTTTACGTTGCCGGCACAGGAAGCTGCCACTGAACTGGGCGCTGCCGCCGCACGCGCTTAGGTAGTGCAATTCACGCCGGAATTGATTTTGAACGTATCAAAAGTTTTGCTATTGCCGTCCAAATCCACCTGCGCTGCAAGCTTGTTGGGGCCGTTCATGAGTTGATCAAGCTCGACGCAGGACAGACTCGCACCGTAACCGCTCAAACCAAGGTAGGTCGCCTTAGTGAGCGCGGTAAGTTTATCAAGCCCACCGACGCCACCGATTTTGTTATTGCTCAAATCAAGATATTCCAACGCTGTAAGGCTCGCCAAATCAGTCACATTTACAATCAGATTCCCTTTTAAATCAAGCTTGGTCAACTGCGTCAGAGTGGCTAAGGGCGTGACATCTACAATCGCATTACTCTGTAATGAAAGCTCCCGCAGATGGGGAAACGCAGCAAGCGCGCCGAGGTCGGCTATCGATGTATTGCTGTAGTCCAGTACCTGTAAATTTGTAAGCTTCTTCAGCGGAGTAATATCGGTGATCTGATTTTTGCTCAAATCCAGCCACGTGAGATTGGGTAACTCCGACAGTAGGTTCAAATCAACAATACCGTTATTCTTGAGCCCCAATCCATAGAGCTTCGGCAACTGCTTTAATATGTTGAAATTGGTGGTTGTGTACACTGCACTATCACCCAAATTCAGCCATATGAGATTGGCAAACCCAGATGATAGAAAGCCCAAATCAACGATGCCGTTATTTTGGAGCCCTAACTCATGGAGCTTCGGCAATCGCCCTAATACGCTGAAATTTTTGTCGGTGTACACCGCCCTATTGTTTTCCAGATACAAGCTTTCCAGATTCTGAAGCACAGCCAGCGGCTCAAGACTTACGATCAAATTATCGCTTAAATCCAATGACGTGAGGTTGGCAAGCCCGGACAGAAAATTCAAATCAACAATGCCGTCACCCTTGAGCCACAACGTGTAGAGATTCGGCAAGTGCTCTAACACGCCGAGATTCTGAACCGTGATCGCCTTATTGTCGAGTTGCCGCAGATCAAAGGTGTATAAATTCGAAAAGTTATCTAGCCCCATGAGGTCAATTGTTAGGTCGCTTGTTTTTTTGTCGTGGCAGTCGACCCAATCCAGTTGTCGCTGATATTTCCAACCAGACTGGACGGCCGTTTCTGTAATACAAGACCACAAATTGCCATCGGACACGCCCGCTTTCAAGTCTTCAATAGTGTAGTTATTGGGTATGCTTGAAATTGAATTCATTGGCGCCAAGTCGCTATCACCATGCTGGTTCTGTGCGACGACTCGATAGTAATAACGCGTGCGGTTAGTCAATCCGGTATGCGTGTAAGGCAAAACAACATCGCTGATGTGCGCGTCTGCTGAGGTAACATTGCCGCTGGTATTCCAGTAAATCGTATAGCGCAGCGCGTCGCTTTGGTCGTCTTGCTCATCAAGGTAGATCGTCGCCTGTTGGTCGCCGGCATACACATAAACATGATGCGGCATTTCTGGCGCCTTGCCAGGAGTGCGCGTCAGCGTTTCGGGTGTGTAGGGTAATGCGACCACTTCGTTCGACAGCGCACTTTCAACACCGGCTACGATTGCTGTAACCACGAAGTAATAGGTTTTGTCATTTTGCAGCCCGGTGAATGCCGCAGGCGAGGTTACATCGAGAATGACATCACCAAAAACTTCACCACGCGAAGTTTTGCGATAAACGTTGTATGACGTTGCGTTGGCAACACCACTCCAATGCAACTCCACTCGCCCGTCCTGACCCACGGCTCTAAGATAGTCATTACCGGCGCCATCCAAATAACCCGGCACACCCGAAACAGTCGCATTGGGCGCCAACGAAATCTCCAACGACTCCGCACCTTCACCCGCAGAAGTTTCCACCGTGAGCACATAATAAACGGGCGTACCGTTAGTGAGTCCGGCGTGATGATACGGCGTCGTGACGTTGGCGATTTTGGTACCGATGCTTTTGGTCACACCGGGCGCGAGTGACCAATACAAATTGTATTTTTTCGCGTCGCTGATGCGCGGCCAATTCAAGGTAATTGCACTGTCTTGCGCACGCGCTGCCAAACCGAAAGCTTTGGTGGTGCCGGGGTTGGTAACTCCGCTGCCACTTTTGCCGCATGCGACCAGCAACAAGCCGGCGAGGGTGATCATCGCGGCAAAAATTGAACAGTGGTTTAGGTAATCTTTTTTCGCTAGATGCTTGTGCATGGCTCGCAATCGATGTCCCTGTTAATCAGAGCACTTCAACACCGATTGTAAATCCATTACGGGTGTCGCGAACACTCTTTACGGCGTCGACAATTCGTAATTTAAGGGCACCTCTAACAAGACGCCTCTAGGCGTGCAACGAAATTTTTCTGCGCCTATTTATTTAGGCGCATGCTGAATTTTTAGCGCTACTCTTAAAAATCGACATCGTAGCCAAAGTAGAGAGTAGTGCGAGAAGATTTCGAGCTGTTAACGCTGGAATTGCGGTCAATATCGTAACCAAGCTCGGCCTCGAAGCTCACGCTTTTCTTCCAACGGTAGTCGAGCTTTATCGATGCGGAAGGGTGAATCACCTTGCTGTTATCGTTATTGTTTTGCGTAGTGTCGATCTGAATACGTGGGCCAACGTACCACTGCTCATCGTAGGGGAAGCGGCTATTAAAAAACAGCGAGGTTTGGGAGCGGCCTGCCCCATTGGAAAAGCGCCCGCCCAAAATATGGATGTCGCGCTCAATAAAATAGTTGCTGGCAATGTATTGCACCGAATACGAGTTATCCGGGCCGTATTTGTCCTGCGCGGGTATCACTTCACTGCCTGGACAAAACGCATCTAATCCCGTAGGAGGAGGATCACTAGGCAGAGGAGGAGGAGGAACCCAATGTAAACACCTCAGGGTTGGTACTTCCGACCGACTATTTATCACTGAGGTGGTGAGGTCAGCATTGATCTGATTGTTTTGATCAATGTCGTAAACCACGCCCACAGTTAGCGTGCTCGATAGTGAGGAGAGCGCAGACACTTTATCGCGAATCTCGCTATCGCTCGCCACAGCTTGCAGCTCTTTGAATTTTCTTAGACCTTCTGAATTTAAGGCACTACTAGTAAAGATCAGCGGTGACTGCCGAATGTTGTAATTCAAATCAATACGTGTTTGCTCGTTGGCCTTCCAGCCCCCGCGCAAAAACACCATATTCAGCACTTTGTAGGAAATGTCGTAATCCAGCGCGGCATAGAATGAATAGAGCTTGTCGGCATACCGCACATCGCCGCCCACCGCCTGCCGGTCGATGACGCCCTCAATTTCCTGCTGAATGTAGTAAGCATTGCCATCCCAATTTTCTACGAACGATCCGATTGAAAGCGATGTGCCGTAAAAAATACGGGCACCGACGTCCTCGCCGGACGAAAACGCCTTGGGTTTTCCCACCGATGCCGTGATTTCGTATTTCGGCAGAAATTCGTAACTGGCCTGCGCGCCGATAAAACGGCCGAAAATCCCACCTTTATTCGAAGATTGCAATCCGAGCACAGCCGAATATTTTTGCACTCTGTTTTTAATGTCAACGTAGGCCGTATCCGGGTCACTTTCGTCATTTCCTCCGCCGGTGACAGGGTGCACTTGATGCGCACTGAAGAATCCACGCGCGTCGTACTCTTCATCACGATAGCGGCTTGACAGATTTAGAAACGAGGTGAGTGTGGATCGACTGGTGATTCCGCTTACGTCAACATTGGTGCGATCATAAAAGTAGCGCTGCGAAAAGCGCCCGAACGTGTCAATTTCAGAGTTCGATTTAGGTTTAATTTCTTTTAATTTTTCGCGCGGTTCGACCTGCGCCAGATCAATCGCCGCCAAGCGATTTTTTACCCGCTCCGCGCCTTCACCTTCTGTGTAAAGGCGTAGATATTCCTGATATTCAAGCTTGGCGCGCGCGACCTGGCCTTTCTTTTCACGCGCCACGCCGATTAATTCTTTGGCTTCCTGCGAATATTTGTGGTTTGGCAGTTGTAGTAATTTGCTGAGCAGTTGAATCGCGCGACCATGATCATCACGCGCCAGAGCTTGACGAATTTCCTCCATCATTTCGTCAAGCTTTTTGTCCGACAGCAATGCCTGCTCACCTTCCGGGCCCGCACGCACCGTCAAACCACCCGCATCTTTTTTTACGCTGATCACCACCGACTTACCACCTGGGCCACCGGAGACGGTGTACTCCACTGCGTAGCGAAATCGCAATGTAAGGAACGGGCCGCCGGGGACGTCGCCTTCGTAAGCGACGTTCACCAACGGCACCACGTCGTTAACCGGCGGCAACATCGATTCGCGCTTTGCAGTTGCGGGCGGCGAGGGATTTATCGCGCTGGCATTATCAGCACCATCCGCCTTGTCGTCTTTGGGGGGCTCAGCAGTCGCCTGTAATTGGATTTGTAAAATTTCGCCAGAGTTAGGCGGAAAGTGCCGTAAATACTGTAACGGATGCGCGAAATCAACCTGCAATTCGATGGCGGTTTCTTTCTCGGTAATTTGAATGCCTTGGAGCACCGCTTCTTGGGCACCGGACGCTTTTGCCGGTTTCGCAGTGCTTGCGGCATCGGCCGGCAACAGAAGACTCAACCACCCGAACACGATGAAAAACACCATGCGTGCGGACTGCACAACAGCATCATTTTTTGCAAACATTACGGTAACGTACCTGGCAGCGCACGCGTGGGGAAAACCACCATGAACGCGTTCATTCCGGTATCTTGGCGAAGCTCAAATTCAACGGTGCGATTAAACAAAAATGTGACCAATGGGCCTCCTTCGACATCACCTTCAAATGCAACATTCACCAGCCCCACTTGCTTGGCAAGTTCCGGGCGCACTTTACTTAAACCCAGAGATTCCTTCCACCGCGTTTTTCCCAACGATACCAAGCGCAATTTAACCTGTAGAAATTCACCACTGCGTTCCGGAAAATGATTTTCGTAACGAACCGGCACAGCAAAATTAACCTGCACCACAACGGCGTTACTCTCAGAAAAAGCCGTCACTTCTTCAATCACACGGCTTGGCCCCGTAATTAACGGCCACGCGTAATAAAAACCTAAGGCGGCAACCAGGATGGCGATGAAGTACTTCACTCGATATCCAATTAAATTTAGAAAGTGTGACTCGTGACCAGCCGCAGGAGACCAACTTCAATTAAGAGCAGCACCGCTTCAGGCTAGCGCGATTCTGTCATCGACTCCACTGCCTGCTCCGTGAACCAGCGCACATGTGACAAAGCCGCACGCGCTGCGTTCCCACCGCAGGCGCTATTTCAAAGCAACAACATTATCTGGATATTAATTCCAAGTCATTATGGCGGCGAGTTTCCAGGCGCCAAATAACATCGAAGTTGTAGCGCCAAGTATCAACAATATCGCCGGTGATTTAAACCTGCCCCAGGTGCGCACTTAACAGTGCTCGATCACTTGTTTGCTGCCAGGCAGAAATTTCTCCCTGCCGCACCAAATGAAGAAATCGTAACACTGCCGTGCAGCCCGCAGATACGCGTGCACCGTGGCTACATACCCCCGCCGCCGCCTCCACCGCCTCCCATGCCCATGCCACCCCCACCACCTCCCATACCCCCCATCCCGGGCGGTGGCGGGGGGGGCGGCGGCGGTGGAGGGGGGGGTGTCGTCACCGTCACCCGCACCGTCAGATTCACGATGCCGCCGGGGCCGGTGCACGCCAGCGTGTAGTCGGTGGTGGTGGTGAGATTCGTCAGGGTCCAGCTACCCACAGTGAGCTTGGTGCCACTCCAGGCAGCCGCGCCCAAGGTGTTAGATGCGCTACAGGCACTGGCGTTGCTGCTACTCCAGTTCAGGGTGCTGCTGCCGCCCGACACCACGCTAACGGGATTAGCCGTGAAGGTTAACATTGGCGGCGGTGTGGGCGTCGGTGTCGGTATTGCCGTTGGTGTTGGTAGCGGCGTTGGCGTCGGTATTGGCGTTGGTGTCGGTAACGGCGTTGGTATGGGTGTCGTCGTGGAACAGGAAGCGACATTCGTGGTCCACGAGCTGGTGCTGCTGTGGCAGGTGTTACACGCCAGCGTGGTGGGACAATGAACCGGAACCGGGGGTTTGGAGCGGCCTCGGGTCGACCCGTTATGGCAGTGCTCACAGTCTCCGGTGATGGCGTCGACCCCGTGATTAGTCTTGACCGCCGATCCTGTCCAACCGCTGCCAGTGGTGTGGCATTGCCCACAGAAGTTCGTGGTCGTCATGTGACCACTGGTTTTGTAGCCGAACGACGCATACGTGGCATTGTGGCAGCTCTCGCAGGGAGCGGCGGCCGTCTCGCGGTGCGGGAACGGCACCCTGTGACCGGCGAAGGTTCGCGGCGGTATGAAGTGGCAGAGGTCGCAGTTCTCGCTGGTTGAAACAGTCAAGTGTAGGCCGCTTTTGCCTGTGGCGGTGGTGCCATTGTGACAGCTAAAACAACTACCAACCACTTGGGTATGTTCAACCACTTTGATGATGGACCACTTGCTGGTGGAACCGTGGCAGGCATCGCACTGCGGCCGTGCTATGAGCGCAATGTGGCTAGGCTTGCGTTGAGCAATGGTCTGATCATGGCAGCCGGCGGTCGCGCAGGCCGCACTGGTTTCACCATGATCCATTTGTGCGCTCAACGGCCGCTTCCATAGATACAGAGAGACGGCATCGGTATGACAACCGGCACACTTAACCGTCGTGGGTGGATGTGCTGGACTCCTGCCTTGCGCCAGGATGCCATCGTGGCAACTTGAACAGGCACCAGAATTTACCGCTTGGGCATGGTTAAACGTCAGGATTGGGCTCCATTTGAGGGGTGCCTTGTTGTGGCAGGCCTCACAGATATTGCTAGTCTGCAAACCACTTAAATGCTTACCCGCTTTACCTGGAGCACCTTTGAAAGTGCCGTCGTGGCAACTCACGCAGTTTACCGTGTAGCTCGCGTGATCAGTCTTAGCGTCCCACACTATGGTGCTCTTATGGCAGGCATCGCATGCGCTCGGAGCGGGTGCGGTGGTCGGAATGTGGTTGCTTATGAAATTCTGGCCTTTTTTGGCACGTATTCCGGTGCCGTCATGGCAGGTCACACACGTCGGCAAGGGTTGAACCAAGCTATGATCAAACGTGAATGCCGTCGACCATGTCGATGGGTAAGGCCGGTGGCAAGAGTCGCAGTTGGTGCCGGCGACGAACACCTGGGCAACCGCATGCAAAGGGCCGCTGGTACCCGAGGCCGTTTTACCATGGCAAGTGGTGCAATTTTTCACGAAGCCTGTGTGGTCGACTACCGCTACCGCGCCTTTAAAAGTCGTTGTGCCCTTATGGCAAACACTGCAATCGGCGGCGGTGTCCATATGACCAAGGTTCTTGCCGGTTGCTTTCGTGCCGTCGTGACAGGATGCGCAGGTGCCGATGGTTTGCGTGTGTAACGCGACGAAATCGGTGGTGATATTCGGTTTCTTCCAATCGGCAAGACTGCTGCGCGCGGTGCTGGTGTGGCAAACCTCGCATACTTCTCTGGTTGGAATATGCGAGAGCGGCTTGGCGGTCGCACGAATGCCCGCGACGTGGCACTGCGCGCATTTGTCGGTAATGGTTTGTACTGAATGTACACGCTTCGCAGGAAGCCAACCGGTCGTTACATGGCACAAATCACATGAGGCCGTGGTAGGAATGTGGTCAGGGGGCTGGGTAGACGGGGTCAACCCTTGGAGCTTTGATGCTGTGACATGGCAATCAGGACAACGGTTTATGTTATTAGGGATTCGCGTGTGATCTACACTTCTCCCAAACAAAATTTTCCAGTCACTCTTAACCTTGGCGTGGCAGGCACCACATTCATTGGTTGAACGAATATGAACCGATGGCTTCCCTTTATGCGCGATACCGTCATGGCATCCGCTGGCCGCGCATGCCGCCGATTGCGCTATTTCTCTGTGGTCAACTGTGAGTGCCGGAAGAAAGGCAGACGTGCGATGACACGCGGCACAATTATT
>JANLTU010000024.1:0-6357 GCA_031363085.1 Gammaproteobacteria bacterium
AGTTGCCGTTCTTCATTGAGTTTCTCAACGTCAGCGGCCTGTTCGAAGGGTGGGTTTCGGACTGTCCGCTGACGTACCAAAGCAACACTGGATCGGATAAGCGCGCGGTTCTTGCGACCCTCCTGCTGTCGGTTTTAGCCGGGCACCCGCGCTACGCGCACATCAGCGCGATTCGCCATTCCAGCCGCGCTGGCTTTGCGCGGGGTGCGGGAAAAGCGGAAAACCGCGCGCTCAAGGAAGAACTGAAGCAGATTAAGCGCGAGCTGGCCCGCAAGGAGAAGGCGCTGGCCGAGGCGGCGGCGTTATTGATCTTGAAAAAAAAGTCCAAGCGATCGTAGGTGTGGACGCGGACGATTAACGACCGTGCAACAACGCCAAGACATCACCGCCCTGATCGATTCAGCGTGCACTGCCGGCGCGCGCAAGGCGGAGGCCTGCGTCATCCTGGGCCTGTCCGTGCGCACGCTGCAACGCTGGGACACTTCCGCGGCACGCAGCGATGGACGCCACGGCGTGTCGCGTCCGGCGCACAACGCGCTGTGTGCGGTTGAACGCGCCGCGCTGTTGCAGACGATGAACCGCCCCGAGTTTGCCGACCTGCCGCTTAAGCCAGATCGTGCCGCGCCTGGCGGATCAAGGCCGCTATCTCGCCTCGGAGTCCACGCTCTACCGAGTGTTGCGCGCTGCGGATCAGTTGCGCCACCGCCACGCCGCGCGGCCCAAACAGACCGCACGACCGCGCGCCCTGCGGGGCCACCGGACCCAATCAAATCTACAGCTGGGACATCACCTATTTGCCGTCGCAGTTACGGGGTGTATTTTTCTACTGTTACCTGTTCCTGGACATCTTCAGCCGCAAGATCGTCGGCTGGCATGTCGATGAATCTGAGCGCAGTGAGCAGGCAGCGCTGTTGTTACAGGAGATTGCGCAGCGCGAAGGCATTGCACCCGGCCAGATCGTTTTGCACTCGGACAACGGCAGCCCCATGAAAGGCGTCACGATGCTCGCCATGCTGCAACAGCTCGGGGTAGTGCCCTCGTTCAGTCGTCCCAGTGTGAGCGACGAGCGCGCAGCCTACCTGTAACGGCTCGCGTTTCAAACCAGCCGTGCTCGCAATTGACGCCGTTTCTGGCTCAAATTAAATGCAAATGACGGAGCACCCGTGCTCACGCTCTCTGCAAATGAGCTTGCATTTATCGGTGTCGGCTCGCATTCCACGGCGGCGTGCTCACATTAATTGCAAATGACGGGATTCAAATCGGCAATCCCGCCGCCAATATCCGATCACGCAACTCTGCCGTGCGAGTGGGTTCGAGCTGGTTGCAGAACAGCGCCCTGATTTCCGCAGGCTTGGCATCGAACTGCTCCACCATATCCTTGAGCCGATAACCGTGGCGCATCAGCGTCGGCTCCAAATCGTCGAGCTGGCGCGACAGCACGGTTTCCACCAGTGCCGCCGTGACTGGCTTTTCGCCGGTCTGGTAGCCCGCTTCCAGTGCCAAGGTCAGGTGTAGCTGGACTTGTAGCGGGGTGCGCAGCTTGGTGGCCAGCATGTCGATCGCTTCCGCCGTGAGGATCGACTCAGGCTTAGTTTTGGCGGCCGTGCTGGCACCGAGTAACCAGTGAATGTATTCGCGCTGGCTGCCGACGATAGCGTCCAGGGTGAAGATATCGGTACGGTAGCCGATTTCCTCCATCGTTGGCCGCCGCAGGTCATTGCGCAGTTTGGGATGGCCGGCCAGGATCACCGACAGTCGGCCGCCGCCATCCTCCACGACTTCCATCAAACGTTTGAGGCCGATGAGTGTCTGACCATTCAGGTCGTGCGCTTCATCGACGAACAGTGCCACCGGGCGTTTTCCCTTCTTCACGAGTTCCTGTAATTCGCGTTCGCGTCGCTCGCCTTGCTTGGGAATCTGTACCAGCTTGTCCTGCGCCAAGTCAAAGAAGAGGGCCGTAATCAGTGTCGCGAGCTTGATGCTATGCTTTTCCACGGAGAGCGATTTGGCGACGGCCACGCGATTTTCATCCTTCAAAATCTGTTGCAACCGGCGCAAGGTGACCGTCTTGCCGCTGCCCACGACGCCGCAGACCGCGATCAGTCGCCCTTCAAGGATCGCGCCCTTGATATCCTTGATGAGCTGCTTGTGGTGATTGGTTTCATAGTAGCCCGCTTGGCTGAGCGGCTGCGTCAGCCCGTAATACTGCATTACTTCAACGCGCATGATCCTCTCCTGATTTTTTATTGCGGAAATAATCCCGTATTCGCGCCAGCACAACACGGCGTGTCAGCGTCTCGTTCAGCACTTGATCGATGAAGGCGCGATCCGTCGGCACAAGCTTCGCCAGGGGTTGCGCCAGTTCGTCGGCAATCGCAAGCTTGGCGGCGATGATGCTGGCGAAATGGTATTCGTGCGCTTCCGCGTCAAAGGGCTGGTGGGGCAACGGCATGGCCGGCGCTGATGGCGTGAGTTGCACATCGTTTCCGGCCAAGGCACTTATTGGCAGGCCGAGCTGATCGGCGAGCGCGCGGATGCGATCGGCGCGCTCATCGGCCTTGCTGCGCTTGAATGCGCGGTACCGATGCAGCGGGATCGGGCCGGATACCGGGTGGTAGGGGCCAAACTTCTCGCCGTCGAACTCGACATACATTTCGTCGTCGAACAGACCCCACAGCAAGACGACGGTTTCCCCCGCCATGTCTGGCTCCACTTCGTAGGCAGTGCCGCCAATGGTCATGCGTGCATCGATGCCGACCTTGCGACTTTCCGGCTCACGCGCAAAGCGGCAGAACTGCTCCCAAGTGCACATGTCGCGCAATCCATCGGATGGCAGGTGGGTCAGCCAATCGTTCAGGCGGGAGTGTTTTTCGGAGCGGTGATCCTGATCGTTGTAGCGCAGCAGGTAGCGCATCAGCCACTCATTGGCCTGTTTTTCTGTTTCCGGCTTGTGGAAGTGATACAGCGTTTCGTGCGCCTCCTTCACCGTTCTGAATGGGCGCTCGACCTTACCTTTCGAGCGCGCTGTCGTGCGTGTTCCATCCTTGCCGGCCGGAATGTGCGTCATCCATTCAATGCCGAGCGCCAGCATGACGTTCTGGAATACCCGACTTTTAGCGACCGGTCCATTGTCCAGATAAATCATCTTTGGCCGGCCTTGGAACGGGAAAGCGGCATCCGCTTTGGCGGCCATGGTGTTGAAGAGAAAGCGGAGTGCCGACTCCGCATCCTCGCCATACACGCATCGATATTCCTGATAGCCCACGCCACTGCGGTCATCCACGACACTGAACAACATCAAGATCGGCTCGCCCTTGGCGGGGTCGATCCATTCAGGTTTGTCGATGCGTTTGAGATCGGATGGCGACATGTCGAATTGCCAGCAGTCGTTGCTATGCTCCGCCTGGAAGCGCACGGCGGGCGGTTCGCGTAGCAGGTGCGGCTGATCCAGCCGCAGCAAGGACAGATAGCGATTGACGGTCGGGCGGCGCAAGAGGCCCTTCGGTACTTTGACCAAACCTTGCGCGGTTTCCACGCCGTAGTCTTCCATCAGCTCGATGGCCCGCCCAGTGGAAAGGTGCCGCCCCTTCTTGTTGGTGGTGCGCAGCTTGAGTGCCGCAATCAGTTCACAGTAGCGCGCAAGTTCGGCTTGCGGCAGCAGACGCGGTTTGCCATGGTCAGCACGATGCGCGGCGTGTGGTTTCTGGAATACGTGCAATGCTCGATAGATGGTTGTTACCGAGCTGCCGTACAAGTCGGCTACCGCCGCGATCTGTGTCGCCCGTTCCGGACTTTTGCGCGGCAAACGGTCAAGCCGCTGCCGCAGTTGCAGCAATGAATCGACTGGAATCGTCTTACGCCTTGCGTTCATAGTGGGCCAGCGCGCGATATACAGAGGCACGACTGACGCCAAGCCGACGGGCAATCTTCGTCGCGCCCAGCTTCTCTTCGATACGAAGTCGATGCGCTTCGGCAGGGTCGATCGACGGCTTGCGGCCACGGTAGACGCCACGCGCCTTGGCCGCCGCAATGCCTTCGAGCTGCCGCTCGCGCCGCAGGTTGGTTTCAAATTCCGCAAACACGCCCAGCATGTCCAGAAACGCTTTCCCGGCCGCACTGCGTGTGTCGATGGGTTGCTCTGTCGCTTTGAGAGTGACGCCTTGTTCCTTCAGCGCGTACACGATGTCTTGAAGATCTTTGATACTCCGGGCAAGGCGGTCGATCCGTGTGACGACGAGCGTGTCGCCACGCCGCAGGAAATCCAGCAGCACCTGCAGTTCGGTGCGGCCCGTCCGGCTTGTTCCGGTTGCTTTCTCTGACCGGACCACTTCACAGCCGGCAGCGCGTAGCGCTTGTTCCTGCTGCGTGTAATCTTGATCGCTGGTGGAAACACGAGCATATCCGTAGAGCGCCATAAATCAGAACTTGTCTCGTTAGCCTTTAGAGCTTCGGACGATAGCATACCGAAATGGGCGAAACGATCCTATTGAGACAGAAAAAGCGTCTCACTCTGTCGATCCATTTGGGTATACCCAAATGATTCACACGACAGGCATTGAAAGTAATGTTAATTTGCATTACGCTGATAATACATCAAGAGACTACGAGGACATCACCATGACCACATTGACCGTTACCGCACGAGGGCAAGTGACGTTTAGAAAAGACGTGCTGCAACACCTCGGCATCAGGCCAGGAGAAAAAATCGAACTGGATTTACTGCCCGATGGCCGGGGCATACTCAAAGCAGCCCGGCCTACCGGAACGATTGACGGCTTCGTCGGATTGCTCGCGGGCCGGACAAAGAAAGTCGCCACCATTGAAGAAATCAACGCGGCGACCGCGCAAGGTTGGGCTGGTAAAGAATGAAGGTCACTGTTGATACCAACGTCCTTGTTCGTGCTGTCGTGCGTGACGATCCCGCGCAAGCGAGCGTCGCCGCCAAGGTCTTGACTGATGCCGACTTGATCGCGGTCGCGCTGCCGTGCCTGTGTGAGTTTGTGTGGGTGCTGCGCAGGGTCTACGATTTCCAACCCTCCGACGCGGCCACCGCGATCCGCGCACTCCTTGCCGCAGCAAACGTGGAAGTGAACAGACCCGCCGTAGAGGCTGGGCTGTCGGTGCTCGAAGCGGGCGGGGATTTCGCCAATGGCGTCATTGCCTACGAGGGGAACTGGCTCGGCGGGAAAACCTTCGTTTCATTCGACAAAAAGGCGGTTGCACTTCTCACGGCGCAAGGTCAATCCGCGCGTCTTTTGTAGTCAAGGGGAGGGCTTGGTTGTTCCTATGAATGTTTTCATTCGCACTTAGCGTGAGCACGTCGCCATGGAATGCGAGCCGGTATCGATCAATGCAAGCTCATTTGCAGAGAGCGTGAGCATGGGCGCCCCGTCATTTGCATTTAATTTGAGCCAGAAACGGCGTCAATTGCGAGCATGGCCGGTTTGAAACGCGAGCCGTTACACCTACCCTTGGGGTGCAATCCCTACAGTGAGGCATTGTTCCGCACCGTGAAATATGTGCCCAGCTATCCGGGATGTTTCGAGAGCGTGCAGCATGCCCGTACGTATATGGAAACGTTCACGCACTGGTATAACCATGTGCACTATCACAGCGGCATTAACTTCGTGACCCCGGCGTCTCGGCATGGCGGCGATACCGGCAGGTTCTGGAAAGACGCAAACACGTCTACGCACAAGCCCGAGCACGTCATCCCGAACGCTGGAGTGGAAACACCCGCACCTGGGAGCGGGTCGAGACTGTACTGCTCAACCCGGAAAAAAGTAAAACTCAAAACGCAACCTGGGCGGTGGCTGCGTAAACTTTTAGGCGACAACTACGTTGACAATCACCGACACCGCTGTCGGCCTCTGACGATCCCATCCTTAACGCAGTCTTCCTTCACGCAACGCGGACAGCTCGTCATATCTTTCTTCTCCCAGTTAACCCTCAGAGAAGAATAATAAAACTATCTTTAATTAACAATGCCCGGAATTAAACGTCATATTGCCGTGGATACCCAAGGGCTTCCCCATGCTATCGCCGTGACCACCGCCCAGGTGACGGACCGCGCGGGGGCCTTGGTGGCGTTTTCATTGCACCAAGCGGCGCTGTCGGAGGTGGTGAATGTCCTGGCAGATGGCGGTTATACCGGTGAGAAATTTTCTTGTGCGGTGCAGGATCTGCTAGGCGCGGGTGTTGAGATTGCCAAACGTAACGAACTCCACACCTTTGCCGTGATCCCCAAACGATGGGTGGTGGAGCGGTCCTTTGCTTGGCTGGAAAAGTGTCGGAGGCTCTGGAAAAACTGCGAACGTAAACTCAATACCAGCCTGCAATTCGTGAACTTGGCATTCC
>JANLTU010000055.1:0-15904 GCA_031363085.1 Gammaproteobacteria bacterium
TTTGCAGGTGTTGTGGGTGTAGGCGGTGGCGATATCGTGGTCACCGGCCTGGGCACCGTAGGTGGTGTCACGAACTGCCCGGTTTCAGGCACCCCCGTTTCGATTGCCGCTTCTTTGGTAGCGGGTACCGTCGCGGCTGACTACCCAGGTGGCGCAGCTCCGGCAGCCAAGACCTTTACCCCGGAATAATACAAAGTAGGGACGTTAAACTAACACAGTATTGTGATTCGAAGGGGTCTGCGGCCAATCCGTCGACCCCTTCTTTACTTCACATTGGAGAGTTATCCATGAGATATCGTCATCGCCTGTCGTCAAGAGCATCTGGATTTACGCTCATTGAGTTGATGATCGTAGTTGCAATCATTGGCATTCTCGCCGCAATCGCCATTCCAGCCTATGCCGGCTACATTAGTCAGACGAAAATTGGCACGGTGGTCGAGCACCAGCAGAACGCTATGCGTGTTGTTAAAGCGGAAGCGGCAAAGATGGCAGCGGGAAGCTTAGGCACAGATGTCGTTGCACAACTAAACGATGGCGCCCGCACAGCAGTCGGCGACCCGACCAGCCCTGCGTTCACTACCGGCAGCACCCCCGTTGCGGGACAAGTCGCGATTAATGGACTGGACCTAGCGAACAAACCCACTTCGGGATCATCCATTACGATCACTTTTACACCTGTACTTGGCACCGTAGCCGGCAGCTATACGGTACCCACTTCGATGACATTAATGATCGAGTAAGTATTAGCCGTAAACAACAGTTTTGGACTACGACACAGAGCCGATTTAGATGACTCTTTGTACCTTAAATTGATGCGTACCCTTGGCTGATATGCCTGGAGAAAGACTATGAAATCAGCACAAATGCACGGCTTTACCCTGATTGAAATCATGATCACGGTCGGCATTCTCGCCGTGGTCGCGGCAATCGCAGTGCCTGCCTACACCGGCTACATCGAAACCAGCCGCCGCACCGAAGGCTGGAATAATTTGTACGCACTCAATGCGGCCGAGCAGCAATATTTTCTGGAAAATAACGTGTATTTCTCCGGCACGTCCGACGGCGCGACCAAAACCCTTGAAACCAACGGCGGCAATTTATGGGTGCGCGCCGAGGCCACCGGCTCGGAAAACTTCAAATACGTGATTGATCCCACCTCGGTGACCGCCACCGGTTATACCGCCACGGCGACCGGGAAAAATAAGGTTAAATCCACGATCATTCTTACCTGTGTCATCGCCAGCGGCAAGACCGCTTGCTCGTAAACATAAGCTTGTAGCTGGGTTGAACACCGGCGCAATCCGATGAGTCATCATCGTTCCGCACCCTGTGCGCACGCTTGATATTTAAGGTCATCCTGCGTGCCTGATTTGACCGTATTGCTGGACCAAAATGTTCCACGCGAAATCAGTGCAGGGCTTAAGACAAGAAAGCCGGATTGGACCGTCCTACATACTTCCGAAATTGGACTCTCCGCCGAAAGCGTTAGTCATTATCGACCGAACCCGGATTCGAGTTCGCCGCGTGAGAGATTAAGCGTCACACTCGCCGGTATCCCCCGCGTTTGCACTGCGAGTAGTAAACCCCGCTCTACACTGTTTTGCCAAACCGGCCTCAGCGCCGCGCTTCAGATTTTCTTCTGGCACTCGATATAAGACTCTGCCGAACCCGGATTCGCGAATCAGGTAGCGGTCTTACCGGTGCTTCCGGACTAGATTCGTCGGTGGGTGTTACGGCATGCAACCGATACAGAAAATACACAGCAAGCGATGGCAACTCAAAGCGCACAAATAAAACTCAGCGGGCTGGCGCGGCGTCTGGTGCAGGAAGGGCACTTGGCCGAGCTGGACGCGCAGCGCCATTACGATGCGGCGCTCAAGAAAAAGGTGCCGTTTGTTTCCTATTTGGTCGAACACAATCTGGTACGGCCTGCCGACATTGCAGCCTCGGCCTCGCACGAGTTCGGTTACCCGACGCTGGACTTGGCGATGGTGGAGCTGGACGGCGACATCACCAAGCTGGTCGAAGAAAAACTAATTCGCCAACACCACGCGCTGCCTTTGTTTAAACGCGGCAATAAATTATTTGTGGCGCTGTCCGACCCCACCAATCTGCAAGCCCTCGACGACATCAAGTTTCACTCCGGCCTGAGCACCGAGCCGATTCTGGTTGAGGAAAACAAGCTCGCCAAGTTCATCGACTCTGCGCTGGATGCCACCAACACGACCTTGCAAGACCTGGGCGACACCGACCTCGACGCGCTGGAAATCACCAGTGATGAGGAAGGCGCGGCGCCGGGCGCGGGTGATGACTCCAACGTTGACGACACTCCGGTAGTGCGCTTCGTCAACAAGGTGCTGCTCGACGCGATCAACAAAGGCGCCTCGGATATTCATTTCGAACCTTACGAAAAAATCTTTCGCGTACGTTACCGGCAAGACGGTGTGCTGCACGAAGTCGCCTCGCCACCCATTGCCTTGGCCGGAAAAATGGCCGCACGCCTGAAAGTAATGTCACGTCTCGACATTTCCGAGCGGCGCGTACCGCAAGACGGGCGCATGAAAATGAAGTTGTCGAAAAATCGCGCCATCGATTTTCGCGTGAACTGTTGCCCGACCTTGTGGGGCGAAAAAATCGTCATGCGTATTCTGGATCCGTCCAGCGCCAAACTCGGCATCGACGCCTTGGGTTACGAAGACTTTCAAAAGAAACACTATCTGGACGCGCTCGCCAAACCACAAGGTTTGATCCTGGTTACGGGCCCGACCGGCAGTGGCAAAACCGTGTCGCTGTACACCGGGCTGAATATTCTCAACACCGAGGACCGTAATATTTCCACCGCCGAAGATCCGGCGGAAATCAACTTGCAAGGCGTCAATCAGGTGAATGTGAATCCGAAAGTCGGACTCACCTTCGCCAATGCCTTACGCGCGTTTTTGCGCCAGGACCCGGACGTGATCATGGTTGGTGAAATTCGCGATCTGGAAACCGCCGAGATCGCCATCAAGGCGGCGCAAACCGGTCACTTGGTATTGTCGACCTTGCACACCAACGACGCGCCACAAACGCTCACGCGCCTGCTGAACATGGGCGTGGCGCCGTTCAACATCGCCTCGTCGGTGTCGTTAATTATTGCGCAACGGCTGGCGCGCCGCTTGTGCGGCCACTGCAAGCAGCCGATCAACATTCCGCGCGATCAGTTGCTGGCCTTCGGCTTTAAGGAGCAGGATTTGACAGGGCTAAAACTGTACAGCCCGAAAGGCTGCGACCAGTGCAGCAACGGCTACAAAGGCCGCGTCGGTATTTATCAGGTGGTGCCGATTTCCGAGGCGATGGGCCGCATCATCATGGAAGGCGGCAACTCGATGCAGATTGCCGATCAGGCAAAAAAAGAAGGCATCCCCGACCTACGCGAATCCGGCATCAAGAAAATGCGCGATGGCCTCACCAGTATTGAAGAAATTTCCCGAGTGACGAAGGAATAAATCATGGCTAAAACTCCAACCGCAACCTTGCTCACGTTTGCCTGGGAAGGCGTTGACCGCACCGGCACCAAGAAAAAGGGCGAAACCGTCGGCACCAACTACATGGTCGTTAAAGCCGAATTGCGCCGGCAAGGCATCAATGCCACCAGCATTAAAAAACGCGCGGCAACCCGACGCGGCAGAAAAAGCATCGGCGCAAAAGACATCGCCCTGTTTACGCGCCAGCTCGCCACCATGATGACCGCCGGCGTGCCGCTGGTGCAGGCGTTTGAAATTGTCGGTCGCGGCCACGAAAATCCGTCGATGCAGGATCTGATTCTGGCGATCAAATCCGACGTCGAAGGCGGCACCGGACTGGCCGAATCGCTCGCCAAACATCCGCTGCATTTCGACGAGCTGGTGTGCAGTTTAGTCGCCGCCGGCGAACAGTCGGGCACCTTGGAAACGCTGCTGAAAAAAATTGCCACCTACAAAGAAAAAGTCGAAGCGATCAAAGGGAAAATCAAAAAAGCCTTGTTTTACCCTATCGCGGTGATTGCGTTTGCATTCATCATCACCTCGATCCTGATGATTTTCGTGATCCCGCAATTCGCCGAAATGTTCAAAGGCTTCGGCGCTGACTTGCCGGCGCTGACCAAATTCGTGGTGCGTCTCTCCGACATTTTTGTCGCGTACTGGTGGGCTATCTTCGGCGCCATCTTCGGCGCCGTTTATGCAATGCTGCAACTCAAAAAACGCTCCAAAGCCTTCAACCATTTTCTGGATCGCTTCATGCTCAAGATTCCCATCATCGGCGGCATTTTGACCAAGGCGACCATCGCACGTTTTGCCCGCACCTTGTCCACCATGTTTGCCGCCGGCATGCCCTTGGTCGAGTCGATGACCACGGTCGCGCAAGCGTCGGGTAATGTGGTCTACGAAGAAAAAATCATGAAAATGCGCGACGAGGTTTCCACCGGCACGCAGTTGAATGTGTCGATGAAAGAAGCCGGGTTGTTCCCTAATATGGTGGTGCAAATGATCGCCATCGGCGAAGAAGCCGGCTCGGTCGACGCGATGCTCGCCAAGGTCGCCGACTTTTACGAAGAAGATGTCGACAATGCCGTCGATGGACTGACCAGCCTGCTGGAACCTTTGATCATGGCCTTCCTTGGCGTGCTGATCGGCGGCTTGGTGATTGCGATGTACTTGCCGATTTTCAAGATGGGTTCCGTGGTCAGCGGCGGTTAGCGCGGAGCGCGGGCTTCCAGCCCGCCAGAATCAGGCAACAAAGCGACCAGGATGGTCGCGTTGCGACGAAAATTTTGCACTACACTGTGCGCCTTGCAGGCGCGCTTTGAACCAAAAAACACATGCCCATCACCGAGTTCCTCAGCCTTAATCCCACTGCCTGGATCCTCGGCGCCGGCGTGTTCGGATTGGTGGTCGGCAGCTTTCTCAACGTTGTTATCTATCGCCTGCCGGCGATGCTCGAACGCGACTGGCGCGCGCAATGCGCCGCGCTGCTTAATAGCGCGACTGCCGCCGCACCCGCAGAAAAATTTAATCTCGCCACGCCCCGCTCCACGTGTCCGAAATGCGGCCACCCGATCCGCGCCTACGAAAACGTTCCACTATTTAGCTATCTGCTGCTGCGCGGCCGGTGTTCGGCGTGCGGCACCAAGATATCGCTGCGCTACCCGCTCATTGAACTTGCCACCGGCATTTTATCGGCCGCCGTCGCGTGGCGCTTCGGCTACTCCGCCGCAGGGGCCTTTGCTTTACTATTGAGCTACGCGCTCATCACGCTGACCGTAATCGACTTCGATCATCAGTTGTTGCCCGACAACATCACGCTGCCGTTTGTGTGGCTGGGCCTGCTGCTGAGCGTGTTCGCAATTTTCACCGACATGCAGTCGAGCATCCTGGGCGCGGTCGCGGGCTACCTCATTTTGTGGAGCGTGTACCAAGTCTTTAAATGGACCACCGGCAAGGAAGGCATGGGCTACGGCGATTTCAAATTGCTCGCGCTGCTGGGCGCATGGCTGGGTTGGCAAGCGCTGCCGGCGATCATCCTGCTGTCGTCGTTGGTCGGCGCGGTGGTCGGCATCAGCTTGATCGTGTTCACGCGCCGGGACCGGCGTATTCCGATTCCGTTCGGCCCGTATCTCGCGGCGGCAGGCTGGATTTATCTGCTGTGGGGTGCGCAGTTGAATGCCGCTTATCTGCGCTGGTCGGGGATGTGATGTCCCGCTAAGAGCGCCGCCTCTACAACGCTTTGCACTGTGCAACTATTTCCTGTGAAATCACGCCATGCGCATTATTGGATTAACCGGCGGCATCGGCAGTGGTAAATCCACCGTCGCCGAACTGTTTCGCGAACGTGGCGTGCCGGTCTACGACGCCGACGTTGAAGCGCGACGTCTGGTTGCACCGGGCCAGCCCACACTGCAACAGCTCGCGCGCGAATTTGGGCCGCAAATCTTACTGCCGGATGGCGCGCTTGACCGTGCCAAGCTGCGCGCGCTGGCGTTCGGCGCTCCAGACCTGCGGCGGCATCTGGAAGCCATTCTGCATCCGCCGATCCGCGCGGCGTTGCAACGCCATATCGCAGCAACGCACGCGGCCTATTGCATGCTGGTGATCCCGCTGTTGTTCGAAACTGCGCAGCGCGACTTGGTCGAGCGCGTCCTGGTTGTGGACACTCCCGAGGAGCAACAGATTGTACGCACCATCACACGTTCGGGACTGGATCGTGCCACGGTCGAACACATCATGGCGGCGCAGTGGTCGCGTGCGCAGCGTTTGGCACAGGCCGACGATGTGATCACAAATGCCGGCGACATCGACCATCTGCGAGCACACGTCGAAAAGTTGCACCACTTCTATCTGAAGTAGGCGCCCTCCTTAAGTCAAAATCCCCTCCCATGGCCGGCAATGTTTGCGTCCGAGCCGCAAGTTATAGACAATGTCGGCTTCTCTACGAAGCGACCATCCCCTGTGAACAACGTCATTATTTACGAACAACCCCTCAACGAACGTGTCCGCACTTTTCTACGACTGGAATATCTGTTCCAGCATTTGCACGCGTCGCTGGTCGGCGGCTCGATCTGGGAAAGCCGCGTTGCCGTCACCACGCTCATTGAAATGATGGGGGTGTTCGGGCGCACGGAATTGAAATCGGACATTCTCAGAGAACTTGAAAAACAGTCGTCGACTTTGGAGCGTTTGGAAAATGCGCCCAACGTTGATCACCAGTTGCTGCACTCGCTCATCAACAATCTCGACACGCTCACCGACCGCGTCTACACCATGGAAGGACAGATCGGCGCTGAATTGCGCCAGAGCGAAATGCTCAAAAGCATCATGCAACGCTCCAGCATCCCCGGCGGCACCTGCGATTTCGATTTACCCGGCTACCACCACTGGTTGCAGCAATCCGCCGCCACCCGCCAACACGACCTGGGACGTTGGGCCGGCACTCTGGACGCGGTACGCGCGTCGATCAACCTGATCCTCAAGCTGTTGCGCGAAAGTGCCGGAGCTCAACCTGAACTTGCCCCCGGCGGAATTTTACAAAAGACCTTCGAAGCCAACGTCGCCTACCAGTTGTTGCGCGTCATCGTGCCAAGTGAACTGCCCTATTACGTCGAAGTCAGCGGCAGCAAGCACCGCTTCAGCATGCGCTTCATGGAATTCTCCGCCAATGCACGCGCGCGCCAAACCGACCAGGACGTGCACTTCAAGCTCGCCTGCTGCGTGCTATGAGCCGCGTCGTCAATTGCCCAACCTGTGGTACGAAAGTGGAATGGATCGAGCAAAATGCCGCGCGGCCGTTTTGTTCGGAGCGTTGCAAGCTCATCGACCTGGGCGCATGGGCAGCGGAAGCTTACCGTGTGGCGGAAGATAACGATGCGGGGTCGACTGTTGAACACGACATTGAAACTGAACCGCCAGTCAAATCCTAAGAGCCTGCATCCGCACAAATTCGCGCACGCGGGCGGCAATATCATCTGCGCTCCAAACCGCACCCACGACCGCGACACCTTGTGCGCCGTGTGCATACGCCGGCCACACGTGTTCGGCCTTCATCCCGCCTAACGCAAACACCGGCACCACGGCGGCTTCGGTCAGCGCCCGCAGCCCGTCCCAACCCAAACACACCGCACCCGGATGGCTAACCGTCGGCAACACCGGACTTGCCACGACAAAGTCGACATTGATCGCGTGCGCCTGCCGTAATTGGTCAAGATCATGCACCGAAGCTGCCACCCACTGGCTGCGCGGCAGCGGACGTTCGTGCAGTGCCGCCAGACGCGCGCCGCTCAAATGCACCCCATCGGCATTCAATTCGGCTACAAGTTGCGGCTCGGAATTCAATAACAACTGCGCTCCATGGGCGTGGCACACGCGTAGCGCAGCGTGCGCCAGCACTCGGTAATGTGCGGCGTCGAGCGCTTTTGCGCGCAACTGCACCACGCGCACGCCCGCCGACACCGCATGTTCCAAACGCTGCAAAAAGCGCGCTGCATCAGCATCCGGCTCGCCAGTGATCAGGTATACCGAGGGCAACAACGCAGCGGTGATAATCGACGCGTTGGCTTGAGGAAATTGATAACGACGCAACTCGCCGGGCGCCACCCACAGCAGCGGCTGGCCTTCGCGCCCGTGCGGCGTGCCGTGCATCGCGGTGACGCGCCACACGTCGAGCAATACCGATGTGTCTGGGTAATCGTGCCGCACGCGCAGCATCGGCCGTGCCTGCTGCACGGTGATGCCGAGCTCCTCGTGCAATTCACGATCAAGTGCGGCGCGAAGATCTTCACCGGGCTCGACCTTGCCGCCGGGAAACTCCCATAAGCCGCCTTGGTGCACATGCTCAGGCCGACGTGCGAGCAAAAACTCGCCGCGTGCATTTTCAATTACCGCGACGGCAACATGGATGGGGGGATGGGACATGCTGCGGCGTGGCGCCTAGTCTCGTTTTAAATTGGAAATGGAATCATTCGATACGACAGGTTTTCCGTCGAACAACGCGAATGCGAATTTGTAACGAATAGCCAAACTATGATTAAGGGCACGTCTATAAATCAGGCGGCCAAGTTTAGTCTTCCAAGTTTATGCTATTCCAAGTCACTGCGGCACCGACCACCTTGCCTTCCAGCATCACTACATCACCGGGCTGCACTTTATTAAAGAACGAAACCTGATCGGTTACATGACTTCCGGTAAAATTCGGCGCTCCTGAAAGAGCTATCGGCCCTCCCATGAGCGTAATCGTGGGTGGTACTGCGTTCAGCGCGTCCAGGAGGTAGTTGCGGATGACGATGTCGGTCTCCGCCGCATCCTTGGCTTCCACGTTGGTGGCCAGCAATGTCGCAGTACCAGGATCGTAGCGCCCGCGTATTTTTACGTGATGGCCGCTCACTATGGCTGCGAAACCGGCGGCAACGGCACTGGAAGAGCCGGCATATTGGGTCGCGTTGTCCACCACAACCCTAAGCTGGCCGAAGCCCATCAATGTGAAGCTGTTTTCTGTAACCGTAGCTATGTTGGATTCCAGTCTGGCTTTGTTCTTTAAGGTGATGTGCGTGGCGCTCACCCCACCTTTCTCCAGCTTGCCCTCGGCCTCGATGCAGGTGCCATTCACCATTTGCGTGGCTAGGCCACCGCTGTAGTTGGTGGCGCCTGAAGTCGACACAATGACGCTGCTCAAACCAAAGCTGTCGGAAGATGCCCCCGCAACACAGCCCTGCATCTGGATGCGCTCTGCGTCCTGCTCGGCCAGTGCTGCGCTTTTCAGCTCGCTCACTCTGAGCACGCCGTTAATAATATCCGTGCCCCTGACCTCGACGAGAACCCCCGTTTTAATTACGTCGACGGGCACTTTGCTCATGTCTGCATAATTCACCTGCAAGCTGCCAAGATCAAAGGTCTTTGCATTGAGATTGAGGTTGGCAATCACACCCTCGACTTGGCTCGTGTCCAACTTCTGTTTCACTTCAACACGCGTGGCGACTATCACACCGGCTCTTTATTATGAAGCCGCTGACCTCGACATATTGGCCCAGCAGCCCGGAAACCGTTGTTAGCAACTGCAAAGGATTCAGCCCAGCGCCCTTTTGAACGAGGGTTTCAAACATCGTCGTTTCGTCGGTTTGAATGACTTGATTCAACACCGTGAAGTTGCTGCCGTCAGTGAGTGACACCAAACCTTTAATCACCTTCGTGACTACAATGGCATCTGCAGTTCTGCTCACACCGTCGGTGTTAATGCTGCCTTTGACGGCAGCGACCATGCCGATGCTCAAGTCGGTAGTTTTTGCCACCGCGCCGTCAATTGTCACCTGCGTCTGCGTAGTGGTGGTCTGAAATTCCACGCCGTTCACCGCTACTTTGCTCAGTGTCGCGGCCGTAATGGTGCCGATGGAAAGATCTTTGCCACTCGGCAAAGGTGTTGGCATGGGAGTAGGGATAGGCGTGGGTATCGTACCCTGCCCCCCGACGCCGGTGCCGGTTTCACCGCCGCCCGCGCAACCCGCGAGCACCACCACCACCACCAGCAACGCCCATCCGCGTTGCAGTCCCTGCGCACTCATGCCTTGTCCTCGTCTTCCGGCACCGGCTCTACGTAGTAATACACACCCACACCTGCGGCTTTGCGCCCGGTACCGGTGGCTTTGGGATTAGCATCGCGATCACGTTGCGCCATCCATTGATTCATTACTTCGAGTAATTCCTGACCGCGCAGCGCGATCAACTCCCGCAACTCAACCAGGGCTTCTTCCGGCAAATTGTCGTAATACACCTTGCGCTGGAAATACGGATCTTCGCCGGCGCTCTGGATATTGTGATCGATGGTATCGATCAACCCGGCCACATCGGTACCGAGGATGCCGAGTTTTTCAATTTCACCGGCATTCGGGATGTAAGCACGTTGCAGCAAACGCAGCCGGCCGTCGGTCTTGCGTTCAATAATGCCAGCGTGCAGCAATTCATCCAGCACCGCGCGCGGCGGCACATCGCCGCTGAAATCTTTGACCAACGCAACGAACGAAACCTTGCCACCGTCGAAGGGCAGCGCTAACGGGCGCCCCTTGGCGTCGATGAAGCGCTTCGCATGCACCCAGCCGGACACCACACGTGCCGCGCGGTGGTAACGCTCGACGATGTCGACCGGGTCACCAATGCCTTCAATGGCTTGAATGCGCTTCACTTCCTTGCGCGACAAACCGGTGATGGTGGCGACACGGGAGTTGGTTTGTTTGCGCCCAACGACGTTGAACTCCTGCGCGGCGACATCGACGTACACATGCTTGGCCACGTCGGTAAACGCAGCGACTGGAATACCATTGCGTAGTAATATGCGCACCAAAGGCCGCAACAACTTGGCGATCGCATTGAATAATGCTTGTTGGCGCTTGTCGTGACTCATGATTTTATTACCGAACTCGCTACGTGCTTAAGCGCAGGGATGATAGTTCGAATTCCCGGATGACCTCAAGGAAAAAAGCGCCGCCCTCAAACGAGGCTTGCGGGCTACGCATCGTTGGGATTATCATCCCACTTGGTATCGATGCTTTACGCGAGATTGCGATGGCTCAGCCTGAACCCAGTGGCGGCTTACCCAGGCTCGTTAAGAGCGCCTTGCACGTTCATGACTCGATCCACGGCGTAATGAACAAGATTTCGGGGAGTGGTGTATCTAGGCTCCCGAGCCACAACTCGGGAGCATTTTTTTGTACCACAGATCGCCATGCCTTGGCGCATCCGGTAGCAACACCCGCTTGGCTCTCCACACCGTGCCCAACTTTTTTATGGTAAAAAATTCCCAATCACGGAGCTTACCAAAGCGCTGCTTGATTCAAGTGCGCTGTTCAACTTATTCACACATAAGTAAGGCAATGTTTTAACATTGCAGTAAGACGTAGCTCACGACAGCAGTGAGCGTGTACCACAAGGGGGGTGATTTAAATGTTTTACGACGCGCGCAACTCACGGGCGCTGCGAGCCATATCGCGACTTTTAATTTTATCAGCCGCCTTGGCCATGGCTGCCTGTGGCGACGCTAACAAAAGCGCGGCACTCGCCAATGCTACGTTGAACGCCCTGCTTGCTTCCGCAGCGCGCATTGCAACCTTGTTGCCGAGCAGCGACCGCATTCGCATTGCCTTGAACAGCAATACTTTCGGTGGAGAAATCAGCAGTGACGGTACCCCCTCCGCCGCCGCCACTGTGGAAATGACCACAGCACGCGGCGCGTTGATCAAGCCCGCCACACTGCGAATTCTGCATATCGAAGACAATCCGGAAAGTCTGCGCTTGATGCATCGCCTGTTTGCATCAATGCCACATCTAACTTTGTTCGACGCCCACACCGGCGAGCTTGGCATCTCATTGGCCGTCGCCAATCCGCCCGCATTGATCTTGCTCGACATGACACTGCCGGGCATCGACGGTTGGGAAGTGCTGCGTCGCTTGCGCAGTCATCCGGTTACACGCGACATTCCGGTAGTCGCGATGACGGTCAGTTCCAGGGCGCTTGGCGTCGAGCTGGGCTTGAGCGAGTTTGACGATTATATTGTCAAGCCCGCAGACGCCGATCGTTTGCAAGCCATGCTCAACCGCCGCCTAGTCGACGGGCACAAACAACCGTCAGAATCTACAACCACGGCGGTTAAACACTAAGCGCACCGAGGCGTCGGCCAGGGAGATCTGGAACAGGCTCTCAGGCGGTTTTATTGTTCTGCGTGTCGAACAACCGTTGCAGCACCTGCCCCAGCTCTTTGATGGTATTGGGTTTGAGGATGAGATGTTGAATGCCCAGGCTATGCGCAAGACCGACGTCTTCGGGGCGAATGTAGCCGGTCGTGACAATCACCGGCAGCGCGGGGCGGATTTTCCTGATCGCGCGCACCAGATCGAATCCCGACATCCCAGGCATGGCCAGATCGGTGATCAGCACGTCGAAATCCTGCGGATGCGCACTGAACTTCGCCAGCGCCGCAGTCGGATCGGTTTCGCCGCTGACGCGGAAATTCAATTGTTCCAGCGTGCGTGTCAGCAACAACACCAGTGATTCTTCATCGTCGACTAACAGCACCCGTTCACGCAGGCCCACGCCCTGTGCCGCCATTCGAGGCATGGGCGGCTCGGCCATTATTTCCGCAGCGGCGGGAAAGTACACACTGAAGGTTGCGCCCTTAAGGGGGCGGCTGGTGACAGTAATCGCGCCGCCGTGCCCGAGCATGATGCCGTGGACCACCGACAAGCCCAGCCCGCTGCCTTCGCCGACGCCCTTGGTGGTGTAGAACGGATCAAAAATGCGTTCCAGTGTCGCGGCATCCATGCCGGTGCCGGTGTCGGTCACCGTCACGCGTTCGTATGCTCCCAGGTGGAGAAGCGGAAACGCACGCACCAGCGCCGCATCGACCGTCACGGCCTCCAGACGCACCTCCAACGTGCCGCCGTGTGCACGCATGGCGTGGGCGGCGTTGGTGCCCAGATTCATGATGACTTGATGCACTTGCGTGGCGTCGGCGATGACGCTGGAGCTGCCGGGGCCGAAAAACGTGCGCATCTCGATGGTGGTGGGAATGGTCGAGCGTAATAAATGCAAGGCATCTTCGATAATGGGTCGCAACTGCAGACGCGTGTGCAGGGCGTCTTGCGGCCGGCTGAAGGCCAGAATCCGCTTTACCAAATCCGCCGCACGCGCGCTGGCGGTTTCGATTTCACTTAAGTTGTTATGCAACGGGTGGCCGCCCGGAATCCTGGTGTGGGCCAGCGTTGCGTTGCCGCCGATGACCATCAACATGTTATTAAAATCGTGCGCAATGCCACCCGCCAGCGTGCCCAACGCTTGCAGCTTGTGCGACTGGCGCAACTGCGCCTCTAAATTGTCATGTTCCGCCTCCAGCAATTTACGGGCGGTGACCTCGTGCGAAATTGCCAGCACCGATTCGATCTCGCCGCGCAGGTCGCGCTCGGCAACCGCGAGCCCTTCCCAAAAGCGCGTGCCCTCGGCACCGGGGTAGTCAAATTCAATGCGCTCGGGTTGCCCGCTGTCGAACACCCGCCGCAGCGCCGCGCTCCATAGTTCGATTTGCGCTTGCGGCATGCCGAGTTCGGCGAACGTTTTACCCAGCAATTGCTCCGGAGCGATGCCGGTCGCGGTCTCGATGGCGCGATTGATGTACACAAAGCGCAGCTCGCGATCATAGCGCGCGATCAGGTCGGGCACGTTATCGCCCAAGGTGCGGTAACGCGTTTCACTGGCGCGGATTGCGTCGACCGCGTGCTGATGTTCGATGACATGCAGCGCGGTCTGCGTCGCAAACGTGATCAGTTCCTCATGCGCCGGTTCAGGCGCCATCGGCGTGCGGTAGTACATCGCAAACGTACCCAGCACGCGCCCGTTCGCATTGATGATCGGCGTAGACCAACAGGCGTGCAGGCCAAAACGTGCGGCAAGTTCGCGGTAATCAGCCCACAACGGATCGGTTTGAATGTCGCTGACTCTCACCACAGTCTGTCGATATGCCGCAGTTCCACACGGCGTCGCGTTGGGTCCGATCTCGATATCACCCAGGGCCTGGCAATACTCCGCCGGCAGCGTGGGCGCAGCCGCATGTCGCAACCTAGTACCACTGGCATCGACCAGCAAGATCGACGTGATCAATCCCTGCGCGTGCGCCTCCACCACACGCAGCAACGCATTCAACGTGTCCGGCAACGATGCCCCCGACGCGACCAAACGCAGCACCTGATTTTGGCCGAGCAGCAACTGCTCTGCGCGTTTTCTTTCGGTGATGTCAAGCACCACACCATCAATGCGATTGGTCTGCCGTTGCGTGTCGAAGTTACCGCTCCCCCAGGCTGCGATCCAACGTTCGCTGCCGTCGGACAAGATGACCCGGAATTCGCATCGGTGCGCGCCGCCATCACGCAGCGCCGTACGCAATATTTCATCGACGCGCGCGCGCTCGTCAGGATGCACGCGGGTTAAACCGGTTTCGAAGCTGACCGGCGTTCCCACCACCATACCAAAGCGCTCGTAGCATCGATCCGACCATTCCAGTTCGCTGCGGTCGGCATACGCGTGCCAAGCACCCAAGCCGGCGTTGGTGACGGCAAGCCGCCAACCCTCATCGCTCGCGCGCCGTTGTTGCTCGGCACGTTGCTCGCGTTCGCGCAGTTCGCGTTGCACGGTGTCGCTGACGTTCAGCGAACGCGTGCTCAAATAAACCACCGTGACCAACACCAGCATGTTCGAGAGGGTAAACAGCGCAAAACCAAACTCGGCCCGGTAAATTTCTGCGCGCTGCCCCCACAGCAACAGCCCGCCGAGCAGTACCGGCACAAGCAAAATCCAGGGCAAGATTCGGCGCGCACTGATGCCACCCGCCAGGGGACTGGTGAGTGCGCGCATAAACCCCAGAGTGGGACGCGAAGCCAGCACACCGCAGGCCAGAATCACAAACAACAGCGCAGTATTCGACGCGATCAACACGTACCGGCCAATGTGGTACAAGGCGTGTGCGCTGTAGAAATACCCCAGCAGCGCAATTAACGCGGCAAACAAGGCCAGCACCGTGAACCACTCGCAAACGCGATTTGTCTCTTTATAGTTGCACAGCGCAAGCACGCTGCCGAGCAGCACGAAATTGGCGGCAGTCAGGGGCGCCATGCGCCCCGGCGGGTTAAGCGGCGGCGCGTCGCTATCCGTGAACAACAGTTGATCGATGCCCAGTTTTACGTTCGCCAGATATTCGATCAGCGTCAGTAGCGCGAATAATGCCACCACCGCGCCGATGCTGCGTGCCACCTGCATGGAAGTGATGCCGGTGTCGCTCGCTAGGGGCGGGTCAATACATTTAAGCCGCAACGAAATTCCGGTGAGGATGAAACACAGTGCGGTATCCGCTTTCATTACAGTCCAACCCGGCGCCAGCGACTTGAGCCAGGGCAAATCCAAGGCCCAGCCGAACAGCATCACGGCTCCGGCCGCGACCACGAACAGCCCGGCAAATCTGGCAAATATTACATAGCGTTGGTAAAGTGGCTCAGTGGAATCCGGCATGGGGAAATCCTACGTGAATCAAGTGTCGCGTCGTTGTCGGAAAAGCACCGTATCGCAAACCGAACAACCTAGCCTCCTTACGGAAGGAAACCGTACACCTGCCAGATACCGCTGTGAAGTCGGATTTATACGACGCCAATATCGGCTGCCATTGCTTTTTCTCAAGTGCCCTTCAGAAACCGCGCGCGCTGCCTTGGCGCCGCTGCGCCGGCAAGTCCAAGCCACACCGACAGATGCATTTAAATCTCCTATACTTGCGCTCGACATGCACCCCACTCTGCGCGCTCTCGTTGTTGTCGTGGCCACCCTCGCCGCGTGGCCCAACGCGCGCGCCGAAAATTACACGCGCGTGCTGGCG
>JANLTU010000185.1:0-2098 GCA_031363085.1 Gammaproteobacteria bacterium
CCGTGCAGCGCGATAAATACGCGCGCAAATTTTTCACTGCGTAATTGTGTCAACACCGCCGCGTAGTCTTGCGCGTCGATGCCGTGCGCGTTGACGCCGCGCCGCTGCAACGCCGCGAGCACCGCTGTGCCGCTTTTCAGCGACACCTCGCGCTCGGCGGAGGTTCCACCCATCAACACCGCCACCTTGCCGAAATCTTGCGCCTTCATGTGCCTGCCTCCCCGATCACATGCACTTCCTGAATCAACTCCACGCCATGGATGCGTTTCACGGTGTCTGCGAGATGGGCGATCAAACGTTGGATGTCAGCCGCCGTCGCCGTGCCGGTATTGACAATAAAATTGGCGTGCTTGTCCGACACGCAGGCGCCGCCGATGCAATAGCCTTTCAGCCCGCATGCTTCGATCAGCCGCGCGGCATAATCGCCGTGCGGATTGCGAAACGTCGAGCCGGCATTGGCGGTTTGCGTCGGCTGAGTAGCGTTGCGTCTGGCGAGCAAGGCTTTCATGCGCGCCGCAGCGGCCCGCGCATCACCGGCCGGCAGGCGCAGATGCGCGGCGACGAACCATTCGCCCGGTGGAATTTCCACATGCCGGTAAGCAATCACGAATTCGTTTTTGCTGCGCGTGCGCCGCGTGCCGTGACGGTCGAGCGTTTCAACGCTTGCCACCACGCTCCAGGTCTCGCCATCAAAGGCGCCGGCATTCATCGCCAGCGCGCCGCCCATGGTGCCGGGAATACCGGCGAGAAATTCCGCGCTCACCAAACCATGGCGGATGCAGAAGCGCGCGACCTTGTTGCAGGCCACGCCGGCTTCGGCGCGCACGCGCCCGTCGGCTGCAAGCTGGAGTTGTTGCAACCCAGCGCCGGTCAGAATCACCGTGCCGCGCACACCGCCGTCGCGCACCAGCAAGTTGCTGCCCAAACCGACGAACACCAGCGGCTCATGCGCCGGGAGTTGTTGCAGAAATTGCGCAAGGTCGGCCAAGTCCGCCGGCTTGTAACAACGCTGCGCCGGACCGCCGACCCGCCATGACGTGTGCCGCGCCATCGGCTCGTTGAGCAGCAGCGTGCCGCGCAAGGTTGGGAGCATGGACTGCGCCGTCATTGGCCCGCTCCCGTCAGTTGCGTCAGCAATTTCGCCGAGGCTGCGCCGATGTCGCCAGCGCCCAAGGTCAGCACCACGTCGCCGTCGCGGACTTGCTCGTGCAGCGTCGTGGCGAGGTCGTCAAGATGCTCGACGAAAATCGGGTCGACATGGCCGCGTGCGCGGATCGCGCGACACAAGGTGCGGCCGTCGGCATTGGCGATGGGCGCTTCACCGGCGGCGTACACGTCCAGCAACAACAACACGTCGACCTGCGACAAGGTGATGGCGAAGTCTTCGAATAAATCGCGGGTGCGGGTGTAGCGGTGCGGTTGAAAACACAACACCAGACGCTGGCCCGGAAACGCGTTGCGGATCGCCTCCAGCACCGCAGCGACTTCACGCGGATGATGACCGTAGTCGTCGATCAGCACGGCGCGGCCATGCTTGCCGTGAATCTCGCCCTGCTCTTGAAGTCGACGTCCGACGCCTTTGAAATTAGCCAACCCGCGTACAATGGCATCGTCACTGACGCCGACCTCATGCGCCACCGCAATCGCCGCCAGTGCGTTGAGCACGTTGTGGCGACCGGGCAAGTTCAGTTCGACCTCCAACGTCTGCTCGCTGCCGACGCGATGCACGTTGAAATAAGTGCGCATGCGGTCGCGGCGCAATCCGGTGGCGTACACGTCGGCGGCGTCGCTCAAGCCATATGTCAATACCGGGCGCGTGACTTCCGCAAGCGCGGCACGCACCACTGGATCGTCGACGCATAACACGGCCAGTCCGTAAAACGGCAGGTGGTGCAGGAACTCCAGAAACGTGGCGCGTAAGCGTGCAAAATCGCCGCCGTAGGTTTCCATGTGATCAGCGTCGATGTTGGTGACGATGGCCAGCACCGGTTGCAAATACAAAAACGACGCATCGCTTTCGTCCGCTTCGGCCACTAGGTATTGACCGGCGCCCAGGCGCGCATGTGCACCGGCGCTGTTCAAGCGCCCGCCGATGACA
>JANLTU010000208.1:0-15377 GCA_031363085.1 Gammaproteobacteria bacterium
GCATGGCGGGAACGGATAAGGTGTGTGCGACTGGTGGGCGATAGGATGCTGCGTTATTGAGAAGGTCGACTATGTAAAAACCTGGGTTACGCGGCTGTGCGGGTAATCCAGGCTACGCGCTATTGAACTTCTTCAGCTTCGATACTGAAGAGTTGACTTTTCCAGCCAGTGTAACAGTCAGCCCCTGAGTACGCAGGAGTTGGACCAACGCGGGTTGTGATGGCGATATTACCTGCGGCAAGACCAACGCAGGTACCGACGAAAGTCGATGGATCGTGGCGATTTGAAGTCGTCGCGCCCTCGTATTTGTCGAATACAAGGGAGCCCGGGTTCGTACAGGAGGTGCCGTTAAATAGCACCTCCCAACGACAGGCGTTGTTGATGATTTGCACCCGAAAGTTATCTGACCAAACAATCCGCAAACCAGTACTGTCAGCACGCTTCACGACAGTGAGCGCCCGGCCCGCAAGTAGGCCATTGTCGGCATCATCTCCCGCATATCCCTGCACGCGCGTAAAGCGTGGGAACATGCCACGCCCCTCGGCAGTCGGGCTAATCCGCACCTCATCCACACGCGCTGTGAGGAACTCAGAATCCGCCGGCTGAGTACTCCGGTTGCCGATACGCAGGGGCACGTTGGCAGCGACCGTCTTGATGATTCCATTGGAGTAGGGTGTGTATGAAGTTAGCATGCCGTTCACGAAGATACGAATACCGACACCATCGTAGCTACCCATCACATGCGTCCAGGAATTCAGGGGAACAGTTCCTGTACCAACGTAAGCCGACACCGGGCCAGTTTCGGTTTGTACGGCGAGTTGCACACTGTTGTTGATGATACCTAAGCTGAATTGCCCCTCGTGCGCAATAATCGTTTGACTCGCACCACCGGCAGCGGTTCTAAAGACCCACGCGGAGACGGTCAACTCTTCACGCAAGGCAAGCTTTGGTGCCGCGTTATAGGCGTAACCACTGATGCCGTCGAGCAGTAAGCCATTGCGGCTGTGACCCTGCGCGATGATGGCGCTACCGACGTTGTTTACCGTGAGGGTATTGCCGTTATTCGAAGCGTCAGCCGTTGTCAGAGACGTTGTTGCTTCTTCGAAATCGAAGGAGCTAATGAACTGTGCCCCAGCCGAACCCGCCGGGATCTTCGCAACAGTGGACTCTAACGTCCTGATGCGCGTGTCATTGTCATTCACCGCATCTTTAATCGCGCTGAAATTACTGTTGACTTAGGCGGCATTAGCCGCGCTTTTGTCCTTGGAATTCGGTAAGCCCGGAGACGTTACCGGCGTAGCTTATGTGGCTGACCAAAGCGCCGGCCATCAAGGCGGCAAAGATGTGAAAACCAAACGAAGTTCTACGCATAAAACGACTCTCCATCTTGCTCAATGAGCATTGCGAAAATACTGTTCAGTAAAGCGCGCCGTTATTGCCAAGTACATTCCCCCCACTTTGACGTACCCCACTCGCATGCAGTCAATTTGTCGGTGGGGCCGACAGGACCTCCACCTTTAGACGCTTCACTGGCGCCGTTGCCACACGCCGCGAGTGTGGCAGAAAAAAGCATGACGACGAGAATTTGAAGTAGACGTGTACGCATGGAACCCCCAGCTTAGAAATAAGTGCCAGCGTAAACGGCACAGGGGGGGAGGTGTCAAGTTTCAGATATAAGTTACAGGTCGATCAGCTTGGTAGTGCGGCGATAATTTTTTTCACCAGCCACTTCGGGGTGTGGCCGTCGGTGTCCAGAATCAGGTCGGCGATTTCTTCGTACAGCGGTGCGCGGATTTCCATTAATTCACGCAGCTTTGCCTTGGGGTCGGCGGTTTTGAGCAACGGGCGGTGCGGGTCTTTGGCGGTGCGTTTGAACAATTGCTCTAGGTTGGCGCGCAGGTAGACGACGAAGCCGCGACCGGCGAGGTATGTGCGGTTGTCCTTGTCGAGGATCGCGCCGCCGCCGGTGGCGAGCACGATATTTTCGCGCTGGGTCAGTTCGTTGATCATCGCGCGTTCACGGGTGCGGAATCCGGCTTCGCCTTCCAGTTCGAAAATCAGCGGAATGTTCGCGCCGGTGTGCTGCTCGATTTCATGGTCGCTGTCGACGAAGCCCATCGCGAGCGTTTTTGCGAGCTCTTTGCCGGCGGTGGTTTTGCCGGCGCCCATCGGGCCGATCAGAAAGATATTGCGACGGGCCATGGTGTGCTATTTGACCAAGCAGTGGAAACGAACACGGGCGGCGGGATAGTAATCCGCCGCCCGTGTGGTTGGCTTCGATTAGTTAATCTTCAGATTGTCCTTGAGCACTTTGGGCGTGACAAAGATTAATAGTTCAGTGTTTTGGTCAACGGTGCTGTTGCGGCGGAACAGCACACCGATAAACGGCAGGTCGCCAAAGAACGGTATTTTTGCGGTGGACTCGCGTTTTTCCTGATCGTGGATACCGCCCAGCACCACGGTTTCGCCCGATTGCACCAACACCTGAGTAGAAATTTCACGTTTGTCGATGGACGGATTGGAGCCGCCGCCGGCAGTAGGCACCACTTGGCCGACGCTGTCTTTGGTGACTTTGAGATCCATGCGAATGCGGTCGTCGGGGGTGATGTGCGGTGTAACGGTCAAGCTCAGCACCGCTTCTTTAAACGCCACGGTGGTGGCACCGCTGGAGGCGGCTTGTTGAAATGGAATTTCGGTCCCTTGTTTGATCACGGCTTCTTTTTGATTGGAGGTGATCACGCGTGGACTGGAAATCACTTCGCCGCGGCCTTCTTGTTGCAGTGCCGACAGTTCCAGGTCCAGCAAGGTGTTACGCCCCAGCACCGCGAACGCGATGCTGCCGGCGGTGCCTCCGGCCGGCAGGTTGAAATTATAGCGGTTGCCGGCGGCCGGAATTGAAATCGGGTAGGGACTGCCGTTGGTATTGGTTTGTTGATTGCTGATCGCCGAATTCACCATGCCGTCGGCACCGGCGCCGGTGCCGGTGCCGACAATGAGGTTATTGCTGGAACGGCGCGTGCCGGTGGCGCCGAAGCGTACGCCCAAGTCACGCGCGAAGTCGTTATGTGCGATGACGATGCGCGATTCGATCAACACTTGGCGCACTGCAATGTCAAGCTTTGCCACCAACTTGCGAATGCCGGCCAGCCGGTCGGCGGTTTCCAGCACGATCAGCGTGTTGGTGCGTTCGTCGATCGACACTTTGCCGCGCTCGGACAATAGCGTTTTGTCTTGCGAGCGCAGCAACCCGGCCAGATCGGTGGCTTTGGCGTAGTTGATCTGGATCAGCTCGGTTTGCAGCGGCGCCAATTCTTCCACTTGTTTCTTCGATTCGATTTCGAGTTTTTCGCGTGTGGCGATTTCCTCGGTCGGCGCAATCATGATGACATTACCGCTGCGGCGCATGCCCAAGCCTTTGGTCTTGAGGATCAAGTCCAGGGCTTGATCCCACGGCACGTTCTGCAAGCGCAAGGTCAGGTTGCCCTGCACGGTGTCGCTGGTGACGATGTTCAGGCTGGTGAAATCTGCCAGCAATTGCAGCACCGCACGCACTTCGATGTCCTGAAAATTAAGCGACAAACGCTCGCCGACAAATTGGTCTTCTTCGCGCTTGGCGGCTTCTTTCTGCTCTTTACTGAGCGGTTTCACTTCGACGGTGAAGGTGCTTTCCGACTGGAAGGCCAGGTATTCGTACACACCTTTGGGCGTGATGCTCAGTTGCGCGCTGTTGTCGCGGGTGCCGGCGTCGATGAATTGCACCGGGGTGGCGAAGTCGACCACGTCGAGGCGTTGCCGCAGTTCGTTGGGCAGGGCGGTGTTGGCGAACTCGATGAATATCTGACCGCCGGACTCGCGCGTATCGACCACGACGTTGGGATCCGACAAGGTGACGATCACGCGCCCGGCGCCGTTATCGCCACGGCGAAAGTCGATGTTCTTGATCGTCGAGGTGGTGTTTTCCGTCGATTGCGGTGCCGCCAATGCGGAGCGCGTGGTCTGCGCCAGGTCCGATTTCACCGTAAGCACGACACTGTTGTTCTCAACTTTAGCTTCGTAGGGCACTAGCTTGACTAAATTAAGCACCACACGCGTGCGGCCCGCCGATTCGACCACCGACACACTGTTGGCCAGACCCAGATTAATCGCCTTGTTCTTCCACGGCAGTTTGGAGCTGGTGGCGGGGAAGTCCAGCGCGATGCGGGCCGGGTCGTCGATGGTAAAGGCCGCCGGTTTGGCCGGCGGCTTGTTAAAGCGCAAGGTCATTTGCGGACGGTCGCCGGGCAGGTTGACGACGTTGATGTCTTCCAGTTCAACCCCGCCACTGCTGCTTGATTTCGACGTTTTTGCTGTGGCTTCCGGCACCGGCGGTGCCGCTTTTGCCGCCTCTGCGGCGGACTCGGGCGTGGCTTCGTTTTGTACGCCGGCGGTGCTCAACGTGATGTAGACATTATTGCCTTGTGAGCGCGTGGTGAATTGCACCATTTGTTTCAGGTTCACGATCACGCGTGTGTGCCCGTCGATTTCAGTGGCGCTGACGGTTTCCGCCGCGCCCTTGTCGATCGGCAGCGGCAGGCTCCATGGCAAATTATTGCGCACCTCGGGGAAGTCGAGCGTGATTTGCGGTGGGTTGCCCTGGGTGGCGCTGATCGGTGCCGGCGGGTCGCCGCGAAAGCTCAAATGCACCTCGATGCTGTCGCTGCTTTGCGCGGTGAAATTAATAAATTCCAGCGTCGTGGGTTCCGCCGCGTGTGTGTTACTTGCCAGAGCAAGCACTGCGCCCAGCATGGACACTAGCATGCAGCGCCAGCCGCCCGTGTGTACCGCCAGTGAAGTCGTCGTCATATTCATATCGTTCTTACCAGACATGGTTTTCCCCTCTGGGGTCATTGACTGATTTTCAAAGTGGCTTGACGTTCTATCCAACTGCCCAGACCGTCGGAAATAATTTCGGTGATGTCGACTTGTTTATCGGTGATGCGCGTGATCTCACCGAAATTTTTGCCGATGTGGTTGCCGGCCTTGACGCGAAAAATGAGTCCGTCCGAAGTTTTAACAATCGCCCATTTGTCTTTGTCTTTATTCAGGCTGCCTACCAGCTTCAACGTATCCAGCGAGTATTGTTCGAGCGCTTCGCGGTTGCGGTCGATGTTCGGGCGCAATTTGCTTTTGGAACCACCCACCGCAGCGCTGGGTGCCGGAGCTTTAGCCGCCGGCCGGAACGGATCGCGCAGGTTTTCATCACGATAAACGAAGCGCTCGTAAGGCTTGATATCGGGCAGTGGGGCAATGGGCGTGCCGGCACGGGCTTGCACTTCTTTTATGTAGTCGTTCAAATCTTCGAACTTATCGTTCGCGCATGCGGCGAGCAACACACTCAGCAGCAACGCGCACCAACCGGGTGTGCGCAAGTGCGACGTCGCGGTTGTCATTGAAAGCATGGTTTTCTCGCACATAAACATCGTTACCCTGTTGCGTCGCAGTTATTTTTTCTTTTTGTCTTTCTTTTTCGCCTGCTCCTGGCTGATCTCTTCTTCGTCCAGATAGCGATAGGTTTTAGCGGTCGCTTCCATCATCAGGTTGCCTTTGTGTTTGCCTTTCTGCCCGCCGTCTTTGACTTGCGTGATGATGAAGTCATGCAACGTCACGATACGCGGCAGCGCCGCGACACCGCTGACAAAGGCACCGAACTGATGGAAGTTGCCGTTCACGCGAATCTTGATCGGCAGCTCGGCGTAAAACTCGACCGGAATTTCCGGCTCGGGTTTAAAAAGTTCAAATTCCAAGCCGCTGGCCACGCCGACTTGCGAGATATCCACCAACAGCGCGGCGACCTCGGTTTTTGACGGCAGTTGCCGCAGCATTTCGCCGAACACTTTTTGCATCTCTTCCATTTGTTGTTTGTAAGCAACCAGACTGACCGCCTTGGCCTGTTTTTCTTCAAAAGTTTTTTTCAGCTCGGCTTCCTTGCCTTGTGCCAGACGCAGCACATTGACTTGTCCGACGGTGTCGAAATAAATGCCAATACCCAGCACGGTCAGGCACACCATGCCGATGGCGATGCCTTTGAACACCATCGGCCAAGTGCCGATGTTGTTCACATCCAGTTTTTTCATGTCATCGACGAAGCTCATGGTTTTGGTCCCTTGGCTTTGTCTGCATTTTTTGCTTCGGATGCCGCTTCAGTGACTGGGCGATTTTGCACGGCATGCATACTGAACCAGCTCAGTCCGGGGTATTCGCTCTTGCTGGAGTCAATCACATCGAGCACCGGCTTGGTCATCCAGGTGGCGGTATCGACATTGCGCATCAGCGCGGACACGTTGGCGTTGGATTCCGCGACGCCTTCGATTTTAATGTTACTACCTGATACATTGACCTGGGTCAGGTAAACGCCCTCCGGCATGGTCTGGGTGACTTCCTGAAAGAGATGCACGATCTCCGGGCGGCTGCCTTGCAAGGTTTGAATGATCTTCATGCGCGCCAGTAAATTTTGCTTGTCGGTTTCGAGCGTTTGAATTTCCTTGATCTGCTTTTCGACCTCTTCGATTTTTCCGTCGAGGAATTTATTGCGTGCTTCCTGCGTGGTGACGAGGCCGTTCATATGGATGTGGATGTAAACCAGCACCAGTACTGACAGCATGCCACTACCGCCCGCCACCACGGCGAACTGGCGTTTGCGTTCTTTATTTTGGGCCGCGCGCCACGGCAGCAGATTGATATGAGCCATTAGTCGAAACTCCGCAGTGCCAGACCGCAGGCGATCATCAAGGCGGGTGCGTCATTCGCCAGCGCTTGTGCTTTGACTCTGCCGGCGGTCGTCATGTTGGCAAAAGGATTGGCGATGGTGGTGCTGGTGCCTACTTTTTCGTTAATGAGTTCATCCACACCGGTGATTGACGAGCTGCCGCCGGCCAATACGATGTGGTCGACCGAGTTATAGTCGCTGGAGGAAAAAAATAACTGCAACGAGCGACTCACTTGTTGGGCCATCGCTTCTTTAAACGGCTCCAACACTTCGGGTACGTAGTTATCGGGAAGTCCGCCTTGCCGTTTGGCCATGCCGGCTTCTTCAAACGACAAGCCATAGCGGCGTTGAATTTCTTCGGTGAGTTGTCGCCCACCGAACAGTTGGTCGCGGGTGTAAATGATTTTGCGGTTATGCAAAATATTCAGCGTGGTCATGGTCGCGCCGATGTCGATGATAGCGATGATTTTGTCCACGCCTTCATCCGGTGCCTGGTGTGCGACCAGCGCAAATGCATTCTCCAGCCCGTAAGATTCCACATCGATAATCTTAGGCAGTAGGCCACCCAATTCGATGGCGGCGATGCGCACGTCAACATTCTCGCTGCGCGATGCGGCGACCAGCACATCGACCGTATCCGGACTGTCTTCGGTGGGGCCCAGCACTTCGTAGTCCAGATTGACTTCGTCGAGGGAGTACGGAATATACTGGTTTGCTTCGGCGGCGATCTGGGCGCCGATTTCTTCGTCGGATAAATTGGCGGGCAGCGTAATCACCTTGGTGATGACGGCGGAGCCGGGCACGGCGGCGGCGGCATATTTTGAGCGCGCGCCTGAGCGCTTCACGACGCGGCGGATGCATTCACCCACGGCTTCCACGTCAGTGATATTTTTTTCGACCACCGAATTTGGCGGCAGCGGTTCAACCCCGTAACATTCCACTCGGTAGTTGATACCCGTCTGGCTGAGCTCGAGCAGTTTCACTGCACTGGAGCTGATGTCTAATCCGAGAATCGGTGTCTTCTTGGATTGAAACAGTTGCGGTAATCGCACGCGTTAGTCCTTCCGTTGTTTATGGACGTCGTAGCTGTTGCGCATGACGCTTGGCGCACATAATCATCGGCATGAGCAAAGTAAACTTGATACGTATTAAACAGTCGTAACTATAGTTCAAAAAAAACACTAGCGAAGAACCGACGCGGCCGCGTGTAAGTCGCGCGCGAGTCGGGTCACAAGACGTGGTGGAGCAATGCGGAAAAAAATGAAAATACCCGGATGGAAGCGTGTGGTGTTGTTTGGTGTGCTCGGCATGTTCGTGTTCGTGTTCATCCTGGCGACGGTGTTGTATTTGAAAATTTCTCCGGAGCTGCCGTCGGTTGAATCACTCAAGGACGTGCGCTTCCAAGTGCCGCTGCGGGTGTACGCATCGGACGGAAAGTTAGTCGCTGAATTCGGCGAAAAAAAGCGCATTCCGGTAAAAATCGACGCTGTGCCGCCATTGCTGCTAAAGGCAGTGTTGGCGGCGGAGGATGACCGTTTTTATACACATCCAGGTGTTGACTACCAGGGGTTGCTGCGCGCGGTGGCGGTGTTCGTCCGTACCGGCGAAAAAGCACAGGGCGGCAGCACCATCACCATGCAAGTGGCGCGTAATTTCTTTTTGAGTAGTGAGCGGACCTTCACACGCAAGCTGAGCGAAATTTTATTGTCGTTGCGCATCGAGCACGAACTCACCAAGAATGAAATCCTCGAGTTGTACCTGAACAAAATTTATCTGGGCAATCGCGCTTACGGTGTCGCGTCTGCTGCCAAGGTGTATTACGGCGCCGAGGTCAACGATCTCACGCTGGAGCAAATGGCGATGATCGCCGGCTTGCCGAAAGCACCATCGACGTTTAATCCAATTGTGAATCCCGAGCGCGCACTGCAACGCCGCAATTATGTATTGCGTCGTTTGCATGAATTGGGTGCGATTGATACTGCGACGTTTGATGTCGCAGTAAAGCGACCTGACAACGCGCGTTTGCATACGGTGACGGAAGAAGTCGATGCGCCGTACGCGGCGGAAATGGCGCGGGCGGTGGCCGTCGAAAAATTTGGTAACGAGGCGTACACCGACGGTTACAAGGTGTACACCACCGTCGACAGTCGCTTGCAGCCGGTGGCGAGCACCGTGTTGCGTCAAGCCTTGATCGAATACGATGAGCGTCACGGTTATCGGGGTGCTGAGTCGCGTGCCACATTGGCGCGCGACAGCACCATGGATGACTGGGAGGAGGCATTGCGTGACACATCTTCGGCGGGCGGATTGTTTCCGGCCTTAGTGCTGTCGGTGGGCGAACAAAACGCGACCGTGTATCTGGGCAATAATCGCAAAATCATGTTGGATTGGGCGGCATTATCCTGGGCACGGCGCTATGTTTCCGAAAATGCGCTGGGCGCGGCGCCGAAGTCGGCCAATGAGGTGCTGCATGTCGGCGATATCGTACGCGTGCGACAAGCCACACCCAACAAATGGCGGCTCTCGCAACTGCCTGCAATCGAGGGCGCGTTGGTTTCGATTTCGCCTACCGATGGCGCGGTTAAGTCCATCGTGGGTGGTTTTGACTTTTATCGCAGTAAATTTAATCGCGTGGTGCAGGCACAGCGACAACCTGGGTCGAGCTTCAAGCCGTTTATTTATTCGGCGGCGTTGGATAACGGCTTCACCACCGCAACGCTGGTGAATGACGCGCCGGTGGTGTTCGACGATCCCGGTTTGGAGTCAACTTGGCGACCGGAAAATTACACCGGCAAGTTTTACGGACCAACGCGCTTGCGCGAGGGCTTAGTCAACTCCAGGAACCTGATTTCGATTCGCGTACTGCAAGCGATCGGCATTGATACCGCGTTGCGTCATGTGAGCAAATTCGGCATTAATGCTGAACGCTTACCGCGCAATCTGTCGCTGGCTTTGGGTAGCGGTACGGTCACGCCCATGGATATGGTTTCGGGTTACGCGGTATTCGCCAACGGTGGCTATCGCGTAACGCCTTATATCGTGCAACGTATTGTCGGGCCGGACGACAAGATCGTGTTCATGACAACACCGCCCACGGTGTGCGCGGCGTGTGAAGAAGTTGCGGTGAGTGAGGGTGCAGTACCTACGGTTACGACAGCGCATGATGCGAGCAAGCCGGAAAAAATTGCCCCACGCGTGGTGTCGGCGCAAAACATCTATCTCACCGTGTCAATGATGAAAGATGTCGTCAAGCGCGGGACGGGTAAACAAGCCATGCAACTGCATCGTAATGATCTTGCCGGTAAGACCGGCACCACCAACGATCAGCGCGACACTTGGTTCGCAGGATTTAATCCCGATGCGGCGACCGTGGTGTGGATGGGATTTGACAATACCCAGCCGTTGGGTGATGGTGAGTCAGGCGCACGCGCAGCCCTGCCGATGTGGATCAATTATATGGCCAAGGCTTTGGAAGGGGCGCCCGAGCATGACATTGATCCGCCGCCGGGCTTGATTTCGGTAAAAATCGATCCACTGACCGGGCAACTGACAGGTTCTGAAAACCGCAATGCAATTTTTGAGATTTTCCGTGCCGACGGGTTGCCGAAGCAATCATCTGACGAGGTATTTACCGGTGCGCCCGGGGAGAGCGGCGGAGCGGTCGGCAGCGGTGAAGGCGAGCAGCTCTTTTAATAGATAACTCAAGGTAACGAGCATGTCCCACGTTGTTCGTGTGCAACTTGAAGCTTTCAATCCCTGGCATGAAGTTGCTTGCGCAGAGCAACAATTGGCGGGCGGGAAATACGGCGCGCAAGTCACCTTTGTCGGGAGCTTGCGTGACTTCAGTGACGGCGAAGTGGTGCACGCGATGAAGCTGGAGCATTACCCCGGTATGACCGAGCGCTATATCGAGCGCATTTGCGACACCGCCATGCAACGGTGGGCGTTACAACACACGCTGGTCATCCATCGAATTGGAAACTTGTTGCCGGGAGAAGCGATTGTTTTGATTGCCGTGTGGTCGGCGCACCGTGCAGCAGCATTCGATGCGTGCCGCTACCTGATCGGCGAACTTAAGCATGAAGCACCGTTTTGGAAAAGTGAGACGCTCGGTAGCGGCGAACGCTGGGTCATGACGAATACGCCGGATGCCGGTGCCAACGCGGGTGAGGATCGCTGAATTAGTTACAACCCGCTGTTATGCAACCATTCGCATGCTTCTTTGAGCCCGCCGGTGCAGGCTTTGTTGCCGTATTCGATTGACTTAGGGAAATCGGATTCGATTAAGCCACCCTCAAAATACAGTAAGGCCAATGTATAACACGCTTTCAGATTGCCTTGTTTACAACCAGTAGTGCCAAGTTCGACGCTGCGGTCGGTGTAGCTCTTCGCAAGCTTGGGATCCTTATTGATTTTTTTGCCGTTGTGTTCGCCGCGATAAAACGCAACGCTCAAGTTAAGACAGTCTTGCAATGAATTCCGTTCGCACGCTTTTTCAAAGTCTTGGACCCATTTTGGTAATTGTGCTTCAGCGGCCATCGCGGCGGATAAGCCACCAAATAAAGAAAAAAGCGACAGCATGACGAACATCAAAAGAGTTTTCTGCAACGTGGGTTTCCTCATATGTGATTCCTCAGGACGGTTATCGCACAGGCGTACTGCTTGTGCAGTGTCGAGCAATATCTATGGAAATACTATAGCCAGTCAGTTGTGTGCTTCACACTCGCATTCGACGCCTGCACTTTTTATCACATAAATAAGCATGCTTTATGTCGGCGCAAATAAGTTAGCAGTTGCTTTTGAATGGGAAGTCGCTAACTTATGCAATGCTTTGTACAGGGTGAAATTATCAACACAGTGGCTCCGCAGCGGGGCATCAATCCAGAGGCAGCAAAGGGGTAGGAAATATGTCGAAGTTAGTCCGACCACACGGAGGCGGGGAGCTGAAGCCATTGTTGGTGCCGGCAGAAAAACTCAAAGCCGAACGCGCGCGTGCGAATACATTACAAAAAATTCCGGTAACCTCGCGTGAGGTCGGTGATCTCATCATGCTGGGCATCGGTGGGTTTACACCATTAGACGGTTTCATGACCCACGCCGACTGGCAGGGTGTCTGCGACGGAATGAAAATGGCCAACGGTTTGTTTTGGCCGATTCCCATTACGCTCTCCATAGATAAAAACAGCGCCAAAACGATCAATGAAGGTCAGGAAGTCGCGCTCGTCGATCCCGAGCGCGACAACGAAATCCTCGCCACGATGCGCATCACTGAAAAATACACTATTGATAAAGCGCACGAGTGCATGATGGTCTATAAGACTACCGATGCGGAACACCCCGGTGTAAAAATGGTGGTGGAGCAGGGTGAAGTTAATCTCGCAGGTCCGGTGAAAGTTTTGTCACAGGGCGAGTTTCCCAGCAAATATCCAGACACCTACCTTACGCCAACGCAAACGCGTGCGTTGTTCGATTCGAAAGGCTGGGGCACGGTTGCTGCGTTTCAAACCCGCAACCCGATGCATCGCTCGCACGAATATCTCGCGAAGATCGCAATTGAAATCTGCGACGGTGTGTTGATCCACTCGCTGTTGGGAAAGCTCAAGCCGGGTGATATTCCTGCCGAAGTACGTGTCAAAACCATCGACGTGTTGATGAAAAATTACTTTGTCGCCAATACCGTGGTGCAGTCCGGTTACCCGCTTGATATGCGCTATGCCGGCCCGCGTGAGGCGCTGCTCCATGCGTTGTTCCGCCAAAACTACGGTTGTTCGCATCTGATTGTCGGGCGAGATCATGCTGGCGTTGGTGACTACTACGGGCCATTCGACGCACACTACATTTTTGATCAAATCCCGAAGGATGCACTGGAGACAAAACCGCTTAAAATCGACTGGACCTTCTATTGCGCCAAATGCGAAGGCATGGCCTCAATGAAGACCTGTCGACATGAGGCTGCAGATCGCCTGTTGTTGTCCGGCACCAAGTTACGCAAAATGTTGTCGGAAGGCGGTGAGGTGCCACATCATTTTAGTCGCCCGGAGGTGTTGGCGATTTTGCGTGACTACTACAAAAATCTGGCTGAAGACGAGAAGGTTGAAGTCAAACTCAGCGGTCATTCAGGTCAATAGTTTTGGCATTGCTAACAAGCTATAGATACCTGATTATTCCATTTAGCCATCAGGAGTCTCACGGAGTATTCCAACATTTTTTGACATTTGCTGTAGCACTTGGATTTGCGCCGCAGTCGGGCAAGAAAATGCCATAGTTTTTTTAGAATTCCGTTATGTAGTAGGTCGTCTCATAACGGGTGAAGTGAAGCGTAGCGAAGTTAACGAGGAGATTGCGTCATGCCAACATTATGCATGCCTGCGACAAGAGCCCCCTAACTTCCCCGTGCTTCCCGCGCAATCATCGCCAACGTACGATTTCCACGCTGACTTTCATTGGTGATGCGTTCCAGCGCGTCGAAGATTTCCTGGCCTGTGCCACCGAGTAATGGGCTGTCATGCCCATACGCGTATGCCACAAGATGTCGGCAATCGTTGATTCTGGAACACCTGCTTCACGAAGCCGCATGCCCACCGTATGCCGAAGATCATGCACCCGCAGATGCGGTAACCCTCTTCGACGCGCGCACGCTGCGAGGCACTGTTGTGTTGATTTGCCCGCGAGAATCTGTCAGCTGGTATTGTTCGCAATCGCGACGGTGGATCGAGTGCATCGACTCTGCGTTGGGCGCGATGGATTCTGGGAAAAGGGCGTTTGTTTTTCCTATACTCCTATACTTATCTTTGTTCACTACCTAGCTAATTGTCGGAATAGAATAGTATGGTCACCAGCAATTCCTTCGCTGAACTTTCAGTTTTGCCGCCACGGGTCGTGCAGGTCTTTATTGTCCTGATGATCATCGCGGTCGTCGTGGGAACGCTCGTTGGCAGGCTTAATTTCAGAGCAGCACTTTAATTTAATTGTAGCCACTAAGAGGATATTCGAATGTTTATGAGCAATCCCTTTGCCGAACTTTCGGCACAATTATCTGTTGCCGTCATGCAAGGGTATATCGTTTTGATGGTGCTGCTGGTGGTCGGCGGAACCATTCTCGACATGATGCACAAGAAGAGCGCGAAATACTTTTTCCTGAATGCGGAAAAAGCCAAAAAGAGCGCAAAGCGTGAAGTTGGCGCAGGAGAAAAAATCGGCCTTACCGCAAAAGTACTGCTGGTTGAAGTGCTGACCTCCGGCGAATTCAAAAATGTAAAACGCAGACTGTCCCATCTGCTGACCATGTGGGGCTTCGTGATTTTCGTCGCGGCGAGCGCGATCATGATCTTTGGTTACCCAACCCTAGACACGCCGACACCGGACATCCTGCCGCTGCTCTGGCATCTCGGCGCGGGCATGCTCTGCCTGGGTGGATACTGGTTCTGGTTCTTTATCCGGGTTGATGTCTCTGCAGAAGGCTTAAGCTGGTGGCGCTTCGAACGGGCCGACCTGTTCATCCTGTCCCTGCTCGCAACCGCTACCTTTGCACTGCTCTGGTCCTTTACCCAGCACAACGGCATGGCGGGCTGGTCAACCCTGTCTTTGCTTCTGTTCGTCGGCTCCAGTGTCATGTTATTCGGTGGTGTGTACTGGTCCAAGTTCGCTCATATGTTCTTCAAGCCCGCCGCCGCTTTGCAGAAGCGCGTGACCCGTGCCGATGGCTCACGAGAAGGTTTACCCCGTGAATACGATCTGACGGATCCCGAAGTACAGAAACTGTTCCCAGATATCCCGGAATACATGGGCAAGAATCCGCCCTACATGGGACATGGCATCAAGCGTGAGCCAGCTAAACATTACTAGCACCCATTTCACTATTACCAAAAAGTAGAGAGAGATCGCTATGCCAACATTTGTATATATGACTCGTTGTGATGGTTGTGGACAGTGCGTTGATATCTGCCCATCTGACATCATGCACATCGATAAAACACTTCGTCGCGCGTACAACATTGAACCCAGTATGTGCTGGGAATGCTATTCCTGCGTGAAAGCCTGCCCGCACCATGCCATTGACGTGCGCGGTTATGCCGACTTCGCGCCGCTGGGTCACTCAGTACGCGTGCACCGCGATGAGGAGAAAGGCACGATTGCTTGGCGTATCAAGTTCCGCAACGGCAAGAAAGACATGGAGCTGCTTGCACCAATTACGACCAAGCCATGGGGAACGTGTATTCCCAAGCTGTCTGAAGTAGCTGCACCCAGCAAACAGATGCGTGATAGCCAGCTCTTGTTTAACGAGCCCAAGTATATCCGCCTGGATGACGGCGATTTGCATACGCTGCAATCCAATGGCCTGAAAATGAAAGAAGGGGTGTACTACTAATGGATTACAAAACTATTGTTGAAGACAACATCGACATCCTGGTGGCTGGTGCGGGCCTCGGTGGTACCGGCGCTGCATTTGAAGCCAGGTATTGGGGCAAGGACAAAAAGATTGTCATTGCCGAAAAAGCCAACATTGATCGTTCTGGCGCGGTCGCCCAGGGCCTGTACGCGATCAACTGTTACATGGGCACACGCTTCGGTGAAAACAAGCCAGAAGATCACGTGCGTTATGCGCGTATGGATCTGATGGGCATGGTGCGTG
>JANLTU010000246.1:0-54418 GCA_031363085.1 Gammaproteobacteria bacterium
GTGCAGTCGCAGAGCACCTCGAATCCGACCTCGATCTCGCAAGTCGCCGCCCAGGTCGCACTCGACGGCGATCAAACTTTCATCGGCAACATGTGCAAGGTGTTCAAAGAGCGCCACGACTTCGTGGTGCGCGAGCTTAACAAGATCGACGGCGTGCAGTGCATCGCATCGCACGGCACGTTCTACGCGTTCCCGCAGGTGCAGAAACTGATTGAGCGTCTGGGTCTCCACAACGATGTGCAACTGGGCGAGTATTTGATCGAACACGCCGGTGTCGCCTTGGTGCCGGGCTCGGCATTCGGCACCCCCGGCTACGTGCGTATTTCCTATGCGACCAGCATGCAAAATTTACAAAAAGCGCTGGAACGGATTCAGCGCGCGACGCAGAAAAAATAAGCAAAGGGCCTGACGAATTTATTACTCCTTACCGGCATGTCGACATGAAGCGCGCTGCCGGGGTATCGCAGGGGTTACTCTTGAATTCATGCGAATTCGCACTCGCGTCGGGAGAATCAGTGGCATCGGTGGAGTCTGTCGATTCGCTGGGACTCAGCGGGAACGGTGCCGGGACTCGACCACGCGTCAGACCTTCACCTAACAGACGAGTGTTTTCTGCATCAAACCGTGCTTTTTCGGCTTCAACGCGAGCTTTTTCAGCCTCGGCTTTTTCACGCTTGAGCTGTTCTTCGAGCGCGGAATTTTTGTCGGACAGGCGGCGTGATTTTTCGTCCGCCTCCTTCATTTTTTCAGCGTCGACACGATCACGCGCAAGCTGCTCTTCAAGCGTCTTTACCCGTGCTGCATCGGATTTCAAAAGCCCAGCTTCTTGACGCGCTTTCTCAGCGGCCTGCCGTTCACGCGCCAATTTTGCTTCTAACTCGTTGGCGCGCGCTTGTTCACGCTGCACTGCTTTGTTACCAGCGTCAGCCTTGGTGGGTGCAGCGCCCTTTTTCATGTTGACGCTAAGGAGCTTTGCTTCAGCATCCCGATTTCCCAGTGCTGCCGCTTTTCGATACCAGATTAGGGCGAGCTCACCATTTTGCTCAACACCCGTGCCTTCTTCGTACATCGTGCCGACGAGGTACATGGCCGCAGCGTTACCGTGCCCGGCAAGTTCCATTTCTGTTTTAAACAACTGCGACAAAATATCATCCGCTGACACATCAAAGGACGTGACGAAAATAATCAAAAACCGCAAACCAATGGTTCTCAGCGCTGACACTTCGCCCCCCAATTATGGACGCCAATACTAGCCATAATTAGTAACACGCTTTCATAGCATCACTAAATTCTTTAGCCGGCTATGTCAAACCGTGGCTGTTAAAAAATCACATCATACGATGCGCTCAGGACAACTCCGTCCGCGACCGGCTCATAGAATAATCCATGGTTGCCTTTCTTCGGAACCACCCGCATGGCTTCAAACTTGATGGTTGAAGCATTGGAAACTTCGTAACGCACCCCCAGCGCCGTAGAATACTCTTTGAGCGCAAACTCCGATTTATCCACACCCGCATCGATCCTCGAATAGGTCACGTAAGGTAGATACTTTTCGCTGCGGTAACCAAAGGTGATGTAGCCGGCGAACTGGTCGGGAAACGCCGTTTCTAGCTTCGCGGCGGTATCACGGGAGATTAATTCAGCGTAAGTCACAAAATCATTCAGGTCCATTGAGAATCCCAGGCCACCGAAACTACCCCAGGCATCCTCGACAAGCTTTGGCACTTCAACACGCGTGGAAAAATAGCCCAAGCGTAAGGTGTACACGCTGGACGCAACGCCGATATTGAAGCCTAAATTGTCGTCCGTAGAAAAATTAATTAGGCTGCCTTTGTCGTTGACAAACCTACCGTTACTTAAATCGATGGTACGTGCCGGAATAAACGTCTGATGGGTACCACTTCCAAAGTAGACTTGTGCCAATAAATTCATCTCCCCCAGCGGTTTTTTGTAGAGCACATCGACACCGGCCAATGAGATCAGCGGATTGGTGCTGTAAACATCCTGCGGTGGCCGCACCCACGGATAGGCATAGCCGACGTCGGCATAATCTGACACCAGAAACTCCGCGACCTTGTACTTACCGACGTGAATTTTCCAATTCGCGCTGGGCTTATAGTTAATGTAGGCCCAGTCGGTCGTCACGTTGTAATCGAATTGGCCGCCGCGCGCGATCAGTTGTGCCGTGATGTCGGTGTCGGCGTCCACTTGCGCACTAAACTGCAATCCCAGGCGATTCTCACGCGTATCGGTGCCCGGCTCTTTAGTCGCCACACCATTATCGTAGGGTGTGTTCGCGTCGTTAAAACCGCGCGTCACCACATAGGACATGAACCCGTCTATTTTGATGTTGCCCAAGGCCAAAACGGTGTTGGCATAAAATGCGGACAGTAAAACCGCGCCGATGACGTAAAACTTTTTCATGCTCGCCTCGCTGCAACGTCCGTGTTATCGATGCGGCGATCACGATCAACCGTCCCATCAGCGCGCTCCCCCGACAGATGAATAGCGCGTAACTACCGAACGTCTTATAGTTGGAAAATTGGTATTTTTTTACCGCGCTGGGATATTAAAAAAATGTTAGCGCGTATAAAAATCGGCGGGAGATTACCACAATTAAAGGCCGAGGCGAGTGACCGGAATTGGTAATCTGACGAGAATATCTTACGAAAAATTTCGATACCGGACTGAAGCGCTACGCTATGGGATTGCTGACGCTCTCAATCTGTCGCTTGGCTGACATTGGCACAGCCAAGCCTTTAAATACGACATCGCTGAGCCCACGCCCAGTGACCTTGATGTCACCAAAGTCGAACAGACGACCCAAAACCCCCTGATCGATTTCCACCGTTTCAATGGATTTGAGCGTCATCTCACTGGTCTTGCGGCTGATGATGCCGGTCTTGAAAATGACCCGCTTGTTCGTCACGCCCTGCTCGATGTTTCTCAGCCTGAGAAATTCGTAGAGTGCTATCAACAAGGTAAGCCCAAGCGTGGGAATGCTGAGAATGATCCATAGCGCCATCGGAACGCGCGCAAACCAATGCAGCTTAAACAACGCTACGACTTTTTCGCCGCTGGACAGAGATTCATCGATATAAGACATGGTGTTCCGACGCCCACCGATAAGCTACTTGAGATTGTTATAGACCGTCGTGGTCGGGCCGGCTTGGTTCATTGTATAAAAATGCAAACCTGGGGCACCCTGCTCCAGCAAACGTCGGCACAAGTCGGTGGTGTAATCCAAACCGAAGGCACGCAGTGACTCCAGATCGTCGCTGAATTCTTCCAGGCGTTTGCGCAGCCAGCGCGGAATCTCCGCACCGCAGGCGTCTGAAAAACGCGCGAGCTGTTTGTAGTTCGTGATCGGCATAATGCCGGGGACAATTGCAACGGCGACGCCAAGTTGCTCGCAGCTCTCGACAAAACGGTAATACGCATCGGCGTTGTAGAAATACTGCGTGACGGCGCTGTCGGCACCCGCGCGGACTTTGCGCACGAAGTAGTCGAGATCCGCCGATGCTTTGATGGCCTGCGGATGAACTTCTGGATAGGCTGCCACTTCGATATGAAAATGCGCACCGGTTTCCGCACGAATGAAGGCGACAAGTTCATTGGCATGCCGAAACTGCCCCGCTTCCACCATGCCCGACGGCATGTCACCACGCAACGCCACGATGCGGCAAATGCCTTGCGCTTGATAGCTCTTGAGCATGGCGCGCACGTTGTCATGCGTAGAGCCAATGCATGACAAATGCGGCGCGGCATCAATGCCGGTAGCGCGTTGAATTTCGATGACAGTGTCGTAAGTGCCTTGCTGGGTGCTGCCGCCGGCGCCGAAGGTCACGGAAAAATACTTCGGCTGGAGCTTGGCCAGGGCATCGCGCGCCTCACGCAATTTAGCCTTGCCTTCCTCCGTCTTGGGCGGGAAGAACTCGAAGCTGAATTGCTTGGGATATTTTTTTTGTGAGTTCATGACCTGCGGGGTGCGCCGCGCGCATTGTTCAATTTCAAAAACGGGTGCGCGCGGCGCACCCTACTGCATCAATACCGATAGTGATTCGGCTTGTACGGACCGTCTGCCGGCACACCAATATAGTCGGCCTGCTCTTTGCTCAGGCGCGTCAGGTTCACGCCAATTTTTGCCAGATGCAAGCGTGCGACTTTCTCGTCGAGCGTTTTAGGCAGGATGTAAACCTTGTGCTCGTAGTTCTTGTAGTTGTTGAATAACTCGATCTGCGCCATGGTCTGGTTGGTGAACGACGCCGACATCACAAAGCTGGGATGACCGGTCGCACAACCTAGATTGACCAAGCGGCCCTTGGCAAGAATGGTGATCTTCTTGCCATCCGGGAAGGTGACATGATCCACCTGCGGCTTGATCTCGTCCCATTCGTATTTTTCCAGCGCGGCAATTTCGATTTCAGAATCGAAGTGCCCGATGTTGCAAACGATGGCTTCGTTCTTCATCGCCTTCATGTGGGTGTGATTGATCACGTGCACATTGCCGGTGGCGGTCACGAAAATATTGCCCTGGCTGGCGGCATCATCCATGGTCACGACCCGGTACCCTTCCATCGCGGCTTGCAACGCGCAGATGGGATCGATCTCGGTCACCCACACCGTGGCACCCATGCCGCGAAACGCCTGCGCGCAACCCTTGCCCACATCGCCGTAGCCGAGCACCACGCAAATCTTGCCCGCGATCATCACGTCGGTCGCACGCTTGATGCCGTCGAGCAATGACTCACGGCAGCCATATAAATTGTCAAACTTGGATTTAGTCACCGAGTCGTTGTCGTTCATCGCCGGGAAACGCAACTCACCGCGCTCCTGCATCTGATACAAACGATGTACACCGGTAGTGGTTTCTTCGGTCACGCCGTGGATGCCTGCGGCTACGGTGGTCCATTTTTTCGGATTCGCAGCAAGGCTGCGTTTGCACAAGCCGAGGAACACTTTCCATTCTTCATTGGCATTAGCGTCGGGCGCAGGTACGACGCCCTTGGCCTCATACTCCGCACCTTTGTGTACCAGCATGGTGGCGTCGCCGCCGTCGTCCAGAATCATGTTTGGACCTTTGCCGTCCGCCCAGGCCAATGCCTGCTCGGTGCACCACCAGTATTCTTCGAGCGTCTCGCCCTTCCATGCAAACACCGGAATGCCGGCGGCGGCAATCGCAGCAGCCGCATGGTCTTGCGTCGAATAAATATTGCACGAGGCCCAGCGCACTTGCGCACCCAAGTTGACTAACGTCTCGATCAACACGGCAGTCTGAATCGTCATGTGCAACGAGCCGGTGATGCGCGCGCCCTTGAGCGGATTTTTGCCTTTGTACTCTTCGCGCAAAGCCATCAAGCCCGGCATTTCGTGCTCGGCAATCTGGATTTCCTTGCGGCCCCACGCTGCCAGTTTCATGTCGGCGACTTTGTAATCAGGCGCGAGGTTTTTCGCAGTTTGTGTAGTCATGTTGGTTATTCCTTGTTGGATTACTTAACGCCGGCTTCGTCGCGCAGCAGCGCCGCTTTATCGGTGCGCTCCCAAGTAAAGGACGCTTCTTCGCGACCGAAGTGGCCGTACGCGGCGGTGGCTTTGTAAATCGGCCTGAGCAAATTGAGCATCTTGATAATGCCGCGTGGACGCAGGTCGAAGTGCTTGCGCACCAACGCGACGATGCGCTCATGCGGGACTTTTTCGGTGCCGAAGGTTTCGATGGTGATCGAGGTCGGCTCGGCCACGCCGATCGCGTAAGAGATTTGAATTTCGCAGCGATCCGCTAAGCCCGCCGCGACGATATTCTTCGCGACATAACGGCCGGCATAAGCCGCCGAGCGATCCACCTTGGACGGATCTTTGCCGGAAAATGCGCCGCCGCCGTGCCGCGCCATGCCGCCGTACGAGTCGACGATGATTTTACGCCCGGTCAGGCCGCAATCGCCCACCGGGCCGCCGATGACAAAACGCCCGGTCGGATTAATGTAATAACGCGTGTCCTTGCTCAGCCATGCCCCGGGGAGCACGGGCTTGATAATTTCTTCCATCACTGCTTCGCGCAGTAAGGTATACGACACGTCCGGCGTATGCTGCGTGGACAACACCACCGCGTCGATGCCGACCGGCTTGCTGCCTTCGTAGCGGAAGGTGATCTGACTCTTGGCATCGGGACGCAGAAATTTCAACGCCCCACTCTTGCGCACTTCCGCCTGCCGCTTCACTAGGCGATGCGCATAGCAAATCGGGGCCGGCATCAACACATCGGTTTCGTTGCTGGCATAACCGAACATCAAACCTTGGTCGCCGGCGCCCTGCTCGTGGTCTTTGGTCTCGTCCACGCCCATGGCAATGTCGGCCGACTGTTTGTCAATGGCGGTGAGCACCGCGCACGACTCCCAGTCGAAGCCCATTTCCGAACTGTTGTAGCCGATCTCTTTAACGGTCTGGCGCACGATGCTTTGCATGTCAACCCAGGCGCTGGTGGTAATTTCACCGGCGATGATAACCATGCCGGTTTTGCACAAGGTTTCGCAGGCGACACGCGCTTTGGGATCTTCTGCGATGATCGCATCAAGAATTGCGTCGGACACTTGGTCGGCGACTTTGTCGGGGTGCCCTTCCGAAACCGATTCAGAAGTGAATAAATGTGCGGTTGCCATAGATGTCCTCGCTTAAATCTAAAAGATGCAAAAGGTGCATGCGCCGAAATTCAGAGCGGCGATTTTACGTGAACAACAACAGAATTCAACGGAGTTTTTCTGCGCTTCCGCTTCAGCGCGGTGAGCGGCCGTACTGGTCCGAGAAGCGCACGATGTCGTCCTCGCCCAGATAGCTACCCGACTGCACCTCAATCATCTCTAGCGGCACTTTGCCAGGATTCTCAAGGCGGTGCGTGGTGCCCAGCGGGATATAAGTCGATTGATTTTCGCTGAGCAAAAACACTTCATCGCCACGCGTCACACGCGCCGTACCAGTCACCACCACCCAATGCTCGGCGCGATGGTGATGCATTTGCAGCGACAGCGCCGCTTCCGGATTGACCACGATGCGTTTGACCTGGAAGCGGGCGCCATCCACCACACTTTCATAACTGCCCCACGGGCGATAGACACGTTGATGGGTTTGACTCTCGGGGCGGCCCTGCGCCTTGAGCCAGTCGACGATTTTCTTGACGTCTTGTGCGTTGTCCTTGTTGGCCACCAGCACCGCATCGGAGGTTTCGACCACAATCAAATTGTCGACTCCCACGCAGGCCAGCAAGCGGCTGTGCGCGGCGAGGTAGCTGTTGCTGCATGCCTGCGCGAACACGTCGCCGCTGACCACATTGCCCTGCAGGTCGCGGGTCTTGACTTCCCAGAGCGACGACCATGCGCCGATGTCGGACCAACCTGCGTCCAACGGGATCACTGCTGTGCCGGTAATTTTAACGTTGGGCGCACGCGTCGCCGTCAGCTTTTCCATCACGGCGTAGTCGATGGAGTCATTCGGGCAAAGTGCAAACGCAGCTTCGTCGAGCCGGTAAAAATCCATGTCGGCACGGCCCTGCTGATAAGCCTGCTTGCAACTGGCGTAAATTTTTGGCTGAAATTGCTGGATGGCCGCCAACCACACCGAAGCGCGCAGCATGAACATGCCGCTGTTCCAAAAATACTCACCGCTGGCCAAGTAACTCGCAGCGGTGGTTTTGTTCGGTTTTTCGACAAACGCCTGAATGGTGTACGCAGGCGTGTCCTGCACAGCCGCGCCGCGCCGAATATAGCCGTAGCCGGTTTCCGGCTGCGACGGCACGATGCCGAAGGTCACCAGATAACTGTCCTGCGCCAAGCGCGCACCGGACACCACCGCGCGATGAAAAACGTCCAATTTTTGGATCGCGTGATCGGCCGCCATCACCAGCAACACCGGGTCGGCTTCACCTGCCACGGCGACCAGCGCGGCTAATGTCAAGGCCGGCGCCGTGTTGCGACCCACCGGTTCAAGCACGATGGCAGCGGCGCGTTTACCCACCTGACGCAATTGTTCGGCGATTAAAAAACGATGCTCCACATTGCAGACGACCACCGGCGGCGCCAGTTCAATGTCGTGTGCCAGCGCCGCGACACCATCGGGGCGCTCCGCCGTCTGTTGCAATAAGGTCGCTTCGCTGATTAACGGCAAAAGCTGCTTAGGATAGTGTTCACGCGACAAGGGCCACAAGCGCGAACCCGAACCGCCGGACAGAATGACAGGGAGTAGTTGCACGGTGGTGATTAGGAAACGGGCACGCGCAAACGCTGGCGTGCATTTTTGACAAATTCGGTAATAAACACCGCCATTAGGCCCAGCATTACGCCGATGATCAAGGCCAACGCGAGGTACAACACCGGTCGCGGCCGTTCCGGTGAAATCGGCGCGGTCGGTTCGCGCAAAAAGCGCGTCGGCACGGTTTGCAAGCGCGACAAACTTAAGGTCAACAAAGCCTGCTCTTGCTCCATGCTGGGCAGCTCCTGCAAAAACTTGCTCTTCTCCTGTAATAGCACGGCCGCCTGCAACGGATTGCTCACTTTTAGCCTGACGATGCTTTCGTTTAACGCCTGCATATGTTGGTGTGCCAGCGTCATACGATCACCGAGCACATCCAACCGCGAATGTTGTTGCTTGACCGCTTCTTGAAGCCACTGCTCATGCTCACGCTGCACTTTAGCAACCACGCCCGCGAGATAGTGCTGCGCATCCTCAACCGAATGCGCGCGCGCGGTGATGGTGACGATATCCGCCTGACCCTTGTTAAGCGCGACGTTCGCGACCATGGGGTACTCACGCTTGCCCTCGGTCACATCGTTGACCCGATACTCCTCGTTCAAGCGCTCGACCAAAACGCCGGGCGGTTCAACCGACGTGACACCGCCCTCTTTACCTATTCCACCCACATGTCCGATCTGAATGACCGCACGGCTTTCATACACTGTGGGCATGAGGAAGATCAACGCAACTGCCGCAGCGATGGCCACCAGCAACACACGGAAAAATACCGCACGCCGTCGCTGCAGCACCAGCCACAGATCCACCAGATCGATTTCCTGATCCTGATAGTAAGGCTGCAAAGGTTGGATGTCGGAAGGAATGGTATTAGTCATCGCCGCGTAAATGATTCGTTATCCAGAAGCGCCGTAGTCTCGCATACTCACACCAGCAGCAACAACTGTAAGTCTCTTCCAACATGGTATGAGTCTGAAGCGTGCGCGTATTTCCAACGCGGTGTGAGCCTGAAACCAGATGTTTGGAGCGCACATCGCTCTTAATATAAAGCAGGCTCGAAGAAAGTGGACGCCATCGTTGAAGTAAACTGAACACCTCTTGCGTTCAGCATCTTCACCGCAATAACGACAATTTGAAAAATAGCGCGGCTAAAGTTGACCGGCTAAAGCCGGCGGTTTTAATCTTGTGATGGAAAGATGAAGTTTAACGAGGAGGCGTTCGATGGATAAAGATAGCGAAGATAATCACCTGAGATCGATGACATCAACGCGCGCGTTTGTAATCTGACGGCAACGTCCAAATTTCCACGACCTCGCCTTTGGCGGTCGGCCCCGCGCCTACGACGCTAAACCCAATCACCTGCCCCGGCTTAAGTATACTTAAGGAAGCATTCTGTGTTGCTAGCGTATGCACCCGCGCATCACGCGCCATGGCAAAGCTGCTATCGCTGATAACGATGGTGGCATTGTTTGAACTTGGCGATACATTGATGGTACCTATTTTGTCGAACGACTCCGGATAATAACTCGGCAGTTCGGCGGCGAGCAGCGTCGCCGAACTTCCAGCCAGCAACATCCCGGCACAACTACGCAATAGTGCTTTCATTGTATTCTCCTGTTATTTGTTTACTTCAGGCGCTTCCAGGTGACACGTCCGCGAACTGTCCCCAAGTCAACCAGACCGGGGGCTTCTACGGTTGTTCCTGGCGAGTAAATACGGCCGGTGTATCCGTCTGAGTAGGCGACCGCCACATAATTTTCGGTGCCGCCAACGCCTTCGATAAATACCGGCGACGAGGGTATGCCGTGGAAGGATTTGTATCCAGAAACGGCTGCCGCCGTGCCTAAGCCGGTGATCGTCACCAGATCTTTCGCGTCAATCTTCCCGTCAAAATTAATATCCAGCGGCGGGAGGCTGGGTCGGCTGCCGCTCAAGGCATCGACGATCATCACAAAACCACCGCCACTTGCATCGCAAATTGCCGTGCTGGGCACGAAGGTACTAAACATGATTTGACCCTCGCGCATCAGCGCTTCGTAAATGACACGCTCGCCGTTGTTGGAAGTTGCACCTTTCACAACCAGATCCATGTACCAGCCTTGCTTGGTGGCCCAGTCGATGGGCGTATTACTGGTGACACGCAAACCCTCTGGCTTTTCTTCCAGGATGGTCTGCTGCTGGAGGTTGCTGCGCGTGAATGCGCTAAAACTTGCTGCACTGCTCTTCGGCCATTTATCCCAAACCGCATAGAACGTTTGGGTCGGCTGACCCACGGCAGAATTGTCGGCGTTTTCCAGATACTTTCCGGTGCCGAAGTACAGCATGTAGCCTTTTTCTATCCCCTGGTCGGACGCGCCCCAGGTAGGACGCACGCTGATCGACTGCATTTTTCCCTCGACACTCGTGGCGGTGAACAACGGCTTTTTGCCGAAACTAACCGACCAGTCGCTCGGCGTTTTGCTGGTCACATCAAAGCGCCAGAGGTTGCCAAATAAATCGCCGGCATAAACGAAGTCCACCACGCCATCGTCATCCGCATCCACAATACGCACGCCAGATAAGCCGTTGGGACGGCTCAGCTTGTCCGGATCAGCACTCATGCCGGCCTTGGTCGACAATTTTGCGAGCAATGCACCGGTTTGCACATTCACGACATACAACACAGCGTCTCCGGTGGCGCTCACGTGCGCATCAACCTCGGTGTTGTTGTAGCCGTTGCCGAACACCGCCGCCCATTCGCCGTTCGCCATTTTTGCAATCGCCGCTTCACCGTAGGTGTAACCCAGGTCGGCATCGCCTTTATCGCCCGGCGCACCCGCGCCATTGTCGGTGAATTCCCAAAGTACCGTGTCTTTAGCATTTTTCTCGGCAAAGTTTTTCGGATCGGTAACATCCAGCGCGTACATCGCCTGACCGCCGCCGCGCAAGCCGCCCAACAAAACGCTGTGCCAGCTACCATCGGCAAACTTCACATCGCCTACCAGGGGCGTAGCATCGACAAAATTGCGATGCGCATAGGCGATGCCACTTAAACCAGCGAGATTTTTATAGACGGCACCCGGCACGTAGGCGAGCACTTCTTTGGCGGTCAGCGCGGTGGCCTTGCCACTGCTGTCCACCGACGCATCGAAACCGTGCAGCATGCCGTCGTTGGCGCCCACGTAAACCACCGGAGTGCGCGTAGCCTGCGCAGCGATGAAGGCGCCGTAACTGGTGTCTTTAGCGGCATATTTGACGTAAGACCCGTCCGGCACGCCAACATGGACCGGCGTTGAATCGATGATATCGCCCAGCGTGCTGGTACGCGTGCGCAAATTTTTCGCCATTCCCACCGGGCAGGTGCGCGTGCCGACATAGCCCAGCTCGCACGCTTGCTCGCCGCGTAGATAATCCAGCACTGGTTGACTGCCTAGCGTGATTTGTTGCGTGACGTTCAAATTGGCCATGCGAAACGGCACGCCGATATTCGTCGCCGGGTCGATGGTCATAATGGTGCGAAGATTCGGATCAGCTTGCGTCAGCACGGTGCCGGCATCGGCAATCGACACACCAAACGCCTCCGCAGCAGCGGGTCGATATTGCAGATGACCGCTCCAGTCGGTGGCGTCATAACTGGCCTGAAAAAGCAGCGCATTTTTTTGCAGTGAGGTGGCGTTAAACGCCGCCGCCGACGACGAGCCGATACGCCCCTGAATGCTGTTGATCGCCTGCGTCAGCGAGCCGACCAGCGTGTCCGGATCGTTGGCTTCGAGGAACTCGCCGCGACCGTTGTAGGCGGCGTGGCGCAGATCGTCGATTCTTTGCGCGTTGCTGAATTTATCGGCCGTTGAGCCCGAAGACGGAATCGGCCACCCCGGCCACGCACCCCAGGTCGGATGAGCAGTGTAGTCTTGCGGCATCCCTTTCAAGTCACCGGTGACTCCGAAGGCCACCGTAAACGTGACCATGTGCTGGTGAGGTGCCTCGTCGATACCTTTTGATATCGGCACACTGTTGGCGGCCGTGGTGACGATGTCGTTTTCGTAGTAGTACATCGCGATATCGCCCAACGTTTTGGTGACGCTGTCGCCATAGGTGCCACCGTCAAACGGAGGTCGGTTTTTGTCGCCATCCGCGTTGCCGATGGTGGGGCTGGAATCGTTGTAGGTTCCGTTATAAAACCCGTCGGTCATCATTAACGTGAAATTTTGCTGGCAGGCGCCGCCTTGATCGACGCTCAGCGGTGCCGAGCTGTTGCCCGCGAACAAGGTGTTACTCCCATGGCCGGACAAGTATTCACCGGCCTGCTTTAAAGTATCTTGTAACGGCGTGCCCTTGTTGGGATCGATCTGATACAAATGACTGAGCAGATTTTTACGATTCGCCTCACCTGCCGTCGTGCTGTCGACCTGGCTCAGCGGGGTGTTGACATTCGCGTTGTTGTGCAAGGTCGCTAGGCCCACACGCAAGCCGTTCACGTTCGCGAGCAAGCGTCCATACGCCGACTTTGCAATCAAATGCCGGCTGCGCGAGTAGCTAAACCAGTTGGCGAAATTTTTCTGCACCGCAGCAGACTCGTTCGCCACCAAATGTTCGGTTTCTTCGCCGTTATCGAACAGGCCGTTATTGTTGCCGTCGATCCAGGTGTAATAACGCAACCCTTTGCTGTGGTACTTGGTCAGGTCGATGGCTTCGTTGCCGTTCTTCTTGGAACGCCAGCCAATCCACGGATTGGCCAGCGCTTTGTACACATCCATCTCGCCAAACGGGGTTATGCCGTCGGCATTAAATCCTGCCCATGGCGAATAGGTTTTGAGCGGGTCGAAATAAAACGGATTGTAATTGCTATTGCGGAAGCGCCATTCGAGATCATCCGCAATGTCGCACGCGTTACTGGAATTATTGGCCGCCGCCTCAACCCCGTAGGTGTAGCCGTAAAAAGTTGGCTGGGACTTGCCACCGACAACACAACTGCCATTATCTTTGATGCTGCCGGAACCGGCTGGATTGCTGCCGTCCGGTTGCGTTCCGGTGAAGGTTCCGTCGTGGACCAAATCTTTGGACATGATTTCCCAATCCATACTGCCCGAGTCGTCAACGATCAGCAGTACATTGGCCGGCACCTTGCTGGTCAAATTCAAGGGTTGATTGACCAAACTCCAGGGCGCTGCCGATGTTGTCGAAACATGACACAAAGCAACCAGCAACGCTGATTTTACTGCGCGTTGCAACACCGTGTTGCGGGCCGGGTTTTTCATGTTCACTACCTCGTGTTGCCTGAATGATGCAGCGTTAGTAACGGTAAAGACTCTGCACGACACGTTCGGTATTGGCATTGAGCCCAACGCCGCGCGCGGTGATCCGGTAATAGCGTGTCTGACCACTGGGCACGCCGGTACAATCTTTGTTTGGGCACAACAACAACTCGATGATGTAACGGGGCTGCTCGGCGACCACCTTCAACACCGGGGTGGGATCAGTCCCGCCGAGTGGCTGCCCGGTACTACTCCAAAAACTCGCGCCTGCGTTAGCGCAGTTGGAATTCGCCGGCGCACAAAAACCTTCTGAGCGAACCACCGCGTTCCCATTGAGCGGGCCATAATCCACCGTTAGCGGGCCGTTGTTGGTCCGCAAAAATGTTTCTCCGGCCCGCAGCGCGGCATCGGCCGCTTCCAGTGCAATGGCCTGGTCGCGGATGCTGCGCATGCCTATTTCCTGTTGAATGGAACTGGTGCTCGCGCTCAGTCCCAGCATGATGATCGCCACCAGAAATACCAACCCTGTGACCAATGCGCTGCCCTGTTGCGAGCGCATGCTAATACCTGTCGCCATGTCGGCTGGGGTTATGCGCATAACGCCGTCCCGGTAATTCTTGCGCAACGATTACGTAGCCGAACTGTCGCGGTGTACACGTTCCGTAAGCGTCGGTCGGACGCGGGCGCAATACTGGTATCCAGTAAATTATTGGTTTTAGTATTGTCGGCGCTGCGCGCCTGTTCATTGCTGGCAACCAGCAAGGACACGCGCACGGAAAGAATATTCAAGGGCGTGTCAGGCGCGACGATCTCGCTGAAACTCATGTAGCGGTCAACAACGCCGTCGAATTGAAATGGCAGCGGCTGGGTTAAATCAGCCGTGTCCACGCCATATAAAATCTGCATATTTTCGACCCCTTCGGCAACCTCGACTCCGTTACAGGTCAACACCGAGACACCAGCCACATTCGTGCTTACGGCCAGCGTATTGACGACGCCATAACCCGGTGCACCGGCGACTCCCAGCCCCACCGGGCCGGCAAATGCGCCGGGCGCCACGACCACATTACCCACACAATCCACCGGTGCGGGGTCGGCGGGATCGACAAACGTGCTGATGATGATCGAGTCGCTGGCACTCGCACCGCCTTCGATCCCAGTCAACGGCGGCGTAGCGCCGTACGCCCACACTTCCAGATCATTGCGGTTGCGTCGACCATCGCCGTTGTAATCACGGTCTTGATAACTGATCCATGTCGGTACGTAGCCGACTTGGGCGATTTGATTGACTACGAATTCCAGTGCGTAGGTACCGTTGTTCTGTACTTCGGCAATGGCGTTGTTGTAGCGGTAGGCATTTTTATTGGTTGCAAAGATCTGCACCATGCCGCCGATTAAAATCAGGCCGATGGCCAGCGACACCATCAACTCGACGATGGTGAGGCCCGACTGAAAGTGCGCTGTATTAACTTTACGTTTCATAGATCGATCACCAGCGAGTAACAACGCAAGTCGGTCGCCGTCACCGCAGCGCAATCGGTAGGCACCGCGCCCACGCTGGTGCTGCCGGTAGTGTCGCCATCCCAGCGCAGCGCAATCGTGAAACGCTGGCGTCCGGGCAAGCCGGGCGCCAATAAAATGGGTACGCCTGATAGATCAACCAGCGGCGTGCTGATGATGTATCCCCCGGCAGCCGAGTGATCCCCCGGCAAGAGTGCGTTGTTGGCCACGTGCCACTGATAGATGTCGAATTTGGCAAGGTCGATGGCCGAGCACGCAGTCGCCCGGCAGTTGGGTGATGGCGTCGTGGGGCTGGCATTGGGGGTCACGCCCGCATAGTTATTTACGCCATTCGCTGCGGCGTAAAATGCCGCCGGATTAGCACGAATGCGATCCGCCATGTCTTGCGCTTGCTGCATCGCCATCTGGCGATGGGTTGAGCTGGCGCCGCCGTGCAGGGTGAACGCCTGCATGCCGGCAAAACCCAGCAGTCCCACTGAAATCACCAATAAGGCGACCATGTTTTCAAGCAGAGTCACACCCGCTTGGGCATGTTGTGACATTAAGAGCGCTTGGTTGTTTGTGGTGCGCATGCTCATACCGCCGGACAAGTATCAAAGGGTACGGTTGCGGTGCTTCCGGCAAGATTGACCGTGACCAAGCGCCCTGCCCCTTTACCGTCGCGACCGATGCATATTTCAAAGCTGTGCGTGACGCCTGCCGGGAACGAAAAACCCTGGGGACCAAACTTGACTATGGCGGCATCGGCGGTAACCGCGAATCCCGCCGGCAGCACCTCGCCCACGCGCAGGATTTCATCGCTGCCGTTGGTCGTGCCGTTCAGGTCGTAATCCGAAAAAATAATCCAGCCATCGCTCCAGTTCATGCTGTTACATGTTTTCTGGTCGGAGCTCGCACACAAGGTGGCGCCGCGACCGCGCGCTTCCAGCCGTGTAAATTGCAGCGCCTGTACGAAAGCATTCACATGCGTGGAAAGCCGGTTGGAGCGCATAAAGCTGATGTAATTAGGCACGGCAAGAGTCAGTAAAATTACCGTTACCGCAACGGCGACCATGATCTCAATTAATGTGAAGCCCAGTGGAGTACGACGCATTACCCAAACTCCCGACACGTTTAGCGCGAAGGCGCTTGGTGTTGTCATATCGAGATTCTAGCGGTGCCCGATGTTGCGTGCGCATGATCTAGCGACCGCTGGTCCGCTGCTTCCGCCCGTTAGTCACATGTCGAGCCCGTCCGGAAACGAGGTGTGAAGCGCATCACGTGATTGCGCCAGCACGGTCGGGCCACCGTTATCCAGCAACCCGACCTGCAACGTTGAAACAGGGAAGGAACTTGTTTTTTTGCTTGGCACCGCGCGTGGGTTAATGCAGGAAACTTACTTGCCCCAGCAGGTCTGCCGGTCCGGCAAGCCGTCGCGCCTGCCGCTGGAGTAGTACATGAAGACTTTGCAATCGTCGTTGGCTTGGTTACCCACAGCGGTGGCCGTGACAACAAAACTGCTGGTGATGACTCCAGTATCCCCCGGCGCCACGGCAATATTGTAATAACCGCCGTGTGAAACCGCCGCAGTAATACCATAGGGGAGCAGATCCACAGCGATGGCGGTGGTGAAGGTACCGGGCAACTGTCGATCAATCAGCGCAGTAAAAAAATGCTGTTCCGCTTGCGCCACCATTTCCACCAGCGCGATACCATCGGGCCGTTTACCCTTGCGACTTTGCGACTGGTAAATCGGAAAGGCGATTGCGGTGATGATGGCCATAATCGCCACCGCCGTCATCACCTCAACCAAGGTAAAACCGCGCTGTGGAGTGCACTTCATAGGCGTGTCGTGGCTCATGTTATTTCGACGGCAATATCCAGATTTCGGATACCGTGGCTTCGACACCCGGCCCTCCGCCGGTAATCGAAAACTCCAGTTTCTGCCCTACCTTCAGCGCGCTCAGCGACGCTTTGTCCTGCGTCGGAGTGTGCACGCGCAAGCCGGGTGCGACCAAAAAACTGGAATCGTTGATGAGGATGTATTTATTACCCGGTGACGGCAACCCATCCAGCGTTCCGCTCTTTTGAAAACTGTGGTGGGAATCCTCGGCTGCGGCGGCCGACACGGCTATCGCACCCAGTAGCCCCACAAGCACACGAACCATCTTCTTCATGTTGTGTTCCTCTTTACAGGTTGGATTACTTCAAGCGCTGCCAGGAAATGCGGCCTCTCGCCGAGCCGGAGCTGAAGCTGTCACTGGGCGTGACCCTCAATGTAGGATCAGTGGCCGAGTGGTCGACGATACCGCCAGCCGAGCCGTCCGCAAAATTCATCAGCAGGATATCCGAGGTGCCGCCGGAACTTTCCATCAAGGCAGCCGCCGACGGCACACCGTGCACCGATTTATAACCGCTGATAGCCACCAGCGACCCAGCGTACAACACCTTGTCCGCATCATTGAATAAGGTGTCGCCATTGATATCCAGCGGCGGCATGTAGCTACGGCTGCCGCTGAAGGCGTCAATTATCATCAAATACCCGCCACCGCCGTATTCGCAGATGAGGCTGCTGGGCACAAAGGTGCTGAATAAAATATCACCGCCGCGCAGTATGGCTTCAGTGATCACGCGTTCGCCGTTGTTGGACGCCGCGCCTTGCACTACTAGGTCCATGTACCACCCCTGCTTGGTGCCCCAGTCGATGTTGTTGTTGCTGGTGATGCGCATATTGTCGGCGGTCTCTTGCAAAATGGCCTGCGACACCAGCTTTGCGCGCGTAAACGCGGTAAACGCGGGAGGCGACACTTTCGACCCTTTGTCCCACACGGCGTAGAAGGTCTGGGTCGGCTGACCGGTGCTGGTATTGTCGGCAAACTCGATGTATTTCCCGGTGCCGAAATACACCATGTAGCCCTTGTCGATGCCGTTGGGATGCGCACCCACCGTCGGGCGCACGGTAATCGACTGCATCTTGCTGGGCACATCCACGCTCGCGGTGGTAAACAACTTCCTGAAACTCCAGCTCGTCGCGGTGCCGCTGGTGACGTCAAAGCGCCACAGGTTGCCGAATAAATCACCGGCGTAGACGAAATCAGCCACTCCATCAGCGTCCACATCGATAGCACGCACACCTGACAGACCATTAGGCCGGCCATTGCTGCTGCACGGCGCGGTGACGCACTCCGGATCGGCGCTGCGGCCGATGCCGGTGTCGATCTTGCGGATCAACGCGCCGGTCTGCAAATTGACAACATACAACACCGCGTTGCCGGTGGTGCTGACATGGGCGTCTGCCTGAGTATTGTTGTAGCCATTGCCGAACACTGCCGCCCAATTGTTGTCGGCCATTTTCGCTATCGCCGGTTCGCTAAAGGTATAACCCAGGTCGGCATCGTTGGTGTCGGTGAATTCCCAGAGGGCAATTTTGTCAGCGTTGACTTCAGTGAAGGTGCTTGGTTTGGTGATGTCGAGCGCGAACATCGCCTGCCCGCCGGCGCGCAGCCCGCCTACCAGAACCGTATGCCAGCCGTCAGTGAATTTGGCGTCGCCCACCGTCGGCGAGCCATCGACATAGTACTTGTGGGTGTACGAAATATTGGCAAGGCTGGGCAGGTTGCCGTAAACCACACTCGGAACATATGCCAGCAGCTCTTTGCCGGTATCGGTGAGCGCATGACCGGTACTGTCAACTTGCGCATTAAACCCGTGCAGCATGCCGTCGTTCGCACCCATGTAGACCATCGGAACGCGCGTGCTCATGCTGCTGATGTGGGTGAGGTAACTGACATCGTAACTCGGGGTGCCCGACACCACCCAGACGGCCGACGGGTCCGGCAGGCTGACATACACCGGCGTGGAGTTAATAACGTCACCCAGCGGACGCGAACGGTTGCGCAGGTTTTTTGTGTAAGTGCCACCGCACACACGCACTCCGACGTAGTCAATTTCACAGGCGGGCTCACCGCGCACATAGTCCAATATCTGCTGGCTGCCTAACGCCGTTTTCTGTGCGGCCGGCAGGCTGGCCCACTCGAACGCAATGCCTTTAGGCGTCGACGCCGTCGGATCCCAGGTAATGATCGTGCGTGCCGCCGGATCGGTGGCTTTGAGAAGGGTGCCGGTGTTGGCAACCGCTGCGCTGAGATCGCCCAGGCTATTCAACGGCAGATAGCGCAACTCGCCGGTCCAGTCGGTCGTGTCGTAGCGCGCCTGGAACACGAGGCTGTTGCTGTGCAGCGAAGTCGAGTTAAACGCCAGGGCAGCGGATGCCGCAATGCGTCCTTGAATGCTGTTGATCATCCCGTTTAAACCGTCAGCCAGGGTGTCGGGGTCATTGGCCGACAGGAACTCGCCGCGACCGTTATACGCCGCGTGACGCATGTCATCGATCTTTACCGCATCATAGGCCGTGGACGTATTGTCCGGCTGCGGGTTGGGCCAGCCCGGCCAAGCGCCCCACGTTGGATTGGCAGTATAGTCTTCCGGCATTCCTTTCAAGATGCCATTCACACCGAACGCAACCGTAAACGTCACCATGTGCTGCTGCGTGGCCGTATCCACACCGGCGATCACCGGCACGTTGTTGGGCACACTGGGAATGATGTCGCGCTCGTAGTAATACATGGCAATGTCGGCCAGCGTTCTGGTATAGGTGTCGCCGTATAAGGGGTACAGCTTGTTGTCGAAATTCGAGTTTTTGTCACCGTCGGCATTACCGATGGTGGTGCCCATCGTGGTGGTATATGCACTACCATCATTGTAAAAGCCGTCCGTCATCAGCAACGTGAAGTTCTGCTGACAGGCGCCGCCGGAGGCGAGCGGCAGCGGCGCGGCAGCCGGGCTGGCAAACGTGATTGCACTGGTGTTGCCGGACAGATACTCACCCGCCTGCCGCAGTCCGACCCGCAACGGCGTACCGTTGGCGGGATAGTTTTTATAGATATTATCGAGCAGCGTTTTACGGTTGGCTTGGCCTGCCACTGTGGTATCGACCATCTGCATCGGTGTGTTCACGGTACCGTTGTTGTGCAGGGTGGCGAAGCCCAAGCGCAAATTATTAACATTGCCCACAATACTGCCGATGGCGCTCTTGGCCAGCAAATTGCGCGCGCGGTAGTAGCTGAGCCAGTTTGCGAAGTTGATCTGCACGGCTTTCTTTGGGTCCGGGTCATAACCCACAAACCAGCCGGCCGGGATACTCGATGGCAGGTTGCCGATCTTGTAATCGGTGGCCTCGACGTTGTCGAAGTAGCCCGGGTTGGTGCTGCTGTCAGTCCAGGTGGCAAAGTGTAAGCCACCATCCAGGAGTTGATGGTTATCGCCGGTTGTCGGAACGGATGAAGTGCCTACGGTAAGATTTGCGGCAGCGGCGCGATCGATGCTTATAGAAGTCACCGTTTTCCAGGTCGTCGTCGTTGTCTTAACGCTGTTGTTGGGACCCGTGATCGTCTCGCTCGTAGGCGTACCACTTGAATTGGTGCCGGTAATACTGAACGTGGTGGGGCTCGAAATATTTCCGCTCGATGAAATCGTGAGTTTTTGACTGCTCACAAGTGTCAAGGCGCCACCCACAGTGAGGCTCCCGTTCAGCGTGAGCGCTCCTGCCGCAAGTGGTTTCTGCGTTAGGCAAACGTCATCTGAAGACGAGGTGATTTTCGCAGAGGCTTTGGTGGTGACGTCGATCCACGAACCCGTGCCGCTGTAATTTTTTACATACGGATCGTCCCACGCTTGGGTCGGATCGATATTGCCGAATGGGTTACCCATCGCGTCAGTACCGGCCCAGGGCTTGTATTGTTTCTTCGGGTTGAAATACAGCGGATTGAAGCTGCTGCTGCGGAAACGCCATTCCAGATCATCGGCGGTATCGCACAACGCATTTGAACCGAATTGCACCGCGTAATAATACGGTGTGGAGCAACTGGCGCGGCCATGAATACCGCCGCCGCTGGGGGTCGAGGTACCGTCGAGTTGCGAGCCGGTGAACAGGCCGTCATTGCTCTTGGCCATCGAGTCCCATTTCATGCTGCCCGAATCGTCGGTCATGAACAGAATATTTGCCGGCACCGAGCTGCCCAGATACAGCGGATGGTCGGCAAGCGCCCAGTTCGCGGCGACCACGAAAGGCGAGGCGGAACACAGGCCGGCGGCCAGCGCGAGCTTCACCAATACATGCAGCGGTTTTTTTGCGGTGGAGCGTTTCATAATCATTACCTCACTTTGCAGTAAAATTCTCAGGCGACAGCATCAGTTAAACAGGTAAATACTTTGCACAACGCGGGTGGTGCTGGCATTCAGCCCCACACCACGCGCCGTGATGCGGTAGTAACGCGGCGGGTTTTGATTGACTTGACCCAAGACGCACACACGGCAGTCATAGAGAAATTCGACAATGTAGCGAGGCTGGTTACCCGCCGCTAACGTCGGCAAGATGCCCTGCCCATCGCGCGCGCCACCCAGCGGCTCGGCATTGGCGGCATTGCTCCAAAAGCTCGCCCCGGCGTAGGGACAATTGGAGTTGAGCACATCGCAAAAGCCCGCCGCTTTGACAAACGCGCTGCCGTTCAAGGGATCAAGCGCAAGCGGCCGTGGCCCGCCATTTGTCCGCAACCAGGTTTCGCCGGCGCGCAACGCTGCGTCCGCCGCTTCGAGGGCAAGGCTTTGATCGCGCAGATTGCGTGAAATCAACTCCTGCTGAATCGAGCCGCCGCTGGCGCTCAACCCCAGCAACGTGAGAATGACCAGAAACACCAAACCCATGACCAATGCGCTGCCGTGTTGACGCCAGTGCGGCGTAGGCAATGATCCAGCGGCAGCGTGACGTAATGTCATACGCACAGCGAGCCTCCTGCGAATTTAGCGCAACGGTTGTGCAGCCGGATGGTGCTGGTATAAACCGTGCGCAGCTTACGATCAGTCCACGGGCCGACCACCGCGCCCAGCAGATTTTTGGTGTTGCTGTTCGCGACCGGCGTTGCCGAATCGGTGCTGGTGACCAGCAGCGCCACACGCACGGCAATAATGCGTAGGCGCCAGTCGACGGGCGGTGCATATACCCGACTCCAGGGCATGTACTGGTCGACGATGCCATCGCCGGGAATGGTCGTATCCACGCCGTAAAGAATCTGCATATTCTCGATCCCTTCGGCCACCGCCACGCCATTGCAGGTGAGCGTGGCGTTCACGGCATTGACAGCAATCACATTGGTCACACCCCAGCCCGGCGTGCCGGTAAAGTTGCCGGGCGCGGCGACCGGGACACCGACACAACTGGTCGGGGCCGGGTTTTGCGGGTCGATATAGACATTTATGGTGATGGCGTCACTGGTTGTTCCGCCCCCTTCGCTACCTACCGCAGGCGGCGTGGCGGCGTAGGCCCACAGCTCCATGTCGACGCGATCTTTAACACCATCGCCGTTTTGGTCGCTGGCCTGCCCGATGTTGTTCCAGGCCGGGACGTAGCCGATTTGGCCGATTTGATTGGCCACAAAATCCAGCGCGTAACTGCCGTTGTCCTGCATTTGCGCCAAACCCTGGCTGTAACGATTAGCGCCCTTATTGGTTTTAAATACCTGCACCACGCCGCCCATGAGCACCAGCCCTACGACCATGGAGACCATGAGTTCTACCAATGTCAGACCGCGCTGACGATGCGTGCTATGTACCGGCCGTTTCATAGGTCGATCACCAAGGAATAACAGTTGAGGTCGGTCGTCACGGACGCGGCGCAGTCGCTGGGATTGAGCCCCACCGGACCATTGGTGCGATCACCATCCCAGCGGATCGTAATGGTGTACCGCTGCCGTTGCGGGGTATTGAGCCCGGCAAGATTAAGCGGGGCACCGGCGACGCCGCTGACGAGGCCGGTCAGGCCAACGCTATTGACGTAACCGCCCGCTCGGCTATGGTCGCCGGGGAGTTGCGCATTGTTAGCCACTTGCCAGTCCACCACGTCAAAAGCGGCCATCTGGATCGCGGTGCACGCTGTGGTACGGCAGTCTGTAACGCTCGCATATGCGGCCGTCGCATTATCGAAAAAGGTGCTTGCAGCAACGCCGTTGTATTGCACGACGCCACCCGCCGCCGGGAACACCGCCGCCGGATTAGCGCGAATCCGATCTGCCATATCTTGCGCCTGCTGCACTACAATTTGGCGGTACGAAGCACCCGCACTGCCGCGCAAGGAGTACGCCTGCAAACCTGCCAGGCCAAGCATGCCGACGGAAAGAATCAGCAACGCCACCATGTTCTCCAGCAGCGTGACGCCGCGTTGCGCTGTGTAACTTGAAGTGCCGAAACTCATAACGTGAATCCTTTGATGTAAGCCAAATTCATCAAGTGCAACTGTTGTAATTGGTTGTCGTCGGCAGCCCCGCCGAGTTCACTGTGATCGTTCGTCCGGCGCCGGTCCCGGTGCGCCCGTTGCAAAATGTCAACGTCAGGGTGCTACCGGCCGGAGTTAAACGACCACGCTCGTCGTAGTTTGCCGTTGTCCCGCTGGCGCTAATGGTCGTACCGGTCAAGGGCCTGTCGCTCACCCCGACAACACCGGCGCTGTTGATGACAATCCAACCATTTACCCAATCCGACGCCAGGGCACTGCAGGATGCGCGATCAGTACTCGCACACAGTGCCGACCCACCGTGGGTCCGGGCATCGTTGCGCGCTTTGTGTAACGCCTGCACGATGGTATTTACGTCGTTGCTGAGTTTGTTGGCGCGCATAATGTCGGTGAAACTCGGCACCGCTATCGACAACAAAATAATCGCCACCGCAACCGTCACCATCAGTTCGAGCAGGGTGAACCCGCGCTGCAGGCGCTGCGCCTTGAGGTTCTGTTGGTGCGGTGTCTGGTTCATGTGAACTACCCTACGCGCGGCCCGCTCTTGGAATCCCGGGATGTGCGCACGCTCGTTATGCGATGTCGTACAACCCTCGCATAGGTAGCGACTCAAGCTTGATGTTGGATGAGGCCGCAGCGCTACCGCTGGTCAGTCCGATGGTTGCGTTGGTCGTGTGTTGCGAGGGGTGGAGCAGGTTTTTTTGATCGGGTTCACAGGTTCAAGAGTGGGATTTTTATTGTCGGAGTTGCGCTGCGCTTGGCGTTTTTACCGCAGTGTCGAGCTGGCGTATAAATGTCGCAACCAAGCCCCTTATGGTGGAGAAGTTTTGCGGGCGAACTTACGACGTGTGCTATTCCGGGGCGCGTTTGCTTTTCGCACGCACGCGCTCCACCGCCGCGAGGATCGCCAGACGACGTGCGTCGGGCTGGGGCGTGTTCGACGTCGGCGGTGGATTTTTTATCGCTTGGCGTTGCGCACGCTCGGCGCGATCACGTGCCAGGCGCGCCAGACGAAAATGATGACGTCGGCGCCCCAAGTCGGCGCGCGTGAGTTTTTCCGCAGCGTTGTCCGGCGTCGCCGGCACCATCACAATGCAATCCACCGGGCACGGCGGGATGCACAGTTCGCAGCCGGTGCACTCCGACGTAATCACGCTGTGCATCAATTTGGATGCGCCGAGAATGGCGTCGACCGGGCAGGCCAAAATACAGCGCGTGCAGCCGATGCACACCGCCTCGTCGATCACGGCAGTCGTGCGCGGCGCATGTTTTCCATGGATCGGATTGAGCGGCTTGACCGTGCGTTGGAGTAACTGCGCCAACGCGCTAATGGTTGCTTCGCCGCCGGGCGGGCATTGATTGAGATCGGCAGCACGATCTGCCAGCGCCTGCGCGTACGCGTGACAATCGGCGTAACCGCAACGCTGGCACTGGGTTTGCGGCAGCACCGCGTCGATACGTTGGAGCAGAGTTGCGGCGGACATTATTAAAAGCGCCAGAGAATGACTATTCCGACTGGGTGCCGCCCACCGTCAGGCTGTCCACGCGCATGGTCGGCTGGCCCACACCCACCGGGATGCTTTGGCCTTCCTTGCCGCAGGTACCCACACCTTCGTCGAGTTTCAGATCGTTGCCGACCATGCTGACGCGTGTGAGCACGTCGGGGCCGTTGCCGATCAGCGTGGCGCCTTTTACCGGGCGCGTGACTTTGCCGTTTTCGATCAGATACGCCTCGCTTGCGGAAAACACGAATTTGCCGGAGGTGATGTCGACTTGTCCGCCGCCGAAGTTCACCGCATACAAACCGTTTTGCACCGAGGCGATGATTTCCTCTGGAGCGTATTTCCCGGCCAGCATGTAGGTGTTGGTCATGCGCGGCAGCGGCACGTGCGCGTACGACTCGCGCCGCCCGTTGCCGGTCAGTTTGGATTTGCTTAAGCCGGCGTTTAATTTGTCTTGCATGTACTCCTTCAAGATTCCGTTTTCGATCAGCACCGTGCACTGGGTCGGCGTACCTTCGTCGTCGATGTTCAACGAACCGCGGCGGCTGGCCAGGGTGCCGTCGTCCACCACGGTGCATTGCGTGTCGGCGACGCGCTGGCCGATGCGCCCGGAAAACGCCGAGCTGCCTTTGCGATTGAAGTCGCCTTCCAAACCATGACCGATGGCTTCGTGCAGCAACACACCCGGCCAACCCGGCCCGAGCACCACTTGCATGGTGCCAGCCGGCGCATCGACGGCGTCCAGATTCACCAGCGCCGAGCGCACCGCTTCGCGCGCAAACGCCAAGCCGCGTCCGTTCTCGACAAAATGCTGCAACCCAAAACGCCCGCCACCGCCGGACGAACTCTGTTCACGCCGCCCGTTCTGCTCCACTGTCACGGTGACATTCATGCGCACCAGCGGACGCACGTCGGCCGCCAGAGTGCCGTCGCTGGCAGCGATTAAAAATACGTCGTGCTCGCTCGCCAGACTCACGATCACTTGTTTCACGCGCGGGTCGGCGCGCCGCGCTTCGGCATCGGCCGCGTGCAGCAGTTGAATTTTATCCTGTTCGCTCAACGTACCCAGCGGATTGAGCGCGGGATACAACACCCGGCCTTGCGTCCGTTGCCACGCGCGCGCCTTGCCCTGCCCGCCGTGCGCAGCGATGGAACGCGCCGCGTTAGCCGCTTGTGCGATGGCCGGCAAGACAATTTCATCGGAATACGCAAAGCCGGTTTTTTCGCCGCTGACCGCACGCACACCGACGCCGCGCTCGATGTTGTGGCCGCCTTCTTTAACGATACCGTCTTCCAGCATCCACGACTCAAAGCGGCTGGCCTGAAAATATAAATCCGCGCTGTCGATGGCATACGTCAGCATGCTTTCCAGCGTGCGGGTCAGGTCGGCTTCGGTGATGCCGCCGGGCGCGAGCAATTGTTCGCGGGCTAAATCCAAAGGTGCTTGCATATTGATCCTGTTTAAATCCGGCAAGTGATACGACGATGCGATGTCGCGGGGAAATTACGGCGTGTCGCGCGCAGGTAGTTCGGGTCCAACTCGGCAATTGCAAAACCAGAACCGTTCGGCAGCCGGTCTAACATCACGCCCCACGGGTCGACAATCATGCTGTGGCCGAAGGTCTCGCGGCCATTCAAATGGTAGCCGCCCTGCGCGGGTGCGATGACGTAGCACAAATTTTCAATGGCACGCGCGCGCACCAGCGTTTCCCAGTGCGCCTTGCCGGTGATGGCGGTAAACGCCGACGGCAGCGCGATCAATTCCACATTCTGATCCAGCATCTGGCGAAACAATTCCGGGAAACGCAAGTCGTAGCAAATCGCCAAGCCCAGGCGCCCGAACGGTGTGTCCGCCACCACCACCGTGTTGCCGGATTCGATGACGGCAGACTCGACATAAACTTCTTTGGTTTCTTCAATGCGCACGTCGAACAGATGAATTTTGTCGTAACGTGCAACGCGCTGGCCACGGTCGTCGAACAACAAGCACGCAGCGCGCACTTTTTTCGGATCATCCGCCACCAACGGCAGCGTGCCGCCGGCGATCCAGATGCCCAGTTTGCCGGCCTGCTCGGCCAAAAAGTCTTGAATCGGCCCCTTGCCGAGAGGTTCGCGAATCTTGAGCATATCCTGCGGCGCCATGCCCATGATGGCGAAGTTCTCCGGCAGCACCACCAGCTCGGCACCGTCTTGCGCCGCCAGCGCGATTAAGCGCCTAGCCTCGATGAGGTTGTAGCTGACATTGGGGCCGGACGCCATCTGCACCGCTGCGACTTTCATTTATTTCTCCTCGGGGGATGATCACGCGCGCATGCCGACAGGATAGCATCAGCACATTCACTATTTCATCGGCAAGGACTAGGTTTTTAATGAACGTCGGGGGTGGCTATTCGCTTTCTGGAAAACTCGGCAGTGTCGCGCGCCGTGCGGCAGCGGTAATGCGCTCGACTTTCGGGCTGTCCCAACTGCCGGTGAGGGTGTAATCGACGCTAACCGCTTGGTCGATTTGGCTTTGGAAGATTTTGCCTACCACATAAGTCGCTACGCCAACTTGCGGGGACAATGCGGCAATGGCGGTAAGCGCCGGCACGCTGGCAGTCAGCTCGGGAATCACATGCACGCGTTGATCGTAATCGCGCTCGGCTAAGCCGACCCGCCCGCTCGCCTGGATTTTCGCGACCGGCCCATTCATCGCCAGATTGTTGGTGTAAGCCTCGCCATGTTCAAGGCGGAATTCGCCTTTAATATCGTCGAAGGCAAACCCTTTGGAAAACAGGTCGGAAAAATCCAGCGACAGCCGGCGCGGTAACGCTTGAATCGACAGCAGCGCGAACAAGCGCTCTGGGCCCACCTTTAATTCCAGCATGCGGCCCTTCTTGAAATCGAGCGTGAGTTTGCCGTCGATTTTTTCCAGCGCAACCTCGGCCAAAGGCGCGGGCCACGCGGCATGCAGGTTGATGCGCCCGGTGCCTCCGGCGATGCCATTGGCGTAGCCGAAGCTGTTCATGGTTACGCCGACGTCCTCGCTGATGACATCCAGATCAAAGCGCGACTGATGCTGCTTGCCGTCGTAAGTCCACGCCCCCGAGCCGTTCACCATGGTCGCGGGGGCGTTCAGCTCCAGCTTGTCGACCCGCCAGCCATAGGCGAACTTGGACGCCGTCATTTGCATGCGGCCGAAGTCGACCTTGCCATAAACAAAATGATCAGCCTTGAGTTCGACCGCCGGTAACTGGCGCGGATCGAAGTTCGACGTGCTTGCGGCTTCGTTGGGTGTGTAGCGCCAATGCGTCAGGTCGATATTGACCGGCGCCTGCGCGATCTCGAACGGCACCCGGATACGACCGGAAAAATCGGCGCTCACGATGGTGGTGCGCCATTCTTTGGCACCGCGCACGATCTTGACATGTGCGTCGCTCAAGGACTGGCCGAACGCCAGCAATTGATTGGCATGCACGTCCAGATCGTAGAGCAGATGCGCCGAGGCGCTCGCCTCGCCCGTACCGCTCGCGCCGAACCAATCGGTGTTCCCGGCAAAGGCACGCCATTGGTCAAGCGAGATTTTTTCCAGGTTGCCGCTGACGCGCACGCCGGCGGGTTTGGGCAACGCTACTTTGCCTTCGCCAAAATGAAATTCGCCGCGCGCGATCCGCACCCCGTCGCGCTCGCTGACCAACTGCACCGCACTATTGACGCGATCCCCATATTGCACAAAAAGTTTTTGCTCGGTGTCGGTCAGCTCCGCGTTGACTTCGACATACAGCGGCTCACCGGCCGGTTTAGCCAAGGGCTCGGGCAAACTCACCGCCACGTTGTCCCACAGCGCTTCGACGTGCAGTTTTTTGGCATTGTTGCCGCCGGAATTCAGCGGTAATTTTAGACTGGCCTGCCAACTTCCCTCGCCCTGAAAATAACGGGCCCAATCAGCGTTAATCCGCGTAATCATTTGGCTGGGCGCCAACACGCCACGACTCTTGATTTGCACCTGGGCGCCGGCCTTGGCGCGCAGCGTACGAAGCTCTAAGGTCGCCGGTTGCTCCAGCACGCGCGCCTTGATGCGCGCGCCGCGAATGCCGTCGTTATCGATCATCAAGGTGCCATTCACCCGCGTGAGCAAATCGCCCCAGTGCCCCAGACTCAAGGCATTGTCATGCAAGCGCGCTTGGGCGCTTACCTTGACATCATGAGGCAGCGCCCGCCCCAACGGCACCGCCAGATCCAGACGCAATTCGCCGTGGCCGCGCACCAGCACGTCGGTCAAATCACGACCGATCAGCTCGCGCAGCGGCGGCGCAATTTGTAGAAATGCAAGCTGGTCACGGGTCTCGCCTTTGACATCGCCTGAAATAGTCAAGATAGCGTACTCCGACGCCATGTTTGGAATCGTCACCAACACGTTGGACACGGCGGAATTCAGAATTTGCGCGGACTTGCCATACACTTCCATGCTGCTGCCGCTGAACACCAGCTCCGCGTCGATATGGTCGATACGCGGCCACTCAGGAAGATAATCCAAGGCCCCGGCGGTGACATCCCCGCGCACTTCGAAACGGCCTTCGCCCTGCGTGAACGGAAACTGGTCGATGCGACCATGCACCACCACCCCACCCTGGCTCACGTGGCCTTCCTGCACAGCACGGTCGACCCACGCCACCACGGCGGGCGACATGATGGTGGTTGGCAGGTAGCGCGAGGTACGATGACCATCGCCGTCTTTAAATGTCGCGACCAGATCCAGATACGGCGCGGTCTGCGTGTTCGGCGCGCTGACTTCCACGCTGGCGTGTACTTCCGCATCGACGCTACGCACATTAAGTTCGTCGCCGGCGACGCGCCATGCACCGCTGTCGGGATCGTATTCCCAGTCAAAGCGGCCTTGCACCGACCCCAGCGGCAGAGCGCCGCGAAACACCTTGGGCAGGTCCAAAGTCGCGCCGGGCGTTGCCAGATCGAAGGCGCCGGAGCGTTCATCCGCCACCAGCAAACCCGTCACGCCGCTGAAGCCGGGCAAGAGCTTCCATGGCATTACCGTCAGGCCCAGCACGTCAGCATGCACTTGATAATGCGGATGCGTTGCATTGGAACGGAAGCTGACGGCGACATCATGTGCATCGCCGTGCGGCCGTGCTTGGGTTAAATATTCACGCCATGGGCCCTCGAATTGCGGCAGCGCGACGCTAACCGCCGCCACATCCTCGACACGCAGAAAACTGAACTGCGTGTCGAGAATCGGCGGCGCGTTCGGGTCACTATGATCGTAGCTGATCCGGGCGCGTGCGTCCGGCCACGCGTGCTCATCACGACTGACGGCCAGATGATTTAAAGTCAAGACCCAACCTGAAGCGCCTCGCCGCCACTGCAACTGCGTTCCCAGCCGCGCAAAGCGCGCCGCCGGCAACTCCTCGCCGGCGCCACCCAAGGTGACTTTGCGCACGGCAAATTCGCCGCTCAATTGGCTTAAACCGCGCTCCCAATGGCCCCATAGCTGTACGTCTGCGCTGCCGGATTTCACTGGGAAAATATCTGTCTCTGTCCACTGCTTTACGAGACCGGCGAGTTCAATTTGTTTGCCGCCAAGATAGGAGGTGCCGGTCCAGGTTTGTGGTTGCAGCGGATCGCCCGTCACATCAAGTCCGAATACGACTTGCGCACCGACCGCGTCGGGCAAGGTCAGGCTGCCTTCCATCCGGTGGCGCTGCGCTTCGTTACGCAGCCGCAGGTTGACATGGGTAAAGTGCAGCACTGCCGCATCGTTGCGCAAATCGCGCCAGTCCACGGAACTGTCTTCGATCTGCCACTGCAACGCTCCAAACAACCATTGCTTCACCACGGCGGCGTCTGAAGTCGTGTCGCCGCTCGCGACATTGCCCAACCCGGCGATACGCAAGTTGCCTTCCGGCAGTCGCTCAACCACCAACTGCACACCGGAAACCGCCACGCCGCTCAAGCCCAGACGGCCGTAACGCAGCAGCGACCACACGTCGAAATTCAAACGCGCCAAAGCGAAACGACTGATTTCTTGCTCGCCGCGCGCATCCAGAATGCGCACGTCCTTGACCACCAGTTGCGGGCCGAAGCGATGCCAATCGGCATCCAGACGCCCGATGCGCACCGGCGTTTGCAACGTCGTGCTGAGCAGTTGTTCGACCTGTTGAGTGTATTGATGCGCTTGCGGCAACAACCAACGCGCCGCCGTTAGCGCCGTAGCGAAAACAACGAGAAGAAATAATAAGGTGTACCCGACGGTGCACCCAAGGAGGCTAAGCGCTCGCTTCATTGCGGTAGTCATCCGGGTTAAAGTCGTCGCAATTACTCCGACTTTACCCTCTATCCATCACCCAAAACCCGAGCCTTATAATAACACGACGTCGAACTGCTCCTGCGCATACTGTGTCTCGACTTGAAAGGTCACCGACTTGCCGATGAAGGTTTCCAGCTCAGCGACGCTGGCAGATTCTTCGTCCAGCATGCGGTCCGCAACTTCCTGCGATGCCAGCACCAGAAAACGTTGCGCCTCGTACTGGCGCGCTTCGCGCAGAATCTCGCGGAAAATCTCGTAACAAATGGTCTCGGCGGTCTTGATCGAGCCACGTCCCTGGCAGGTCGGGCAGGTCTCGCACAGAATATGCGCCAGACTTTCGCGCGTGCGCTTACGCGTCATCTCCACCAGCCCGAGGTTAGATACTTCACTGATCTGGCTCTTGGCATGATCTTTTTCGAGCTTCTTTTCCAGCGCGCGCAGCACCTGGCGGCGGTGCTCAGCGTCCTGCATGTCGATGAAGTCGATGATGATGATGCCACCCAGATTGCGTAGCCGCAGTTGCCGCACGATCGATTGGGCCGCTTCCAGATTGGTCTTAAAAATCGTTTCTTCCAGGTTACGGCTGCCAACAAAGGCGCCGGTATTGACATCAATAGTGGTCATCGCCTCGGTCTGGTCGATGATCAAATAGCCGCCGGACTTGAGCTGCACTTTGCGTTCCAGTGATTTCTGGATTTCGTCTTCCACGCCGTACAGGTCGAAGATCGGCCGCTCGCCCGGATAGTGTTCAATGCGCGGCGCCAGCTCGGGAATAAACTTGGTCGCGAACTTCACCACTTTTTGATAGGTCTCGCGCGAATCGATGCGCACTTTTTCCACATCACTGCCGACCATGTCGCGCATGGTGCGCATCGCCAAACGCAAATCTTCGTGGATCAGCGTGCCGGGCGCTTCGGTGCGCGCGCGTTCCTGAATCGAAGCCCAGACTTTATGCAAGAACGCCATGTCGGCATGAAACGCCTCTTCGAGCGCACCGTCACCCACGGTGCGCACGATGTAGCCGGCTTGCGGAAATTGCGGCGCGTACTTGGCAAGCAATTCTTTCAAGCGCTGACGCTCAACCTCGCTTTCGATTTTTTGCGACACGCCGATGTGTTTCAACTCCGGCATCAACACTAGAAAGCGCGCCGGGATCGAAATCTCCGTGGTCAGACGCGCGCCCTTGCTGCCCAGCGGATCTTTGACCACCTGCACCAGGATGCTTTGGCCTTCATGCACCAGCTCGGTGATCGGCTTGTGCTCGCCGCGCTCCAGCGGCTTGTCTTCACTAGGCACTTCCGAATCCGCAAGTTCCGGCACCAAAATATCGGAAGCATGCAGAAACGCAGCACGCTCCAGCCCGATATCGATAAACGCCGCCTGCATGCCGGGCAACACCCGCGCCACACGGCCTTTGTAAATATTGCTGACCAGACCCAAACGGCTGGTGCGTTCGACATAGATTTCTTGCAACACACCGTTTTCAAGCACCGCGACGCGCGTTTCGCGCGGCGTGACGTTGATCAGGATTTCTTCGCTCATTTTTTATTCTCTCGATCCGGTCAACACGTCAATGCCAAACTGGCGCAACAACTCCGCTGTTTCAAATATCGGCAAGCCCATCACGCCGGAATAGCTGCCTTCGAGATGCTTGATGAACACCGCACCCATCCCCTGCACCGCGTAGCCACCGGCTTTGTCGCTCGGCTCGCCGCTATTCCAATAAGCGGCACGCTCCTGTGGCGTTGTGCTGCGCAAGCCGACCATGCTGCGACTCACGCGCAATACTTCAACCTCACCATACACCAAGGCCACGGCACTGAGCACTTCATGCGTGCGTCCCGACAGGCGTTCGAGCATCGCAAGCCCGGCGTTACGGTCGGCAGGCTTACCAAGAATTGCGCCGTCCAATACCACCTCGGTATCCGCGCCCAACACTGCGCACGGTTCGTGCGCCGGCAGTCGCTGCCACACCGCGCGCGCTTTTGCCAAGGCCACACGCTGAACGTAATCCACAGCGGCTTCACCGGGCGCGGGCGTTTCTTCCGAATTCGACACCACGACGCGAAACCGCACGCCGATTTGTTGCAGCAATTCGCGCCGGCGTGGGGAGGCGGAGGCGAGGATGATCTGGGAATTTGTGGACGACATGCAGCCTAATCGCCGCGATGATAGGGATGATTTTTCAGGATTGTCCACGCGCGATACAACTGCTCGGCCAGCACCACGCGCACCAGCGGATGCGGCAACGTCAGCCGCGACAACGACCAGCGTTGCGACGCGCGTTCGACGCAGCGGGCATCCAAGCCTTCCGGACCGCCGACCAGCAACGCGACATCGCTGCCGCCGTGCAGCCAAATGTCAAGCTCGCGCGCCAGCTCTTCGGTACTCCACGCCTTGCCCAGCACGTCCAGCGCCAGCACACGGGCGCCTTTGGGAATCGCGGCGAGAATCTTGTCACCCTCTTTGTGCAGCACCTGCTGCACGTCGACATTTTTGCCGCGCTTCTGCGCGGCAATTTCCACCAATTGCAAGGCGCATTCATGCGGCAAGCGTTTGGCGAACTCTTCGTAACCCTGCGTGACCCAGGCGGGCATGCGTTGACCGACGGCGATCAGGTGGATGCGCATTTAAATCTAACAACGAATGCGCCCACTAACGTCGCTGCGCAACCGGCGTGGCCAGATTGTCGCCCGACCATAAACGTTCCAAGTCGTAGAAGGCGCGCACCTCGGGCAACATCACGTGCACCACCACGTCGCCCAGATCGACGAGCACCCAATCGCCGACGCGCGCGCCTTCCATACCCAAAGGCCGCACACCCGCCTCCTTGGATTTTTCGAACACGTTGGCGGCGAGCGAACGCGTTTGCCGTTCGGTCTTGCCGCTGGCGATCACCATCACGTCGGTGATGCCGGTGAGGCCGCGCACATCGAGCACGCGAATATCCACCGCCTTGATGTCTTCCAGGGCATCCACCACGACTTTTACCAGTGCTTCAGTATTCACGCGCCACCTGCTGCTTTGCTGTAAAGAGTTTGACTGCGAATGTAATCGTACACCGCATCGGGAACCAGATAGCGCACGCTTTTACCCTGCCGCAGCAACGTGCGAATGCGCGACGACGACAAATCAAACTGGCTGACTTGCGCAAAAAATAATTGCCCACCCGCGATGTCGCGCAGGCTACCGACGTCAACCGTGGTGTGTTCCTGAACCAAGCGCGCCAGTTCGGCATTGCCAATTTGCCCGGTGGGGTTCCAGCCGGGGCGATACACCACGACCAGATGCGCCAGGCCGAGAATTTCCTGCCAGCGGTGCCAGGTATCGAAATTAACGAATTGGTCCGCGCCGATGATCAAGCACAAGGGCACGCGCGGGAATTTTTCACGCAGCGACTGCAAGGTGTAGAACGTATAACACGGCCCTTCGCGCTGTATCTCGCGCTCGTCGATGATCAGGCCCGGCTCATCCGCAATGGCCAGCCGCAACATCGCCACACGCTGTTCTGCGCTTGCAACCGGGGCCGTACGGTGCGGCGGTTGGCCACAGGGGAAAAAACGCAGCTCATGCAAATCCAACAGGTCACGCACTTCCACCGCCGTGCGCAGATGAGCCAGATGGATAGGATCGAAAGAGCCGCCGAGGATGCCGATCATGGGAAAAGCAATGGTGAATGTTGAATTTTGAATGTTGAATTTTGGAGTGCGCTTTGTGCACGCGTTTCATTCATCATTAAACATTCACCATGCATCATTGCCGTATCTGTCCGTCGCCGAACACCACAAATTTTTGCGAGGTCAGCCCTTCCAAACCCACCGGTCCGCGTGCGTGGATTTTGTCGGTGCTGATACCGATTTCAGCGCCCAGTCCGTATTCGAAGCCGTCGGCGAAGCGTGTGGATGCGTTGACCATCACCGAGCTGGAATCCACTTCGGCCAGGAAGCGGCGCGCGCGCGTCAGGTCTTCGGTGACGATGGCGTCGGTGTGTTGCGAACCGTAGGTGTTGATGTGTTCGATGGCTGCGTCGAGCCCGCTAACCACGCGGACCGACAAAATCGGCGCGAGATATTCGGTACCCCAGTCGGCTTCGGTTGCAAGCTTGGCGCCTTTGACGAGGGCGCGCGTCTTGTCACAACCGCGCAGCTCCACGCTTTTGTCTTGATACATGGCGGCAAGCTTGGGCAACACCTGTGCAGCAATGCCTTCCGCCACCAGCAAGGTTTCCATCGCGTTGCACACGCCGTAGCGATGCGTCTTGGCATTGAATGCAATCGGGATCGCCTTGGCCAGATCGGCCTTGTCGTCGATGTACACGTGGCAGATGCCGTCGAGGTGTTTGATCACCGGCACGCGCGCTTCGCGGCTGACCATTTCGATCAAACCTTTGCCGCCGCGCGGCACGATCACATCGACGTAACTCACGAGCTTGACTAATTCATTCACCGCTGCGCGCTCGGTGGTCTCGATCACCTGCACCGCGTCATCAGGCAACTCCGCCGCCCGCAGCCCGGCACGGATGCACGCCGCAATAGCCTGATTGGAGTGATACGCCTCGGAGCCGCCGCGCAGAATGGTCGCGTTGCCGGACTTCAAACACAGCGCCGCCGCATCCGCCGTTACGTTGGGACGCGACTCGTAAATAATGCCGATCACGCCCAAGGGCACGCGCATCTTTCCAACTTGAATCCCCGATGGTCGGTAATTCAAATTGGTGATCTCGCCGATGGGATCGGCGAGCGCCGCCACTTGGCGCACGCCGTCGGCCATGGCGGCGATACGCGCGTCGTTCAATTCCAGACGATCCAGCAACGCCGCATCCAGACCGGACTGTTTGCCGGCCTCCATGTCTTTGCGATTTGCCGCAAGCAACTGCGCGCGACTGCTTTCTATCGCTGCCGCCATCGCCAACAATGCGGTATTTTTTCGCGCTGTGCTCGCACGCGCTAACACCCGCGACGCTGCGCGTGCACGTTGGCCAAGTTGGGTCATGTAGTCGGGAATGTTCATGTTTGAAAACTCCTGCGTTAGATGGCCATCAGGCGTACATCAACCGGCCGCGTGGCTTGGGTATTGATCGACCAACCTCTTTGGCTGTCGCGATCCATTGTTCAATGATCGTTTCCACGTTGGCAAGCGCGTTTTGGTAAGTCTCACCATCGGCCATGCACCCGGCCAACTCTGGAGCTTCAGCAATGAAGGCGGCATCGTCGTCGCTCCAATAAATGATGATTTCGTATTTACTCTTCATCGATCACTCCCAAACGATAGCGCAGGATCAGCGCTCGTACCTGTTTCACTTGATACGGCTTCGCCATGGCTTTTTTCGGCTGTAAATTTAAAATCTCCTGCACGTCCCCTCGCGTGTAGATTATGATGATCACCACGAATACGCTCATCAAATCCAAGCCGCAATAACAAACCTCGTAAATCCGCGAATGCAATGTTTTCATCTGCCGTACCGCTCAATACTCGCACCAAGATTTTCTTGTGTTTGGCCATCGGATTATTTACCCGCAGCCGCTTTCGATCCACGCCGCGCGTCTTGAAACAGCGCCACGCCGCTCATCGCCAGCCCCAATTCTAACAACTCATCCCAGACATTGCCCGTTTCGCGGCCTTTGATGATGCGGTCGAGGGTGCCGCAGCGACGCAAGATGTGACGCCAGCGCAGCGCGCTGTGGCGGTTCAAGGCTTTTTCAAACAAGGGTTTGCGCTTGTCCCAGACGCGCTGTTTGGCCAGCACGGCCGGCATCGGCGTGCCGTTTTTTTTGTCCTGCGCCATCGCGCACAGGGTGCGCACTTCGCGCGACAGCGCCCACAACAGCAACACCGGATCTTCACCTTCGCCGCGCAGCCCGGTGAGCATGCGCGCCACACGCGCGGCATCGCCAGCCAAGGCGGCGTCCGCCAATCCGTAAATGTCAAAACGCGCACTGTCGACCACGGCGGCGGTGATGTTGTCGGCATCCACCACGCCGCTGCCGTACAGCAGCACCAGCTTGTCGATCTCCTGCGCCGCCGCCAGCAAATGGCCTTCAACGCGCTCGGCCAGCAGCGTCACAGCCTCAGACGTCGGTTGTAATCCCTTGGCCCGCATGCGGCGTTCGATCCACGTCGGCAGTTGCCCGACCTCGACCGGCCACACTTGCACCACGATGCCGGCCGCGTCGATGGCGCGAAACCATTTGCTGTTTTGCGCGTCCTTGTCAAGCTTCGGCGCCGCGAGCAACACCACCGTGTCTGGTGGCGGGCGCGCGGCGTATTCGACGAGCGCGGCATTGGCTTTTTCGCCGGGCTTGCCGGAACGCAAACGCAGTTCGAACAGGCGGCGCTCGGCGAACAGCGACAGGGAATTGGAGTTCATGAAAAATGCATTCCAGTCGAAGCTGGCATCGACATCGAATACCACGCGCTCGCCGTAACCGTGTTTGCGCGCAGCGGCGCGCAGCGCGTCGCAGGCTTCATTGAGCTGCAAGGGCTCGTCGCCGCTCACCAAGTAAATCGGCGCCATCCCGGTGCTGGTGTGCGCGGCAAGCTGGTCGGGGCGGGCGCGCATTATTTCGCCTTGGATTGCAAACGCACCAGAATTTGGCGCGCGGCGTCTTGCAGCATCACGTTACGCAACTGCTCCTGCTCGGCGGTTTTTGCCAGCACCTGCGTTTCGTCGAATTTAAATTCGCGCGTGATGCGGATTTCCTGCGCCTCGGCGCTCCAGGCGCTATTCTTGGCTTGCGCGGAAAACGCCGCCGTGTAGACCAGCTCGTAATCTTTTTCGGTTGCGGTTCGACCGGTCGATATCAGGCGGCGATCAAAGGTTTCGCTCAAAATGCGCAGCGTCGCAGTGGCCTCGTCCAACGTATTAGTGACGCGCGCGCCGTTGCTGGTCAGTACCTGCCGCAGCGGCACGGCGAGGCTGCTCGACGGCTGTTGATCTTGCAGATAAGTGACTTCCATGCCGCGCGGCAATTGCACCGCGCCGCGTAGGTGAAAGCCGCAGGCGGTGAGCAGCAACACCGGCAGCAGTAAAATGGTCGCGAGCTGGCGCCCGTCATCTGCGGTGTGGTCCATTCACGCCACCACCACGTTGACCAGCTTGCCGGGCACGACGATGACTTTTTTAATTTGCTTGTCGGCGATGAAACGTCGCACGTTTTCGTCAGCCAATGCCTGCGCTTCGATGTCCGGCTGCTTCGCGTCAAGTGCAACCTCAATGCGCCCGCGCAGCTTGCCGTTGACTTGCACCACCAGCTCGATGCTCGCCCGCGTCAGCGCGCTGGCGTCGACGCTCGGCCAGCGCGCGTCGATCACCGCAGTGTCATGCCCCAGCGCCTGCCAGAGTGCGTGACTGATGTGCGGCACAATCGGCGCCAGCATGATCACCACGTAGTCGAGCGCCTCTTGCATCAGCGCGCGGCCTTGCGCGGAGCGGTCATCGAATTTGTACAGCGCATTGATCAGCTCCATCACCGAGGCGATGGCGGTGTTGAAGGTGCGGCGACGCGCGTAGTCGTCAGTGACTTTCTCCAGCGTTTCGTGCAGCGTGCGGCGCAACGTGCGTTGCGTGTCGTCGAGCGCGCTGATATCAAGTGCCTCGGCAATTGCTCCCTGCATTGCTCTACCTCCGGCATCCTTGCCGTCGGAGGTGCGGCCCGCACTCACGTGGGTGTGCACCAGCTTCCACAAGCGTTTCAAAAAACGTGCAGCGCCTTCCACGCCCGCGTCCGACCACTCCAGCGACTGCTCCGGCGGTGCGGCAAACATCGTGAACAGGCGCGCGGTATCGGCGCCGTAGTGCTCGATCAAGGCTTGCGGGTCGACGCCGTTGTTTTTGGACTTGGACATTTTTTCCACACCGCCCAACAACACCGGCGCGCCATCCGCTTTGAGCGTGGCACCGACCAGGCGACCGCGATCATCGCGGCTGACATCCACGTCGCCGGGGTTGACATAAATTTTCTTGCCGTCCGCGCCTTCACGATACAGCGTCGTCGCCACCACCATGCCCTGCGTCAACAAATGGCTGAACGGCTCGTCGCTTTTCACCAAGCCCACATCCCGCATCAGCTTGTGATAAAAACGCGCGTACAGCAGATGCAAAATCGCGTGCTCGATGCCGCCGATATATTGGTCTACCGGTAGCCAATAATTGGCGCGCTCGTCCAACATCGCTTGCGTATTGTCGGGGCAGGTAAAACGCGCGAAGTACCACGACGATTCCATGAAGGTGTCGAAGGTGTCGGTTTCGCGCTCGGCGGCGGCGCCGCACTTGGGGCAGGGGGTGCGATAAAATTCCGGCATTTTTTTGATCGGCGAACCAACGCCGTCGAAGGCCACGCCTTCGGGCAACACCACCGGCAAGTCCTTGTCAGGCACTGGCACCGCACCGCATTTTACGCAGTTAATCATTGGGATCGGCGCGCCCCAGTAACGCTGCCGTGACACACCCCAATCGCGCAGCCGGAAGTTCACGCGCTTCTGGCCGCGCGCGCGCTGCTGCAAATACGTCGCAATCGCATCGCATGCGGCCAGTGACGGGATACCGGTGAATTCGCCGGAGTCCACCAGCACGCCTTTTTCGGTAAACGCAGCGGCGCCTAAATTCACATCGACACCGTCGGCGGAACGAATCACCTGCTTGACCGGCAAGCCGTATTTTTTGGCGAATTCCCAATCGCGCTGATCGTGCGCCGGCACCGACATCACCGCGCCTTCGCCGTATTCCATCAACACGAAGTTGGCGACGAAGATCGGCAACGCTGCGCCGCTGATCGGATGCAACGCCTGCATGCCGGTGTCCATGCCGCGCTTTTCTTGCGTCTCCAGCGCCGCTTCGGTGGTGGCGAGGTGTTTGCATTCGGCGAGAAACGCAGCGAGCTTGACATTAGTGCGCGCGGCTTCGAGCGCCAGCGGATGTTCCGGCGCCACCGCCATGTAGGTCACGCCCATCAAGGTATCGGGGCGGGTCGTAAAAATTTTCAGCGGCGTGCTTTTGCCTTGCACGCCAAAAATAACTTCCGCGCCTTCCGAGCGCCCGATCCAGTTGCGCTGCATGGTCTTGACTTGTTCGGGCCAGCCGTCGAGACGATTCAGATCGGCCAGCAATTCCTCTGCGTAGGCGGTGATGCGCATGAACCACTGCGGAATTTCCTTGCGCTCCACACTCGTGTCGCAGCGCCAGCAGCGCCCGTCGATGACCTGCTCGTTGGCCAGCACGGTTAAATCTTTCGGGCACCAATTGACCGGCGCGGTTTTTTTGTAGACCAGGCCCTTCTCGTACAGCCGCGTGAACAGCCATTGCTCCCAGCGGTAATACTGCGGCGTGCAGGTCGCAAGCTCGCGCCGCCAATCGTAAGCGAAACCCAGCCGCTTGAACTGCGTGCGCATGTGATCGATGTTGGCGTAAGTCCATTGGGCGGGCGCAACTTGATTGGCAATCGCAGCGTTTTCGGCGGGTAAACCAAACGCATCCCAACCCATCGGTTGCAACACGTTCTTGCCGCGCAGACGTGCGAAGCGCGCCATCACATCGCCCAGCGTGTAGTTGCGCACGTGGCCCATATGCAGCTTGCCGCTGGGATACGGAAACATCGCCAGGCAATAATATTTTTCGCGCGTCGGGTCGTCCTTGGCGGCGAAACACTGGTGTCGATCCCAGAAAGATTGCGCGTCGCTCTCGACACGCGCGGCATGGTAAATCTCATCCATCGGCAGCATAACTCATGTAGTCATTAATCAGGCTGGTAAGCATACATGAGTAGTTCGTCGCGAAGAAAATCGGTTTACGTGGATGCAACACGCTGCCTACACTAGCAGCCATGTCGTTGATCCTCGCTTTGCTGAAAATTATTCTCGCGTTGCTCGCCGTGGCAGCGGCCGCGCTGATCGGTGCGGTTGCAATGAATCAGGCGCCGCTGTTCAACCCGCCCGGATGGAGCGAGCGCCTGCACGTGTACTTCACCGCCAACGTCGCCGAACTCGCCGACCAGCCGCGCTTTCCCGAACTGCAAGCCTTCGACGATAGCCGCGACGCAGCCGCACTGTACGCGCACACGCTGCACGCACTTGAAAAACTCGGCTGGGAAGTTGTTACGCACGACGACGCGCAACACCGCATCAAGGCGGTGGTGACGACCGGCTTATGGAAATTCAAGGACGACGTTTCGATCTGGATCGTGGCACAGCCCAACGGCAAAAGCCGCCTGTATGCGCGCTCGCAATCGCGTGTCGGACGCGGCGACTTGGGCGCCAATGCGCGACATTTACGCGAATTGATTGCGGCAACCACGGGATTGTGAAGCTGCGCGTGCCGCACACTTGGCGGATTATTATGCCAAGCGAGGGCTCGCCCACCCTACATTTTAGCTACCGGCGGGGTGGGGTTTTTCAGCGCGTCCTTGATCTGCTGCTTGGCCTCGGGCGAAAGCTGTTGCGCAGCGTCGGCCAGCCGCTCCGGGTCACTGCGTAACGCCGCGCGCAACGCGATCAATTGTTGCTGATAGCGCCGACACAGCCGGCACATCAACAAATGCAACTGTATGCGCGCACGTTGATGCCAACGCAACTGACCGTCCAGGTCTTGCGAGGCCCAGCGCACCACCTCGCGACACGGCGGTATTAACCACGTCACCACATCTGTTACCCAACGCAAAATTGTCATGACTTCTGTTCCCCGGAGCGCGTGCCCAACCACTGGGTTTCGAAACACTCGCGCAGACGCGCGCGCGCACGATGCAACAGCACCCACAGATTAGACGGCGTAACATTCAAAACCTTACACACTTCGTCACTGTCGAGCCCGTCGATTTCCTTCAGCGAAAACACTTGCGCGCTACGCTCCGGCAAGCGCTCCACGCAATAGCGCAACACCTCCCAAAACTGTGCGTTCTCGGTCAGTTTGCGCGGGTCGCAAGCCCAATCCGCAGGACCGGCATGATCATTAAGCCAGTGACCGTCAGCGCCGAAACAGGACGCATCGTCGTCATCTGCTGCCGTCATGCGTTCGAGATTCTCAAACGGCTTTTCGCGACTGGCACGGCGCACGTGGTCGATGGCTTTATGCTTCAAGATACCCACCAGCCAAGTGCGCTCCGCCGATTGCCCAGCGAACGAATGCCGCGCCTGCAGCGCCGCGAGCAAGGTCTCCTGCACAAGGTCTTGTGCAACGTTCGCATCGCGCACGCGCAGCATCGCACAGCGATATAAATAATCGCCGTGCTGATCGACCCAGGTGTCGGGGTTGGACAAGACGGTGGCGGGCTTGGGAGTGGTGGTCAAAGGTGGCTTTCCTAGCGTTCTGGTTTTCGTTCAACAACGCAATTTTGTACAGCTCATGGCACGCTATTAATTCGTCGCATAAAACCAAGCTCACCCACCTGTGCGGTGAACCCCCATTGCGCATAGAATTTGTACATTTCCGGCAAACAATTGAGATCAATATGCGCGACGCTGCGCAACTCAGCATGATCGACCATCGTATCCATTAACAACTTGCCGATTTTTTTGCCACGCCATTCAGGTCGAACGATGACATCAAAAACCATCGCCTTATAAACGTAGTCAGTTAACACCCGCGCAAAGCCGATTAGGTCATGCGCTCTATCTTCCACCCCGATAATAATGTCGGAGTTCGCCAACATCTTATCAACATCAGCGCGCTTCCTGTTGCTACACCAAAATTCGTTGCGATAGAGCGTTACGAGCTGGTCGATCTGCTGATCTGCCAGTGCTGAAATGACCGAGAATTCCGCAGGCATGCTCATACGCTATTTATCAAGTTCGGGCGGGATGGCTAAACCCAGCGACGCTTCCCACCGCGCCGGAGGGGCACCGGGATGGCCGCTATCCTTCTACGACCGGCGATACGTGCTGATTGACAAGTGCCGCCATCGCGCGGGAGCGCGCATCAGCACGCGCACGCAAGCCGGCAACCACGCCGAGTTTGTCGGCATCCGGACGGTTTTGACTGACCTTCCACTTACCCACCAGCCGCTCAATCGGAATTTCGATGCCAACGATCATCTGTAGCAGGCGCTCGGTGAAGTCTTGTGGTGCGTCCGCGACTTTCCAGGGCAGTGCTTGTTCAGCCTCGTGCACCTCGGTGAGCTGGTTGAGGTGCGCAAGCAACCATGCCGGGTCTTCAAGCAAACGTGGCAAACCGTGGGCATGTACGACAGCGTAGTTCCAGGTTGGAACCGCTTTGCCGTGTGCGTGTTTGCTTGGATACCAGGAGGGCGTGATATAGGCTTCGGCGCCTTGAAACACGACGACCGAATTGATGCTCGTTGAATACGATTGCCAGACGCGATTGGCGCGGGCCACATGGCCGACCAAGGTGCCGTGTTTACCGCGCGTGGCATCAAGTAAAAACGGGATATGGTTGACGATCAGCTCGCCGTCGCCGTGCGTCACCCAGGTGCCAAGCGGATGCCCCTTGACCAAGGCGTGCAGAACGCTGCTATCGGTTTCTTCGTGATGCTTCGGTACGTACATGCGGGTTCCTTCGAGAGCCTGTTCAAAATCTTCCTGGAGGGATGCAGTGCAAGGCAAAATGGAACTCAAAAACGCAGCATACACGCAGTATGTGAGTATTTTCGGCAACTGCTCCTGCGTTGCTCTACCTCCTGCATCCATGCAGTCGTGAGTTCCATTTTAACGCCGCAATGTGCCCGCCAGGGAGATCTTAAACAGGCTCTTAACAGGCAGACGGAAATTTTACGGCGCAACCACGCTGCGCAATTGTGCACGCGGAAACACCCGCGTCGCCAGCACCTCTTCTACAGTGGCAACGAAGGTCGCCGGACCCGCCGCGTAAATATCGAAGTCGTGCAACGCTGGATGCTCGGCGACGATGCGTTGTACGGCGTCTGCGAGACTTCCCGAATACCCAGGTACCGTGACTGGCGTGTAGTTAAAATTATCCAGCGCATCGGTCCACGAGCGGCACAGGTTGTCGAGGTAGTGATCTTCATTGCGCGCGGCCAGCCAATATAAAGTCAAGCTCGGCGCGTTATCGAGCGCCAGCGCCTGTTCGATCATGCCCTGCAGCGGGGCAAAGCCAGTGTCGTAGGCCAGCAACAACACCGCGCGCGACGAGTTCTGATCCAGCGCGAATTCGCCGTAGGGTCCGGCGACGTTGATGGTTTGGCCTTCGCGCAATTGCGCAAATAGCGCGTCGGCGAACACGCCAGTGCGGCGCACGTGAAAGTACAAATTACGTTCGTCGCAGGGGCACCCCGCGCCGAGGTGCTGTGCTTGGCGGCCCTCGGACATGCTCAATTGAAACGACTGCCCGGCCAGAAAGCGCAGGCGCTGCGAGAGCGGGGTTTGCAGGTGCAGCAACGTCATGTCGAGGGTGGGGTGCGCAATGCTTTTTACGATGGCGGTGCAGTGTTGCACTTCGATATCGCGTGGACCGGCGGCCTCGACGGTTTCGATCACAAGATCGGTGACGGCAGTGTAGGCGCATAACAAAATGTCATGCTCGTGGGGCTCGGCGTCGTTCCATAGCTTGCTGCGGGCACCGATGGGTTTGACGCGCCCCGCCAGCAAGCGCGCTTTGCAGCGCCCACAGCGGCCGTCGCTGCACCCGTAATTCAAGGCCAAGCCGGCGCGCAGCCCCGCGTCCAGCAGGCTGTCGGTGCCTTCGACAAAAAAGTCATGCCCCCCTGGCTGAGTGCGTACGTGCGCGGTCATCACGCGCAGCACGCTGTCTTGCGCCCACAGCGCGTCGGCGTCCACTTTGGCGGGTACCGGCCGGCGCAACTCACGCTCCATGCGCTCCTGTAACGCCCGCAATGCCAGCGTCGCCGGCACATTCGATAGCTCACGATGCACGCGTACCAACACTTCACGATAGTGCTCGGTGAGCGCTTGACTGCGCGCCAACTCCATGCCCAGCTCTTGCACCCGCAGCGCCAGCACTTCGGCGTCGGGCAAAATGCGCTCGCGCACACGCCGCGCAAACGCGGTTTCCTTGATGTGCGTGACGCGTTCCAGCTCCTGATCCTGATCGATGCGCGTATGGGGATATAACCGGATTAAATCCGAAGCTGCGATCTTGCCTTCGAAGGTCGGCAAGTCGCCCTCTTTCATTCGCTGTTGCAGCGCGCCACGGCTGATTCCCACCAGCCGGGCAGCGCGCGATAGGGTTAACAATTGCGCCATATGCGGTCCTGTTGCTGTGTGTGAAAAAATTTTTTAGCGCCCATTGAACTTCCAAGCATTAGCCACATCTTATGTTCTGTGAAATGGTTATGGAGTTACGCATCCCCCTCCCCCGCGTGACTCTTTAACCCTCTTTCCTCCCCCAACGAGGTAGCCCCCCCGCTGCCTCGTCTTGATAGCGCGCTTTGAGTCTTTCGAGCGCGCTTTTTTTTGCCCGCAATTTGCCCAGGTTAATACAGGCGGCCGCCCGGCAGCGCTTGCCAGCGCTCTAATAAAGCCGCGCATTCCGCGCGCATGAAATCCGGCGTGATCAGTGTTCGCGAACCACCCCATGCGCACAATTGCGCGTTGGAAATCGACAGCTCGTTAAAACCCAAACGTTGCACATCGGCAATGCCGGTGCCGTAGACGATGCGGTCGATGCGCGCCCAATGAATCGCGGAAAAACACATTGGGCAGGGTTCGGTGGTGGAGTAGATGGTGCACCCGGATAAATCGAAGTTGCCCAGCGCACGCGATGCAATATGGATGGCGTTGACTTCCGCGTGGCAGGTGGCGTTGTGGTCGCGCAACACGGTGTTGTGGGCGCGCGCCACGATCACATCACCGCGCACGATGCAGGCGCCGAACGGTCCGCCTTCCATGCGCGGCAAGGCTTGTTCCGCCTGAGCAATGGCCTCAAGCATAAAACGGCGTTCGGGAATGAATGCATCAGGCACGGGCGTTGTCATAATGATGAGCCTCCATTACAGCACCTTCCATCAAACGGTCGGGGCGGCGGCTTGCTGCGCCCCGGCATCCTGCCTTCATTGCGCCGCCACCGGAACCAAGGCCGCGCGCGCTGCCAACTTCCCCGGCGTCACCACCACGTTCACGCCGTCTTGCTGCCGCACCGCCACCGACAACGGCGAGCTGACCACCGGCCACTGGCCTTTGAGTGTATTGCTCGCGTCAGCATTTTGGAACGCCAAAAAACTATAGCGCGCGTAGTGGGGCAGCTTGCGTGTCAGCGCGGCGATGGTCTGCGGATTGTTTGATGCCAACCACGCCAGCGACATCGCCGGATTCACGGGACTGCGCGCGCTCACCACCAGCGCCTGCTCGGCGCGTGCGTAGTGTTGTGCGTTGATCGAGGCGCCGTCCATATCGACCTTGAACGCATAGCCCTGCAACGCCGGTTGCAACTTCACCAGCCAGCGATTTTCCCAGCCCAGCAACCATATCGCACGGTTTTTCGGCAGCACCTTCAGCGCGCTGTCGGTTTTGATTTCGATCTTGTCCGGCTCGGCCGCACGCCACGCTTGCGCGAGCTGTTCGTAAGCCTTGCGCAACGGCACGGGCGCCTCGGCGGGAAGCAGCAGCAGGATTTTTTCCGCACCGAACACCTGCGACAAAGCGGGTGGAATTTCCGCTTGCGCCAGCCGACGAAAAATGTCGAACTCCGGATCGATATCGAGACGCAGCGGCCGCGCCGGAACATGCAGCTTCAGCTCCAGTTTTTTGTCATCCATGCGCGCCGTGGTCTGGTATGCGGTCTCGACCCCTTGCAGATGCAGCGCGAGCGGCAGGTTGAGCGGGAACGCCGCGCCCGCCTGGGTTTGCTCCACCAGCGCGCTGAGCATAAAGCCGTCGCCGTCCGGCTTGGCTTGCACGTCGCGCACAACCAACTGCGGCGCGCCGGGGCGCTTGACCCAGGCAGCGAAACTTGCATCGAGATTTTTTTGCGCGACTTCGGCAAACACCGTTTTCAGGTCGTCGAAGCCGGCGCTCTTGAATTGAAAGCGGCGATAAAATTCCTGTAGCGCGCGCACAAAAATGTCATCCCCCAACTCACGCCGCAGCATGTGGAACAACAGCAGCGTCTTGCCGTAGCCCACCGCTTCGGTCGTCGAGCTGTGGCGCGAGCGAAATTCGCTAAGCGGAAAGTCCTGCGCACTGCTGACGAAATCGGTGTACTTCTGCAACGCCGCGCGCCGGTAGTTGCTGCCTTCACCGCGCTGCTCTTGCAACAGATGATCGGCCAGATAACTGGTCAAACCTTCCGACCAATTGCCGTGTGCGTAATCCACATACACGCTGTTGCCCCACCAGTTGTGCAAAATCTCGTGTGGGTAGGACGAGTTCACAATGAACGGCAGGCGCAACACCTTCGAACCCAGCAAGGTGAACGACGGCATGCCAAAGCCGGTCTCCCAGAAATTTTCCACCAGTGCAAATTTGGCATAAGGGTAAGGTCCCAGGAGCTGACTGTACATCTTGGTGTAACGCACGGTCGCATCGAGATAGGTGCGCGCCAGCGCTTCGTCGGCGGTGCGCAGGAATACCAGCGCCTGCACACCGTCAACGCTTTGGGAATATTCGGTGAACGGCGCCGCCAGCAGATAAATCTCGTCCTGCGGATGCTGCTCTTCCCAACGCACCACGCGCGCTTCGCCGTCCAGGTCGTGACGTGAGCGCGCGCCCTGACTGACGCCATCCCAGTCTTTGGGCAGCCGTACTTCGAGTGCAAAGCTCAGCAACTCATCGCCTTCAAAACGTGGATACCACGCGCTCGCGCCGCTCAGAAATACGCCGTCGGGCCCGATCATGCCGGTCGACTCGCGCATGCCACGCGCAAGCTCGGTGCTCTCGTCGCTGAGCGCGTGAAAAATCTCACCGCCGTACTCAAGCTGAATATCGCGCGCGCCCGGCGCCAGCGTCAGCAGGTACTGGGTGTAGACAGCCGCCGGTGCTCCCGCTTTGGGCGCGACGGGTTCGAGTGTCGCTCTGTCGTTCAGCACGCGCGGCGCAAGCCCCGTGTGCAAACTGAAGCGGAAACTTTTGCCATGTGCCAACCCATTCGGCAAGGTGATGGTATCTTGCACCATCAGACGGTGCGCCTCAGGTTGCAGCGTGATGTGCAGCGCATGATGCAGCAACTCGGCGGCATCTCCGCTGCTGCTTACAAACAAACTGCAAACAGCCATGGCAATTCGACCTATCATTATTGTTGTCCTTGATTTGTCACTTGGAGCACCATCATGCCACCAGAAATCGTAACCGCACTACCCCCCGAACTGCTCGCCGCCTTGCCACCTGAAATTGTTTCCGTGCTCGCCATACTGACACCGTCCATGCTGATCTTCTTATCGCTGCTGATTTCCGTTCCGTTTGCCCTGACCGCTTATTTGGTCGCACGCAAACGCGGCCTGCGCGTGCGCTACTGGACCATGCTCGGACTGATACTGGGCCCGTTCGTATTACCGTTCCTGCTGTTTGCCAAGAAAAAGAAACTCCGTCAATAACTTTAATTTTCAACCCCGGCAATAGGATCATCGCACGAGTTCGCTTTCACACACTTGGCGCACCCTTGCGATGCGCCAGGTTTTGATCATGCACTGACGCGGCGCTTAACCCTGCTGTTCAAAACGGCTTTTTCTGGCAAACTCCTGCATGCGCGCAGATGAATAGGTCTGGCACAGCGCATGCTGATGCTTCATCAGCCACGTTGGCAACGCTACTGTTTTGCACGCGTGTATTTTCCAGTGACACAACTTAATAAAACCGGGAGAAACTAATAATGAAGTCGAAGCAATTTCGTAATACAACGTTAGTAGTACTGGGGCTGTGTGCTATGGGCGCGACCTTGCCTGCCTTTGCTACAACATCGGCCAGCGTATCGGTGAGCTCGATGTATTTGTGGCGCGGTATGTCGCTCAGTGGTGCGGGTCCGGAAGTATCGGGCGACTTCAATTACAACCATGACAGCGGTGCTTATGCCGGCATCTGGACATCGAGCGAAGGTGCCAGCGCCAGCGGCAGCACCGAAACTGATCTCACTGCCGGCTTTGCCAAGAAATTTGGTGATTTCGGCATCGATGTTGGCATTGTTGAATACCTGTACCCGGATGCTGTAGCAAAGCCGGTACCGCCTGCGACGGTCGGTAGCAACAAGCTCTTCGATACCGACATCTCTGAGTTTTTCGTCGGTGGCTCATTCGGCCCGATCAGCGCCAAGCTGTTCGTCAATACCGAGGAAGCGAAAAACCTGTACTTCACCGTCGACGGTATGTGGGGCAAATTCGGAGCCCACTTTGGCTCGACCATGCGTAAGGATTCCGCCGAGAAATACAACGACTTCAACGTCAGCTATATGCCGGTGGACAACCTGACGTGGACGTTGAGCTTTGCCAGCGGTGATGGCGTAAAGAACCATGAAGATCCCTTCTTCGTGGTCTCCTACAAATGGCCGTTTGACGTCAAGTAACACGCGTGTTGACTGAAGCGATTTGTTAATCGAGAAGCTTAGCAACGGAAGCACTCCTTCCCGCGCGCAGGGAAGGAGTGCCCGGATCACTGAGCATACGGGCACGTCGATGACACGCGCTGCACACACCAGCGCCGGCTGGGCAGCATCGCTGGCGCTGGAATTTTCTGCACGCGAGGCGCGCAGCGTGCTCACACGCCGCACCCATCACGGGCCGTTGCAGGTGCAGAAACCGTTTTATCCGGAAGCCGACGGCACCTGCCACGTGTATCTGTTACATCCCCCCGGCGGCGTGGTCGGCGGCGACGCCTTGCGCATTGAGCTCGCGCTGCAACCCGGCGCGCAGGCATTAATAACAACACCTGCCGCCACAAAATTTTATCGCAGCCACGAACGCTATGCGGCACAAACCTTACGGGCACAAGTTGCGGAGGGCGCCACCCTGGAATGGTTGCCGCAAGAAACCCTCGTGTTCAACGACGCGTGGGCACGCAGCAGCACACGCGTGGAGCTTGCGCATGACGCGCGCTTTCTGGGCTGGGAGATCGTCTGCTTGGGCCGCCCCGTCAACCACGAAACTTTCACGCGCGGTGCTTGGCAACAGCGTTTGGAAGTATGGCGCGACGATGCGCCGCTGTTCATCGACCGCAGCGAGATACTCGGCAATGCACCGGTACTGACGCAACAGTGGGGCTGGGCCGGTTACAGCGTCAGCGGCGTGCTGGTGTGTACAACGTTGGACCTGCCGCGCGAATTGTTGGAGAAATTGCGCGAGGCGTGTGCCGCACGGCAACACGACGGCGTGTTTGCCGCAACCCTGTTGCGCGGGGTGCTGGTGTGCCGTTATCTTGGCCACCATGCGCAGCACGCACGCACCTGCTTGCAGCGTGCTTGGGAAATTTTACGACCGGCGCTGTTGGGGAAATCGGCCTGCGCGCCGCGTATTTGGAATACATAAAAACGGTGCGCAGCGCGCACTCTACGGACGATGCATGGAACTAACCCCCCGCGAAAAAGACAAGCTGCTGATTTTCACTGCCGGGCTGCTGGCCGAGCGGCGCAAGGCGCGCGGCTTGAAATTAAATTATCCGGAAGCCGTCGCCTACATCAGCGCTGCCATTCTGGAAGGCGCGCGCGACGGGCGCAGCGTTGCCGAGTTGATGAGTTACGGCGCCACGCTGCTGTCGCGCGCCGACGTGATGGACGGCATCGCCGAGCTGCTTCCCGAGGTGCAAGTGGAAGCGACGTTTCCGGACGGCACCAAGTTGGTGACGGTGCACAACCCCATTGTTTAAAAACAAATGTTGAATGCTTAATGGTGAATGTTTAATTGCGGAGTGCGCGCAGCGCACACTTGAATTCACCATTAAGCATTCAACATTGCGAGGCACGCGCATGATTCCTGGCGAAATCATTACCGCAGACGGCGACATCGAACTCAACGTCGGGCGCAACACCGTCGTACTGAGTGTGGCCAACCACGGCGACCGGCCGATTCAGGTCGGCTCGCATTATCATTTTTATGAAACCAATAACGCCTTGGTGTTCGAGCGTGACAAGGCGCGCGGTTACCGGCTGAACATCGCCGCCGGCACGGCGGTGCGTTTTGAACCCGGGCAGACGCGCGACGTGGAATTAGTCGAATATGCCGGCGCGCGCGTGGTCTACGGGTTTCAAGGAAAAATTCAAGGATCCTTGTAGGGGCCGACCCATGTGTCGGCCCCTCCGCCGAATGTGTCGGCTCCGCCAATCGTGTCGGCCTTGGTCAGGGTAGGCACACCAACCCAGGCTCACACGCGGGTGCGCCCTACCAATTGAGGAAGCAACCATGACCAAACTCTCCCGCCGCGCGTACGCCGACATGTTCGGCCCGACCACCGGCGACCGTGTGCGCTTGGCCGACACCGAACTGTTCATCGAGGTCGAAAAAGATTTCACGATCTATGGCGAAGAAGTGAAATTCGGCGGCGGCAAAGTGATTCGCGACGGCATGGGGCAAAGCCAGCGCACCTCAAAAGAAATTGTCGACACCGTGATCACCAACGCGCTGATCGTCGATCACTGGGGCATTGTCAAAGCCGACATCGGCATCAAGGCCGGACGCATCGCCGCCATCGGCAAGGCGGGCAATCCCGATGTGCAGCCGGGCGTGACCATCATCATCGGGCCGGGCACCGAAGTGATCGCCGGCGAAGGTTTAATCGCCACCGCCGGGGCCATCGACGCACACATTCATTTCATCTGCCCGCAGCAAGTCGACGAGGCGCTGATGTCCGGCGTCACCACCATGATCGGCGGCGGCACGGGGCCAGCCACCGGCACCAATGCGACCACATGTACGCCGGGACCGTGGCATATCGAGCGCATGTATCAGGCGGTGGAAGAACTGCCGATCAATTTCGGCTTTCTCGGCAAGGGCAACGCGAGCTTGCCGGAGGCGCTGGAAGAACAGATTGTCGCGGGCGTGATCGGCCTGAAACTGCACGAGGATTGGGGCACCACTCCGGCCGCCATCGACAACTGCTTGAATGTCGCGGACCGCTACGACGTGCAAGTCGCCATTCACACCGACACCTTGAATGAATCCGGTTTTGTCGAAGACACGGTCGCCGCGTTCAAGGGCCGCACCATTCACACCTACCACACCGAAGGTGCCGGAGGTGGACATGCACCCGACATCATCAAGGTGTGCGGCGAAAGTTTTGTGCTGCCCTCCTCCACCAATCCGACCCGGCCGTATACGGTGAACACCGTCGATGAACACCTCGACATGCTGATGGTCTGTCACCACCTGGACGCCAGCATCGCCGAAGACGTGGCGTTCGCCGAATCGCGCATCCGGCGCGAGACCATCGCGGCGGAAGACATTCTGCACGACCTGGGCGCGTTCAGCATGATCTCGTCCGACTCGCAGGCGATGGGCCGCGTCGGCGAAGTGATCACGCGCACCTGGCAGACCGCACACAAAATGAAAACCCAGCGCGGCGCGTTGCCGCAAGACAACGCACGTCATGACAATTTTCGCGTGAAACGTTATGTCGCGAAATACACGATTAATCCCGCCGTCGCGCAGGGCATCGCGCACGAGGTGGGCTCCATCGAAATCGACAAGCTTGCGGACATCGTGTTGTGGAAACCGGCCTTTTTCGGTGCCAAGCCCGCGCTGATTATCAAAGGCGGCATGATCGTCGCGGCGCCGATGGGGGATGCAAATGCGTCCATCCCCACGCCGCAGCCGGTGCATTACCGCCCGATGTTCGGTGCACTGGGCGGCGCACGTGCGGCGACTTCGGTGAGCTTTGTGTCGCAAGCGGGATTGCAGGATGGCATCAAGGAACGTTACAGCCTGCGCAAGACCTTGGTCGCGGTGCGCAACACGCGCAGCATCGGTAAAAAAGACATGGTGCACAATGCCTACATGCCGCACATGGAGGTCGACCCGCAGACGTATGAGGTACGCGCGGATGGCGAGCTGTTGATTTGTGAACCGGCCACGGTGCTGCCGCTGGCGCAGCGGTATTTTCTGTTTTAAGGCTATTGTAGGGGCGCAATTTATTGCGCCCTCAGGCTCGATGAATCGAGCCCCTACGAATCCATGGCGAGTGGTTAGAGCAATTTTTGACGAGGACCTGCATGATCCAGATCACCGAAAAATTAACCGCACCGGCGCACGCCACCGCGACACTTACCTTGCCCTTCGAACTACGGCAAAAAAGCCGCCTGCGCGCCACGCTCGACAATGGTGCCGAAGCTGGACTTTTTCTGGAACGCGGTACCCTGCTGCGCCACGGCGACCTGCTGCGCGCCGACAGCGGCGAAATCATCCAAGTGCGCGCGGCGCCCGAGGAGGTGTCCACCGCACACGCCACCGACCCGCTACTGTTGGCACGTGCCTGTTATCACCTGGGTAACCGCCATGTGCCGTTGCAGATCGGCGATGGCTGGTTGCGTTATCTGCATGACCACGTGCTGGACGATATGCTGGTTCATATGGGCCTGGATGTGACATTTGAAAGCACGCCGTTCGAGCCTGAGGCGGGGGCGTATGCAGGGCAGGCGCATGGACATGGGCATAGTCACGCGCATCATCATGATCATGAGCACTGAGCCGGGCAGTAAAACGACGCATGAAGAGACGCCGTTCTCCCCTCCTTATTTTCAAGGAGGGGTGCCCCGAAGGGGTGGGGTGGGTGGGGTGGTTGCGGTTGAAGTGACAGATAGTCCAACAGCAACCACCCCGTCACCTGCGGTGCCACCCCTCCTTGAAAATAAGGAGGGGAGGAGATTAACTTCAAGCGTCGGGTTGTTACATCTACTGCACCTCGCCAGCCCTGCCCTACCCGTCGGCGCGTATAGCTATTCGCAAGGTTTGGAATATGCCGTCGAAGCGCAATGGGTGCGTGATGAAACCAGCGCGCTCGACTGGATCGGTGGTTTACTCAGCCATACACTCGCGCATTTAGATGTGCCGGTGGCCGCACGCTTGTATCACGCGTGGCAGCATGACGATGTCGACGCAGTAACGCGTTGGTCACAATTCCTGCTCGCCAATCGCGAAGCCCGGGAGTTGCAGGACGAAGATCGCAACATGGGTTTGTCGCTGGCGCGCTTGCTGAATGATCTGGGCATGACTGACGCCGCCGCGTGGTGTAAAGCCGACTACGCGTGTTTCCTCACACTGTTCACCTTGGCGGCACAGCATTGGCAGATCGCATTGCCGGATGCACTGCACGGTTATCTTTGGTCGTGGGCGGAGAACCAGGTGTTGTCAGCAGTCAAGCTGATCCCGCTTGGCCAAACTGCCGGGCAACGATTGCTCACACAGCTCATCCCGCGCATCGCGCAAGCAGTAGAAACCGGCCTGTCTCTTTCCGATGACGAGATTGGTTTTTC
>JANLTU010000138.1:0-11471 GCA_031363085.1 Gammaproteobacteria bacterium
CGAAGCTATTATCTCCTACATCCGCCGCAACTACGGCACCCTGATCGGTGAATCCACGGCCGAAAAAGTCAAGCACGAGATCGGTTCGGCTTACCCCGGCGATGAAGTGCGCGAACTTGAAATCAAGGGCCGCAATCTGGCCGAAGGCGTGCCGCGCAGCTTCACCGTCAACAGCAACGAAATTCTCGAAGCTCTGCAAGATCCGCTGTCGGGCATTGTTAGCGCAGTAAAAACCGCCCTGGAACAAACCCCGCCAGAACTGGGCTCCGATGTCGCCGAGCGCGGCATGGTGTTGACTGGCGGCGGTGCGCTATTGCGTGGGCTAGATCGCTTGCTGCAAGAAGAAACCGGTTTGCCGGTGGTGATCGCCGAAGATCCGCTGACCTGTGTGGCGCGCGGCGGCGGCCGGGCGCTTGAAATGCTCGACGAGGCGGGTGGGGAATTATTCCTCGTTGAATAAATACTGGGATGTTGTTGTCTAAAACAACCCGATCTTCGTCGTGTACGCCATGCAAAGATTCCTGTTAGCCATGTCAGCGGAGCTTCGCCATTAAACAACTGTTTACTGCCGGCACGACCGCGACCCTCCGGTTGGTGTTTCTGGCCACTCTTTCGATCGTGCTCATGACCCTGGATCAGCGCGCGAACTACCTCGAAAGTATTCGTGGCGGGGTTTCTGTCGTGCTCTATCCCTTGCAGTTCATGGTCGACGCGCCGATGCGCGCCAGCTCCTGGGCGGGCGACACGCTGACCTCGCGCAGCGCGCTGTTGCAAGAGCTTGAAGACCTACGCACGCGCCAACTGGTCTACAAAACCGAACTGCAAAAATTGATCGCGGTGGAGACCGAAAACCGGCGCTTGCGCGACTTGCTGCAATCCTCACAGCGTGTGACGCATAAAGTTTTGATCGCCGAAATTCTGGCCGCAGACATGGACCGCTCCAATCGTCAGGTGGTGATCAATAAAGGTTCGGACCAGGGCGTGTTCCGTGGCCAGCCGATTTTGGATTCGGACGGCGCCATGGGGCAGGTGATTCACGTCGGGCCGATTTCCAGCACCGCGATGCTGCTGACCGACGCCAACAGCGCGATTCCGGTGCAGGTGTTGCGCAATGGCTTGCGTTCGATTGCTGTGGGTAGCGCCGATCAAGATTCTCTGGATTTACCGTATCTGGCGAACAATGCCGACATCGAGGTCGGTGATCTGCTGGTGTCTTCGGGTCTGGGCGGACGCTTTCCGTCCGGCTACCCGGTGGGGCGCGTGACCGCCGTCGAAAAAGATATGCGCCAGTCCTACGCCAAGGTCAATGTCACACCCAGTGCGCGCCTAGACCGAGTGCGCGAAGTGTTGCTGGTATTTTCCGACCGTGATCAAACGCCACCCACCGACGCCCCATCTGCCGCACCTGCGGCAGGTGCGGCGCCCGCACGGTAATCCTGTGGCACTTCGCGAAAATACCGGTGGCGGGTTGATTTTCTTCAGCTTCATTGCCGCCTTGCTGCTGACCATTATGGTGTTGCCCGACTGGCTGCGTCCGGCCCGTCCTGAGCTCGTCACCATGATGCTGATTTACTGGTGTCTGATGGTGCCTGAACGCGTGGGCGTGGGCGCCAGTTGGCTGGTCGGCCTGATGATGGACGTCGCACAAGGTGCGCTGCTGGGGCAGCACGCACTGGCGTTCGCGCTGATCGCGTGGATCACGCTCAAACTGCATCAACGCATCCGTGTGTTTCCGATCTGGCAGCAGGCGCTGAGCATATTTTTATTATTGGTATTGGGCGAAATGTTAGTGTTGTGGATCAAAGGGATCGCGGGTCATCCGCCGCAGGGCTGGAGTTATTGGTTGCCGGCGATCACCAGCACCTTGCTGTGGCCGTGGTTTTTTTCTTTCATGCGCACGGTACGTCGTTATTTCGTGCATTCATAGAGCGACGGCATAGCGATGCGCATCACGATCAAAGACCATTTCCGCGAAACAGAAATATTTTTGCGACGCGTGGTGTTCGCCGGCTTCATTGTGGTGGCGCTGGTGTTGACCGTGATCGGCCGACTCGCTTATTTGCAGATGATCCAGCATGACCATTACACCACCTTGTCGCAAAGTAACCGCATTCACTTGCTGCCGGTGGCACCCAACCGCGGATTAATTCTGGACCGCGACGGCGTGGTGCTGGCGCAGAACTACCCGACCTTCACGCTGTCGATCACGCCGGAACGCGCCCATGGCGTCAACGATACGCTGGCACGCTTGGCGGAAGTCATCGATCTGGATGAGGTCGATATCCAGCGCTTCAAAAAGCAATTGCGGCACGGCCGCGCCTACCAGACGATTCCGTTGCGCTTCCGCTTGAGCGACGAAGAAGTCGCGCGCTTCGCACTGGATCGCTACCTGTTTCCGGGTGTGGAGCTGGCGGCGCCGTTGACGCGCCATTACCCGCAGGGTGAACTTGCGGCGCACGTGGTCGGTTACGTCGGCCGCATCGACGAGCAAGAAGTGGCTGCGATGGTGGATGTCGACAATTACGACGGCACCAACCACATCGGTAAGACCGGCATTGAGAAACAATACGAAGATGTGCTGCACGGTTTTGTCGGCAACCAGGAAGTGGAAACCAACGCGCAAGGCCGCATGATCCGGGTGCTGAATCGCAAAGAGCCAAGACCTGGCACGCATTTGCACCTGAACATCAGCGCGTTGCTGCAAAAAACCGCCATGGACGCGCTCGGCGACAATAACGGCGCGGTGGTTGCCATCGATCCGCAAACCGGTGCAGTGCTGGCGCTGGCGAGCAAGCCGTCATTCGACCCTAATCTGTTCGTGAATGGCATTGAGGCTGCGACTTACAAAGCCTTGTTGACCTCCCCCAATCAACCACTCTACAACCGCGCCATCAACGGGCAATACCCGCCGGGCTCGACCATCAAACCGTTCTACGCCATGGCGGCGCTGGAATACAACATGCCGGAGGCTACCGGCGGGGTGTATTGCCGCGGCTACTATCAACTGCCGGGCGACTCCCACCGCTTCCGCGACTGGAAAAAAGAAGGCCACGGCAGCGTCGACATTGACCGTGCCATTACTGAATCCTGCGACGTGTATTTCTACACGCTGGCGGCAAACATGGGCATCGACCGCATGTCGCAGTTTCTCGGTTATTTTGGTTTTGGAGCGCGCACCGGCATCGACATCCCCAACGAGTTCACCGGCCTGTTGCCGTCACGCGCATGGAAGCGTAAAGCGCGCAAAGACAACTGGTATACCGGCGAATCGGTATCGATGGGTATCGGGCAAGGCTATTTGTCGCTCACGCCGCTGCAACTGTCGGCCAACACCGCCGCCTTGAGCGTGCACGGCGTGCGCAGAACGCCGCGCGTGGTGCACTCGTTCGAAAATCCGGACACCAACGAACTGCAAGCCATTGATGCCATCACGCTGCCCAAAGTGCCGGTACAAACGCCACAACATTGGTCCACCGTCATTACCGCAATGACGCATGTGATCCATGGCGCGCGTGGGACCGCAAAAGGGATCAGTAAAGACATGGCTTACACGGCGGCAGGCAAAACCGGCACTGCGCAGGTGTTCGGCCTGAAGCAGGATGAAAAATACAAGGAATCCGAGGTCGAAAAAAAGCTGCGCGATCATGCTTGGTTTATGGCCTTCGCGCCGGCGGACAATCCGCGCATCGCAATCGCAATTATTGTCGAGAACGGCGGCCACGGCGGTTCGACGGCGGCACCGATTGCGCGCAAAGTCATGGACGCTTATCTGGTGCCGAAACCCGCCTCATGAAATTCGCCGACTTCACACGCTTCGGTCACGCCGACAACGACCGCGACTCCAAAAAGCCGCTGTCGGTACGCTTGCACATCGACATGCCGTTGTTCGTCGGCTTGGCGATGTTGGCGGTGATCAGTTTAGTTATTCTCTACAGCTCCAGCGGGCGCGATATCGACACCATTATCCGGCAAGCGCTGCGTATTTTGCTTGCGTTCGGCATCATGCTGGCACTGGCGCAAATTTCCCCGCAGCACTTACAACGCTGGGCACCCTGGTTATATCTAAGCGGGCTGGTACTGCTGGTCTTGGTGCTGGGCATCGGCCACATCGGCAAAGGTGCGCAGCGCTGGCTGGACATCGGTTTCGTACGTTTCCAGCCCTCGGAAATCATGAAGCTGGGCGTGCCGATGATGCTGGCGTGGTATTTCGCCGAACATCCGATACCGCCGCGTTTTTTGCGTTTGTTGTTAGCGGCGATGCTGGTGGTGGTGCCGGTGGCGTTAATCGCCAAGCAACCGGATCTGGGCACCGCCATGCTGATCAGCATCGGCGGATTTCTGGTGCTGTTTTTCGCCGGCATGTCGTGGAAGCTGCTCGTCGGTCTGGGCATCACCGGTGGCGCGTTGGCGCCCATCGCCTGGTCGATGATGCACGACTATCAGCGGCAGCGGGTATTGACTTTTATTAATCCGGAGACCGACCCGCTGGGCACCGGCTACCACATTATTCAATCGACGATTGCCATCGGCTCCGGTGGCACCTACGGCAAGGGCTGGCTGAACGGCACGCAATCGATGCTCGACTTTTTACCCGAGCGCTCGACCGACTTCATTTTTGCCGCATTTTCAGAAGAATTCGGCTTCATTGGCGGGTGCGTGCTACTGTTGGTGTACATCTTTGTGGTGGCGCGCTGCCTGTTCATCGCGGCGCAAGGGCAAGACACCTTCGCACGGTTGTTGTCGGCGAGTCTGGCGATTACTTTTTCCGCCTACGTTTTCATCAACACCGGCATGGTCACTGGCCTGCTGCCGGTGGTGGGTGTGCCTTTGCCTTTGGTGAGTTACGGCGGCACCTCCATCGTGACGTTGATGGCCGGTTTCGGTATCCTGATGTCGATACACACGCATCGTAAGCTGCTGCCAACCTAAAATGGTGGTGTTATGTACCTCAGATCCACAACCTGCGCATTTGTACTCATCGGCTGGCTTGCGAGCAGCGTCGCCGCCGCCAGTGACTCCGGCTTTAGTCAAGATACCGTACGTCAGTTCGTCGCTGAGATGGTCGACAAGCATGGCCTCGACGCCACCGAACTCACGCGCCTGCTTGGCCGCGCGCATCTACAGCCAAAAATACTCGCCGCAATGCGCCGACCCGCTGAAGCCAAGCCTTGGCATCAATACCGCGAATTATTTTTAACCCCCACGCGCATTAAGCAAGGCGCGGCCTTTTGGGCCAACGCCCAGCCCTGGCTCAATAAGGCCGAAGAACAGTACGGCGTGCCGGCCGAAATCATCGTTAGCATCATCGGTGTGGAAACCCAGTACGGCCAACAAAAAGGCAAATTCAAGGTGCTCGACGCACTCACTACCTTGGCATTTAATTACCCGGAACGGGCCGAGTTTTTCCGCGACGAACTGGAAAACTTCATCTTGTTGGTGCGTGAAGAACAGCTCGATGCGCTCACCCTCACCGGCTCGTATGCCGGCGCCATTGGCACGCCGCAGTTCATGCCTTCAAGCTACCGCCGCTTTGCGGTTGACTTTGACGGTGACGGCAAAAAAGACTTGGTCGGCAGCAGCGCCGACGCCATCGGCTCGGTGGCTAATTATTTCAAAGGTTACCAGTGGCGCTCGGGCCAAGCGGTGGTCGCCAGCGCTACCATTAAAGGTGATGCTTATCGCAGCTTGCTGGAGCAGGGCATTAAACCGCAGATCAGTCTGACTAATTTCGCCAGCTACGGCGTCACGCTCGGCACTACCCAACTGCCGGCCATGGACTTGGGTGCGCTGCTTGAATTGCAATCCGCCCAGGGTCTCGAATACTGGGTGGCCTTGCACAATTTTTATGTCATCACCCGCTACAATCACAGCCCGCTGTACGCCATGGCTGTGTATCAACTCGCCCAGGAAGTGCGCGCGCAACACGATGTGAGCGTCGCGAAAAATTGACCTTGCTGCGCTCTCACTGCGCGCGTGTCACCTGCATTGCGCTGCTGCTTGGCGGGTGCAGCAGCGTTGTGGTCAAAGACAGCGCGCCGCCACGCCCCCTCGATGTCAGCACCGTTCCCGACGCCGTGCCGCGCATCGAACCGCGCAGTAAATACGGCAACAATCCCAGCTACCAAGTCAACGGCGTCACTTACCGGATATTGACTGATGCGACGGGTTACAGCGAGCGCGGCATCGCGTCGTGGTACGGCAGAAAATTTCATGGCCAGCGCACTTCCAGCGGCGAACCCTATGACATGTACGCGATGACCGCCGCGCATCGTTCGCTGCCGCTGCCGTGTTATGCGCGCGTCACCAATTTGCAGAACGGGCGCAGCGTAGTGGTCAAGATCAATGATCGCGGCCCGTTCCATGAAAATCGGCTCATCGATTTATCCTACGCCGCTGCTACCAAGCTTGATATTTTATCCGGCGGCACCGGCATGGTGGAAGTTCGTGTGCTCGACGCGCGCGAACCAGCATTACCCGCCCCGCCGGTCGTGCCTTCCCGCGAGCCGCCGCGACTGTATATGCAACTGGGCGCGTTTGCACAAGCGGAAAACGCGCAGCGTCTGGCCGACAAATTAACCAGCCACGGTTTTCAGCCTTTGATCATTCCGACCCGACTGGGTGTCGAAGTAATGCACCGCGTGCGTCTGGGTCCATTGCCGTCGGTGGACTTTGCCGATGACCTGGTGAACAAACTTTTGCAGCTCGGGTTCTCGCAACGGCATGTGGTGGTGGAGTAGCGGCTAAACGGCCATCGGCATGAACACTCGCGGCGCCACCGTGAAGCAAGGATATCTTCATGACATCCCAGGAACATGTGACGCATACGTGGCATGGCTTGACTATTGACGAGGTGTTCACGCGCCTCAACGCAGATCGCGCCGGACTCACGGCTGCACAAGCGCAGCAACGCCTGACGCAATTTGGCGAAAATCGTTTCCCGCCGCCCGCACGTCGCGGAGCGCTGCTGCGTTTTGCGCTGCAATTCCACAATGTATTGATCTACGTGCTGCTGGTGTCGGCGGTGCTCACGGCGCTGATTGCGGATTGGTCGGATACGCTGGTGATCATCGGCGTGGTGCTGATCAATGCCCTGATCGGCTTTATCCAGGAGGGCAAGGCGGAAAAAGCGGTGGCGGCGATTCAGCGCCTGCTGTCGCTGCGTGCAGTGGTGCTGCGCGACGGGCAGCGCCGCGAACTTCCCGCCGAGCAACTGGTGCCCGGCGATGTGGTATTCGTACAGTCCGGCGACAAGCTGCCGGCCGACTTACGTTGGTTCGCTGTCAAAAATCTGCGCGTTGACGAGGCGGCGCTCACCGGCGAATCGGTGGCGGTGGAAAAAGCGCTGCCCGCCGTGCCAGCGACAGCCGCGCTTGGTGAGCGTTTTTGCATGAGCTATTCGGGCACGCTGGTCGTCTACGGCCAAGGTAGCGGCGTGGTGGTCGCCACCGGTGCGGCCACTGAATTGGGTCGCATCAGTGTCTTGCTCGCCACGGTACAAGAATTGTCAACACCGTTGATGCGCCGCATGCTGGAGTTCGGGCGCGGGCTGGCGTTAGTGATCGTCGCGGTGGCCGCTGTCACTTTCGCGGTCGGGTTCGGTCTGCGTGACTTCCCGTTTGCCAGCATGTTGATGGCGGTGGTGGCGCTGGCGGTGGCGGCGATTCCGGAGGGACTACCCGCCATCATGACCATCACCCTGGCCATCGGCGTGCAGCGCATGGCGCGCCGCAACGCGATCATCCGGCGCTTGCCGGCAGTGGAAACGCTGGGCGCGGTGACGGTGATCTGCACCGACAAGACCGGCACGCTCACAAAAAATGAAATGACCGTGAACCATGTGATCACCGCCGCGCATAATTTCACAGTGACTGGCGCCGGCTATGCACCCCACGGCAGCTTCGCGGTTTCTGGTCGCGACATTTCAGCCGATGCCGACCCGGTGTTAATGGAATTTGGGCGGATCGCGTTGTTGTGCAACGACGCGACGCTGCGACAACACGATGCTCAGTGGGAACTGACCGGCGATCCGACCGACGGCGCGTTGCTCACGCTCGGCATGAAGGCCGGGCTTGTGCGCAGCGTTCTTCAGGCGGCGTTGCCGCGCACCGACACCCTGCCGTTTGAATCCGAGCAGCGTTTTATGGCCACGCTACATCACGACCACGCCGGCAACGGAGTCATTTATCTCAAGGGTGCGCCAGAGCGTGTGTTGAAGATGTGCGCTGCCCAACGACGCGACCTGCGCGATGAGGCGCTCGATCACGGCCTGTGGCAAGCGCAGATTACAGCGCTCGCAGCGGCCGGGCAGCGGGTGCTCGCCGTGGCGATGAAAACCGCCGCGCCTGCGCAGCGCGAACTGAGCTTCGCCGACACCACCCACGGTTTCACCTTGCTTGGTCTGTGCGGAATCATAGACCCGCCGCGCGCCGAAGCGATCCGTGCGGTCGCGCAGTGTCGCGCCGCAGGCGTGCGCGTCAAGATGATCACCGGCGATCATGCCGCCACCGCGTGCGCAATCGGAGCGCAACTGGGCATCGGCGACGGCGCTACCGCGCTGACCGGCGCCCAACTGGAAATGATGGACGATGTCGAGCTACGGCACGCAGTGCAGAGCACCGATGTGTTCGCGCGCGCCAGCCCCGAACACAAATTGCGACTGGTGACAGCATTGCAAGCCGATGGCCAGGTTGTCGCCATGACCGGCGACGGCGTCAATGACGCACCTGCGCTCAAGCGCGCCGATGTCGGCATCGCGATGGGCGTTAAAGGCACCGAAGCGGCGAAAGAGGCCGCAGAAGTGGTGCTGGGTGATGACAATTTCGCCTCCATTGCGATTGCGGTAGAGGAAGGACGAACCGTGTATGACAATCTGCAAAAATCCATCCTGTTCATGCTGCCGACCAACGGCGGGCAGGGAGCTATCATCATTGCGGCTATTTTGTTTGGACTCACGTTGCCCATAACACCGTTGCAGATCTTGTGGGTGAACCTGGTCACGGCAGTGACCTTGGCTATGGCGCTCGCCTTCGAGCCGCCGGAGCCCGGCGTCATGCAGCGCCCGCCGCGTGATCCGCGTGCGCCGTTATTGTCGGGATTTCTAGTCTGGCGCGTCGCGTTTGTATCTGCGCTGTTATTGGCGGGAGCCATCGGCCTGTTCCTGTGGGAGACAGCGCATGGCGCATCGGTCGCGGTCGGCCGCACGGTGGCGGTGAATGCGCTGATGCTGGGGCAGACCTTTTATTTGTTCAGCAGCCGCCATCGCTACACCTCCGCCTTCAAGCGCGAAAGTCTGTTCGGCAGTCGTATGGTGCTGTTGGTGATCGCCGCGATGCTGCTGTTACAAATGCTGTTCACCTATCTGCCGTTGCTACAGCGCGGTTTTGACAGCGCCGCACTCGGCCTTGCCGCATGGGGCCGGATTGTTACATTTGGCAGCGTGGTATTGGTGTTGGTGGAGATCGAAAAATGGTTGCTGCGGCGTGTGTGGCAAGCACGCCGTGCGGTAATGCCGCGTTGAATTCTGGCATGCGGAATTGAAAACCACCGTGTGATAATCTACATCTTGGGGCCATCCATGAAAGCACTCTTCGCACTTTTCGCCGCACTCAAGCTCGGAAAAATTTTTGTCACCGGCGGCACGATGCTGCTGTCGGTGTTTGCGTATGCCTTCATTTTCGGCATTTGGTACGCGGTCGGCTTCGTGCTGCTGATCTTCGTGCACGAGATGGGGCATTTCCTGGCCGCGCGCCAAAAAGGGCTGAACGTCGGGGCGCCGGTGTTCATCCCCTTTGTCGGCGCCTGGATCAGCCTCAAAGATCTACCGCACGATGCAGAAATGGAGGCGTACATCGGCTTGGCCGGTCCGCTGCTTGGCACCGTTGGCGCGTTGGCCTGCTATTTTTTAGCGCGCGAGATTAACAGCGATTTGCTACTGGCGCTGTCTTATGCCGGCTTCTTCCTCAACTTGTTTAACCTGATTCCCTTGCACCCCTTCGACGGCGGACGCGTGACCGCGATCATCTCGCCGCGCATGTGGCTGGTCGGCGTTCCCATTCTGATCGCCTTGTTCATTTATCGACCGAGTCCAATGTTGATCATCATGGCCTTGCTGGCCGCGCCGTCGGTAATGCAGGCGCTACGCTACGATCCCAAAGCGCCGGAAAACCAAAAGTACTACGGCATCCGCACGGAAACAAAAATTGCCTACGGATTCTACTATCTGTTGCTACTGGGCTTCCTTGCGCTGATGACCAGTGAAGTGCACGACATGTTACAAGGGGTGCGGGCTTTGCATTCGTAACGAAATCAAATTATTTACCAACTTAACCAGCCGAGGGGGATTCGAAATGTTGCAAGCGCAACGATTATTTGCATTTGTAGTGGGGCTTTGTCTCGCCGTCGCGGCAGGGGCACAAGCCGCACCCGAACGTGCTGTTGCCAATGAAGTCGAAACCGCCTTCGCCGCAGCGCAATCGTCCATCGTCACCGGACCGCACGACGTGCCCTTGCTTGACAAGGCGGTGTTCAAGCTGCCCGAAGGCTACGCGTTTGTGCCGATGCCGCACGCCCGCCGCATTCTCGAAGCGATGGGAAACCATGCCTCGGAATCGATGCTGGGCATGGTGTTTTCGCGCCAGCAGGATCAGGCAGATTGGTTTGCGGTTCTGGATTATGAGAGCTCCGGTTACATCAAAGACGAAGAAGCGCGTGACTGGAAAGCCGACGACATGCTCGAAAACCTGAAGCAAGGCACGGAGCAAAGTAATAGTGAGCGCCGCACGCGCGGCATACCAGAAATGGAAGTCATCGGCTGGGTCGAGAAACCCACCTATGACGCGAGCGCGCACCGTTTGGTGTGGTCGGTGTCGTCGAAGGACAAAGGCGTAGCCACGGCCGGCGATGAGGGCATCAACTACAACACCTATGCGTTGGGCCGCGAGGGCTTCGTCAGCATGAACCTCGTCACGCGGCTCGACATGATCGAACAGCGCAAAGCCATCGCACGGCAATTACTGGGCGCACTTGAATACAACGACGGCCAACGCTACGCAGACTTCAACTCGTCCACCGACAAAATCGCCGCCTTCGGACTTGCCGCATTAGTCGGCGGCGTGGCAGCAAAAAAACTCGGCCTGCTCGCACTCATCGCCGCCTTCGTACTGAAATTCGCCAAGATATTTGCAATCGGTGCGGTGGCCCTGGGCGCTGGAGCGCTGAAATATTTCAAGCGTAAATCGGCGTAAATTTCAATTTCAGGACTCGGTTTTTGATGCCACCAAACCCGATGAGAACGATATGCGCAACTACGCGGCTGTTCGCCAGTGGCACGCCTCGTTTGATCGCGCCAGTTTTCAATGAGCTGACTTGGTGTAGTTTCCGCCGTCATTGGGGTGTACTAAACAGGGCTGCTGTGATGCTAAGGGCTCCATTATTGACCGAAGCGGTTTAGTGCACCAGACTGTCGTAATATA
>JANLTU010000038.1:0-24896 GCA_031363085.1 Gammaproteobacteria bacterium
CCGGAACACACCACGTCATACAGCCCCAGCCGCCCGCTGAACAGCGCTTCCGTCAGCCATGCGATAAAGTCATGACCCACGCCTTCGCCGAAGTACGCCGCCCAGTACAACGCGTGCAGCCAGAGGCGGTGGCGCATGGCCAGATCGCGCACGATGTTGTCAAGGAACGCGCGGTAGTTTTCACGGGTGCCTAATTTCTGCGGGTGGTAACACCCACCCTGCGGCTCCGCCAGCAGGCTGTAGGCATGGCCGTTGTGGTACAGCAGGAGGTCGCGCTGGGGGGCGTCGTGATCGGTGCTGCTAGTGCCGTCCATGGCGAGGGTCTCGTTAAGGTGTGAGGGAGATTTTGCTTGAGGGTGCTCGCTAATACAAATACACGGCGCCCGCGTCAGCTTCAGGATTCGAATCATTCGGTGAGCGGTTGATGCCGGTGCTGATACTATCTTCGTCCCGCGCACCGACCGCGAGCGTGTTGCCATCGGCGCTCAGAGTGACCGAGCAGCCGAAGCGGTCGTTGAATCCAGTATTCGACGCTTTCACATAAGCTTGCTGGGACCAAGTGATCGAGGTGCGGGAATAAACGTACACCGCGCCGGAGCCGAATGCGACGTTACCCGTGGAAGCTTCGCTAAGCATACCGTAAGTCACGCCCTTGTTCGCGCTATCTTCGTCAAGCGCGCCAACCGCAAGCGTGTTGCCATCAGCGCTCAAGGCGACTGAGGTGCCGAAGCGGTCATAGGTCTCGGTGTTCGAAGCCTTCACGTAAGCCTGCTGTACCCAGGTGCTGCCGCTGTGGGTGTACACATACACTGCGCCCGCAGCAGGAGCCAACTTATTCGCTGGGCTATTGATGCCCGTGCTATCACTGACTTCTTGATCCGCCCCGACTGCGAGCGTGTTGCTGTTGGCGCTCAGCGCGACCGACCAGCCAAAGCGATCATAAGCTCCAGGGTTTGATGCCTTCACGTAGGCCTGTTGGCCCCAGTTGACACCCCGGCGGGTATAAATGTACACCGCCCCTGCGCCTGCGGCGCAATTGACAGGGCGTGCAGCAGCACAATCATCCAACGGATTACCGCCGGCAGCAGCGCTGTTTTTGTTCCAGGCCCCAACCGCGAGTGTGTTGCCATCGGCGCTCAATGCAACTGATGCGCCGAAACGATCATTGGCCTGGGTGTTCGAAGCCTTTACATAGGCACGCTCGAACCAAATGTCGCCGCTACGGGTATAGACGTACACCGCACCCGCGACGGGAGCCAAGACATCCGGCACGCTGTTGATGCCCGTGCTACCACTGTCTTCTTGATCGGCCCCAACTGCGAGTGTGCCGCCGTCGGCGCTCAGCGCGACTGAGGTGCCGAAGCTGTCACTGGTCTGGGCGTTCGATGCCTTGACATAGGCACGCTGGGACCAAATGTCGCCGCTGCGGGTATAGACATACACCGCACCCGCAGCGGGGGCCAACACATTCGGCACGCTGTTGATGCCCGTGCTATTGCTGCTTTCTTGATTCGCTCCGACCGCAAGCATATTGCCATCGGCGCTCAGTGCAACTGCAATGCCGAAGTGATCATTAGCCTCGATATTCGATGCTTTCACGTAGGCTTGTTGAATCCAGATGCTACTGCTACGGGTGTAGACATAGACTGCTCCGGAGGCTCTGGCACAGTTGTTAGGGTTCACAGGAGCACAGCCATCAAATGGATTAGCGGCCGAGGCACTGTCTTCACCTGGCGCCCCCACTGCAAGCGTGTTGCCGTCAGCGCTCAGGGCGACGGAACTGCCGAACTGGTCGAGCACTCCGGTATTCGATGCCTTGAAATACCCGATGGTGCCGAGCATGACGTTCAACGCACTGATGCTCGCCGATGGCAGGCAGGTGCTGACATCACAGGCTTCCAACATGAATTGTGCTTGGGGCCAGTTGATCCGATGTACCGGGATATCCCAATCGTAGGTTATTGCTGTCAGGTTGCTACTGTCTTTCGAGACCGACAAAAATTCCGCAACCCCATCCGGGCTGTAGAGCACGCGGTAATGGGTGGCACCATTAACGACCGCCCAGTTGAAATGTAGTCGTTTGAGACCGCTGCTCACCGCCAGTGCCACATTCGCAGCCGTGATCGTGACCGGATTGGACAGCACCGGCAGGCCGGGGCTGGCGCCTTTTCCCGCCAGCGGTGTGACTTCAGCGCGGAGGGTTTTGCCCGCGTCTGCCAGCGTCAGTGTGTATACCGAGTTGGTTGCGTTGGTGATGGCCACGCCATCGCGCAACCAGCGGAATTGGCTGCCCGCTTCCACCTCGCTTTCCAGGTCGGTGTAAGTGTAACTGACGCTGAGTACCTCCCCGGCTTGGTTGATATTCTTCCCGGTCACCCGCACATTACTTGCCACCGGCGCCATGTTGACCACGTTCACTGCGGATGCAACGTAGACTGTGCCAACCATGTTTTTATTATCTTTGGGCGTGACGCGCACCGAGATCGCAGAACCGATATCAGAAGGGGTTACGGTATAGGCATAGCCGGTCGCTCCGTTGATCGGTTCATAGTTGCGCAGCCACTGATAAAGCGAGCCCTCATCACGATCTCCATCAACATCGGAGAACGTGTATTTAACCGTGAGCACCTGTTTGATGTAAGCCTCACTTGCGGCTGCGGCAACACCCAGAATAGTCAAGCCCGCGATGGTCGGCGCGCTGTTCACAATCAGGATGCCCGAGGGCGACACCACCGCTTCACCCGGCGACTTGCCGCTGCCCGCTGCGGGTATGACACGGAATTTGAGCTCCTTGCCGGAGTCTTCAAGAGTGGCGGTGTAATTGTCTTGATTTGCCCCATCGATGAGCTCGCCGTCGCGCAGCCAAGCCATGAGTGTGCCGCTCTCGCCGTCATCGTCGGTGTCGAGATAGCGGTAACCGCCTTGCAAAGTAGTACCGACATGTGCGGGATGATCCGACGCGGACAGCGTGACGTCCTTCGCCAGCGGCACGGTGTTGCTGCCGACTTCGCGTGCTGCGCTGCTACATCCTGCCAAGGCCACCGATACGAGAATGACAAGAATGCTTACGCTGCGGAACAGATTCATGGTCGCTTCCTTGCTTGGCTTCCGATGCGGCGCAAAGTTATGCTGCCGGAAGAATTTTATGTCTGAGTTGTTGGCGATTCTAGGCGTGGGTCGGTGGGGTGTCTAGGCGATAGTGTTTTCTGCACAACGCGTGTGCGCTGGATGGAGTGACTCAGGCGATGTGGAGCTGATTTCAGGGCCAACCAGCGCGCAAACTTTTCACTGGAGCGCGGCCATCCTGGCCGCTTTGTTCCGGTACTGGTGGGCTGGAAGCCGGCGCTCCCACCTCGGTATCCATTCTCATGGGCTCAACCGGCGGCGTTTAACATCGAATTAATCTGCGACGCACAGCATAAATCCCCAGGCTGGTCGTGTGGCGGCGTTCGGTTCGGCGCCGTCATGTCGATATACTGCGGTGGCTGAAATTACTGTTTAGGAGCGATCAAGCGTGCTGTTGCAGAACCGGAAATACCCTTGGAGTTTTTTGTTGCTGACACGACGGCTTGCCTTGCCGGGGTGTGTTGCTACGGCGAGCGCATTTTTTGCGCTGACGCTGGCGCCCGTGGTGTTGGCCGGCGCGATCATTTCCGCCGATCCCGGCAACTACCGGTCGTTGCTCGGCGGCTTGCAAGCGGGCGACACCTTACAACTGGCCAGCGGTATTTACGATAGTGGTCTTCCCATCATCAAGTTGAACGGCGACCCAGGCAATCCCATCATCATCACCGGCCCGACCTCGGGCGCGCCGGCGGTGTTGCTCGGGGACATCCTTCATAACACCGTGCAGATTAACAATTCAAGTTACGTCACGGTGCGTTATTTAAAGCTGGATGGGCAGCAGCTTCCGTACGTTGATGCCGTCAACTGCGGTGGCGCATCGCACCACATCACCATTGAAAACCTGCTGATCGTGAATCACGGCGGCAGCAGTGGTCCGGACACCGATCACCAGTTGACGGTCGGCATCAACACCAAGGCAACGGCGTGGGATTGGGTGATCCGCCGCAATACTATTATTGGTGCGGGCACCGGCATGTATCTTGGCGCGCCCAGCGGCGGCGAGCCGTTTGTGCGCGGGCTGATTGAATACAATCTGATCATCGACACGCTGGGCTATAACATCGAAATCAAACATCAAAACACGCGCCCGCTAAATCTCGGTTTGCCGACCGGCGACAACAAGACCGTGATTCGCTACAACGTGTTCAGCAAGGCGAACAACGCGTCCGTCGGCGGCGCCTGGGCACGACCAAACTTGCTGGTTGGGCATTGGCCGCTGAGCGGCGACGGCAGCAACGATGTCTACGAAATTTACGGCAACTTTTTTTATCAAAACCCGGCCGATGCGTTGTTCCAAGGCGAGGGCAACATTGCCATGTACGACAATTTGTTGGTCAACCGGTCAGGTAGCGCGATCAATATCCGGCCGCACAACGACATGCCGCGCCGCATTAACGTGTTTCACAACACCATCGTCGCGACCGACACCGGCATCCGCGTGACCGGTGCAGACAGCACGGTGGCGCAGTGGGTCACCGGCAACGCGGTATTTGCACCAACGCCGATTTCATCCAACAGCGGCGTGACGGTCAAAGACAATGTGACCGCTGCCTACAGCATTGCGGTTAACTATTTGGTTGATCCGCATGTTGTACTGGGGAGTCTTGACCTGTCACCTGTGGCCAACGTGCTGCGCGGTGTCGCAATCGACATGACAGTGCTGCAAGGTTTTGGCAATGCAAAGCTGGATTTCAACGGTGCTGCCCGCGACGGTGTGTTGCGTGGTGCGTATGGCAGCGATGTAAAAAATACCGGTTGGGTGCCGAAGCTTGAACTCCGGCCTGAGGTGGTGGCGTCGAGCACGCCGACGCCGACACCAAAGCCAAGCCCGACGCCCAGTACGACGCCAACGCCAACAGCGAAACCGAGTCCAACACCGACGCCAACACTAACACCGAGCCCGACACCCACGCCGAGCATGGCGCCGAGTCCGACACCCACGCCCGCACTTACACCGACGCCGAGCGCGGGTCCGACGCCCACTCCAACCTCAAAGGGCGGTGCCGTAGACGCACTCTTGCTGGCCTGCCTGTTGCTGCCGCTGGTGTTCGGAGCGTGGCGCCGCCACGTCGCAGCGACAGAATCGCTGTGACGCCGCTGCGCGGATCGGATACAGTGCGCGGCACGGATAGCGGCATGGAACAGTTACGGTTTGAATTCTCCCCCTGAATCGCGTCGTGCTGGGTATTGGCGCGCACTGTCTGCGCAGATGTTCAGCTTCGCCAGCGTCGGCGCGGCCTGGACGGCGGCGCATTATGCGCTGTTGATCCTCCTGGTCGAGAAGGCGGGCGTTGACGCGGTGTGGGCGTCGACCGCCAGCTTTATCGTCGGCGCGGTTGTCAACTATGGCTTGAATTACCGCTACACATTTCGCAGCACGCAACCGCACCGTGAAACCGCGTACAAATTTTTTGTCATCGCCTTTGCCGGCATGCTGCTGAACGGCGCGTTCATGCACGTCGCGATCAGCGCGTTAAACTGGCATTATTTGCCCAGCCAGATTGTGGCCACCGGTCTGGTTTTTCTATGGAATTTTTTTGCTAATCGCCTATGGACGTTTCGGGGGTAACACATGTCAGCAGTCAGGTCGCCGGTTCGGCTTTCGGTCGTGGTACCGGCTTACAATGAGCAAGAGGTCTTGCCGGAATTTCACCGGCGTTTGTGCGGGGTGCTGGCGCAGCTCGAAGGCGGCTGCGAAATTGTTTACGTGAATGATGGCAGCCGCGATAACACGTTGGCGGTGCTGCATGAACTGCGGCGTGATGATGCGCGTGTGAGCATCGTCGATCTGAGTCGTAACTTCGGCAAAGAAATCGCCCTGACGGCGGGTTTGGATCACGCGCGTGGTGCGGCGGCGGTGGCCATCGACGCGGATTTGCAAGATCCACCCGAGCTCATTCCAGAGCTAGTCAAGCAGTGGCACGAAGGCTATGACGTGGTGTACGCCAAGCGCACCGAGCGCGACGGTGAAACTTGGTTCAAGAAACTCACCGCTAAATTATTTTACCGGGTGATCAAGCGCGTCAGCCATGTCGCGATTCCTGAAGACAGCGGCGATTTTCGTTTGCTCAGCCGGCGCGCGCTGGACGCGCTCACGCAGTTGCGCGAGCAACATCGTTTTATGAAAGGGTTGTTCGCGTGGATCGGCTATCCGCAAAAAGCAGTGCTGTACCGGCGTGATGCGCGCTTCGCCGGCATCACCAAATGGAATTACTGGAAGTTATGGACGCTGGCGCTGGAGGGCATCACCTCGTTCACCACCGCGCCGCTGAAAATCGCCACCTATGTCGGTGTGCTCGCGGCGTTGCTGGCGTTTCTGTTTGCGCTGTTCATCGTTTACAAAACGCTGGTGTACGGCGACCCGGTGCGTGGTTATCCGTCGCTTACGGTGATCGTGTTGTTTCTGGGTGGCGTTCAGTTGGTGGCGCTGGGTGTGATCGGCGAATACCTCGGGCGCATGTTTACCGAAACTAAAAATCGGCCTCTGTATCTGGTGAAAGATATTTACCGCACCGAATAAAACCTGCCCCAGCATCGCTGTCCAGTGCATGCTTGAGCAGTGGCGGGTGCATTATTTACCTCGCATGAAGGTAGCGAGGGCGGAGTGCGTAAAGTTAAGATGCGCGCGGCCGAAAATGTACCAGCCGTAAAAAATTTCCAAGGGGAAGCTCGATGACCACTGCATCCGCGCACTCCGTAACGGGTAAGGCACGCGCGTCGTCGTGTCGGTTTTGCAGCACGCCGTTACGCCACACGTTTGTCGATCTGGGCATGTCGCCGCTGTGCCAAACGCACATCGAGCAACATCAGCTCAACCACATGGAAGCGTTTTATCCCTTGCATGCCTACGTGTGCGAAAAATGCTTTCTGGTGCAGATCGAAGAATTCGTCGCGCCGGGGGACATATTCAGCGAATACGCCTATTTTTCCTCGTATTCCGACAGTTGGGTGCAGCATGCCAAGCACTACGCCGATGCCATGCAGCAACGTTTCGGCCTTGCCAAAAATAGCTTGGTGATGGAGCTGGCCAGCAACGACGGCTATTTGTTACAGCATTTTGTAAACAGCGGCGTGCCCTGTCTTGGCATTGAGCCGGCGGCCAATGTGGCCAAGGTGGCGCTTGAGAAAGGCGTGCCGACCACGGTGAAATTTTTCGGCACGCAAACCGCACGCGAGATTGCCCACGAGCACGGCCGGCCGGATTTGCTGCTGGGCAATAACGTGCTGGCGCATGTGCCGGACCTCAACGACTTTGTCGCCGGCATGAAAATTTTGCTCAAGCCCGACGGCGTGATCACCCTTGAATTTCCGCACTTGTTACGCCTGATGGCCGAGAACCAGTTCGACACGATTTATCACGAACACTTTTCCTATTTTTCGTTTTATGCCGTCGAAAAAGTTTTTGCGCATCACGGCCTCACCTTGTTTGATGTCGACGAGTTGTCGACGCACGGCGGCTCGATTCGCATTTATGGCCGCCATGCGGAAGACACCGGCAAACCCATCGCGGCGCGCGTCACGCAGATGCGGCAACGTGAAATCGACGCCGGTTTCACACGCCTGGAAACCTACGCAAGCTTTGCCGAACAAGTGAAAGAAACCAAGCGCAAAGTGCTGGAATTTTTGATCAAGGCCAAGCGCGATAAAAAAACCATCGCCGGTTACGGCGCGCCCGGCAAGGGCAATACGCTGCTGAACTATTGCGGAATTCGCAGAGATTTTATCGACTACACCGTGGACCGCAATCCGTACAAGCAGGGCAAATACACGCCGGGTACGCATATTCCGATTTTGTCGCCTGAGAAGATCAAGGAGACCAAGCCCGACTATTTGTTCATCCTGCCGTGGAACCTCAAGGCCGAGGTCATGCAACAAAACGCATTTATTCGTGAGTGGGGTGGAAAGTTCGTGGTGCCCATTCCCGAACTGAAGATTATTTCTTAACGCTTGAACATGGAAATAATCGTGCAATGTTTTCTGCGGATATTAAAAAGAAGTTCATTTCATTTGTTTTTGTCGGCGGCTTCGCGACCGGGTTGCAATACGCCATTCTGGTCGCGGGTGTGCAACTGCTGAGCATGTCGCCCACCTGGGCATCGAGCCTGGGGTTTGCGATCAGCGCGATTTTTAACTACACACTGAATTATTACTTCACGTTTCGCAGCGCCAATAAGCACCTCCACGCGGCGTCGAAATTCGTGTTGATTTCAACCGCCGGCTTGTTACTCAACGGCGGCATCATGGAAGTCGGAATTGCACATTTGGGTTTGCATTATTTACTGGTGCAAATCGTGGCAACGGTTATGGTGTTGTTCTGGAATTTCCTGGGTAACCATTGGTGGTCGTTTCGTGAACACGCACGCTGATCGGTTGGAGAGGCAGCTATGATTCTTGGAATTGTCGTGCCCTGCTACAACGAAGAAGAAGTGCTCGCGGAAACCGCGAGCCGGCTCTCGACATTTTTGTCGGGCGTGATCGCCGAAGGCTTGGTCGATGCCGCCAGCAAAGTTTGGTTTGTGGACGACGGCAGCAAAGACAGTACCTGGTCGCTGATTGAGAAATTATCGAGCGCGAACCGGTTGCTGGGCGGCATCAAGCTGTCGCGCAACCGCGGCCATCAAAATGCATTGCTGGCCGGATTATTTACTGCGGAAGGCGATGTGCTCATCAGCATTGATGCGGATCTACAAGACGACATCCAAGTAATGAAAAACATGCTGCTGGATCATCAACGTGGCATCGACGTGGTGTACGGCGTGCGCAAAAAACGCGACAGCGATACCTGGTTCAAGCGCGTCACCGCCGAAGGCTTTTACAAGTTTATCGGCGTCATGGGCGTGGAGTCGGTATTCAACCACGCCGACTACCGTTTGATGAGCCGGCGTGCGCTGGAAGCACTCAAGGAGTTTCGCGAGGTGAACTTATTTTTGCGCGGCATCGTGCCGTTGATCGGCTTCAAATCTTCCATCGTGTATTACGACCGGGTCGAACGCTTCGCCGGCGAATCGAAATATCCACTGAGCAAGATGCTGGCGCTAGCGCTGGACGCCGTCACGTCGTTTTCGAGCGTGCCGCTGCGCATGATTACCTTCATCGGCTTTGGCGTGTTCGCGGCCACGCTGATCATCACCGCCTGGACACTGTGGATCAGGTTTATTGCCGACACCGCCGTCCCGGGCTGGGCGTCCACGGTGTTGCCGATGTATCTGCTGGGCGGCATCCAGATTTTTTGCATCGGTGTGATCGGCGAATATTTGGGCAAAATTTATCGCGAGGTGAAGTCAAGACCGCGCTACATCATCGAAAGGATTGTGGGATGAAAGGGTTGTATCACTCGGTGCGGCAACCATGCAGGTAACCACGCGGCGTGATCGGTCTTGGCTGGTGATTTTCGCATTTGCGCTGGCCTTGCGTTTAGTTTGGTGGGCAGTCGGACCGGTGGTGATCGAAAACGAAGGTGGTGCGTATACCACCGTGGCCGAGCATCTGTTGCGCGGCGAAGGCTTTGCCTCGGTGTACGGCGTGCCCGACACCATGTACACGCTGATGTATCCGTTCCTGATTGCCGTCGCGACATTTTTTGTCGGCAATTCGGAGATCGGGATGCGCTTGACGTCGCTGCTTACCGGCGCTGCAACGGTGCTGCCGATCTATTTTATCGCCTTAACGTTGTATGGCCGCACCGCCGCGAAAATCGGTGCGCTGTTGGCAGCGGTGAGTCCGGTGTTGATCGGTTTTTCGCTGGCCGGCTATACCGAAACGCCTTACATGTTATTTGTCATGTCCGGCACCTATTTCACGCTGCGTGCCGTGGAGCTTGGCCAACTGCGTTACCCGCTGTTGGCCGGTGTATTTTGGGGGTGCGCCTATCTCACGCGCCCCGAAGGCATCGTGTTCGCGGCCTTGGCCATCGCCGCCATTGTGGTCAGCGCATGGTTGCAGAAAAAACCCTGGCGCAAGGCGGCGAGCGCCGCGTTGCTCGTTGGCGTCACGACCGCCGTGCTGGCCTCGCCCTATGTGCTGTATCTCAAGGCACACACCGGCGAATACCGCCTGGAAGGCAAGAACATCATTAACTACGTGATCATCCAGCGCATGGAAGCGGGCATGACGTACAACGAAGCCTCGTGGGGCATCGACGACAACCTGGAGGAAGGGGGCCCGTTATTGACACCGATTCACTTTGCCACGCATTCACCCTACCCGGTCACATTCAGCGGGCTGTTCGGGCATTTGCCGCAGCGCATTGCGCACAATGCCAGTGCCTTTCTACAAGAATTTCTGCCGTCCTTCAGTTACGGCGGGCCGGTGTTGTTGTTGTGCCTGGTGCTCGGGTTGTTTCGCCATACCTGGAATGCAACACGTTTGCGCGGCGAGCTGGTGGTGGGGCTCATCGGCGGTTATGTGTTGGGGATCATGCTGATGGTGCACATCATCTGGTTTCGCTACACGCTGCCGTTTTTTCCGTTTCTGATCGTATGGGCCGCCAACGGCGCACAGGAATTTTGCACTTGGTGTGAACACACCCTGACCGGAATCTTCACCGCGCCGTCGCGTCTGCATGCATTCTTCGAACGTTGGTCTTGGGGCGTCGCGTGTGTCGGCCTTATCAGCGTGTTCGCCGGGCTGGGTTTCGTGGGCGCCAAATACAATAGCGACCTGACGCAAGGTTATGGCGAATACCGTATCCTCAAAGAAGCCGGACTGTGGCTGCGCGACTATGCACCCGACACCAAAAAAGTCGTGATGGATGTCAGCACTCAAGTGGCGTACTACTCCGGCGGCTACTTCGGCGGCTTGCCCAATGCCGAATCGGCGCTGGCGCTGCGCTATCTGGAAAAGAAAGCGCCGAATTTTATCGTGATCTGGAGCGGGTCGCTGGAAAAGCGCCCGTACTTGAAAGCTTGGTTTGAGCAGGGCATTCCGTCGCCGCACGCGGAATTGGTTCATGAGACTCGCCAGGGTACCGATAATCGGGTAGCGATCTACCGTTGGCATTGAGCAAATAACCGACAGCACGAGAACAGGCGAGGCCACAGCATGAAAGTTGTTTTGTTTTGCGGCGGTTTGGGTACGCGTCTGCGCGAACATTCAGACACCATTCCTAAACCGCTGGTCAACATTGGCTACCGGCCCATCATCTGGCACTTGATGCGTTATTACGCGTATTACGGGCACAAAGATTTTGTGCTGTGTCTGGGCTATCGCGGCGATTTGATCAAAGAATATTTCGTCAATTACGCCGAGTGGGTATCCAATGATTTTGTGCTGTCCAATGGCGGCCGCAGCATTGAACCGATCACCAGCGATATTCAGGATTGGCGCATCACGTTTGTCGACACCGGCTTGCATTCCAATATCGGTCAACGCCTCGTGGCGGCGCGCGAACACCTGAAAGGTGAAGAGTATTTCCTGGCGAATTACAGCGATGCCTTGTCGGATCTACCGTTCGATGCCTATCTGCAGGCGGCCGAGCAACGTAACGTGCTCGCCAGTTTCGTTAGCGTGCGTACCGCCGAGTCGTTTCACGCCGTGTATGCGAGCGACGACGGCATGGTCAGCCATATCGGGCCGATCAAAGAATCGGATTTCTGGCTGAATGCGGGCTTCTTTCGTTTTCGCCACGACATTTTCGACTACATCAAAACGGGCGAGGAACTGGTCGAAGCGCCGTTCCGGCGTTTGGTCGAACAACAACAACTGTATACCTACCACCACGAAGGCTTTTGGTCGGCGATGGATACTTTCAAGGACAAGATCATGTTTGATCGCATGTATGGAATAGGCAACCGGCCGTGGCAGGTGTGGGAAAAACGCCTGCATAAAAAATAACCCAGAGCGCGCCGATGGACACCAAATTTTGGCAAGGCCGCAAAGTCTTCATCACCGGCCACACCGGTTTTAAAGGCAGTTGGCTGTCGTTGTGGTTGCAGCGCTTATCCGCTGAAGTGGTCGGTTATGCGCTGCCGGCACCGACGCAGCCCAGCCTGTTCGAAGCGGCGCAAGTCGCTGCCGGCATGCTGTCGATTGAGGGCGATGTGCGTGACGCGGCGCATCTGAGCGCAAGTATTGACAAATATCAACCGGAGATTGTGATCCACATGGCGGCGCAATCGGTGGTGCGCGCATCCTACCAAGATCCGGTGGGGACCTATTCGACCAATGTGATGGGCACGGTAAATATTCTGGAAGCCATTCGCCGTCTGCCGGGGCGCGTGGCTTTCATTAATGTCACGACCGACAAGAGTTACGAAAACAAAGAGTGGATTTGGGGCTATCGTGAAACCGACCGGCTTGGCGGGCACGACCCGTATTCCAACAGCAAAGCCTGCACCGAGCTGGTGACGCAAGCGTTCCGCGATTCTTTTTTTGGCGCAGGTACCGGCCAGGCGGCGAGTAAGTTCATCGCCACCGCGCGTGCCGGCAATGTCATCGGCGGCGGCGACTGGACGCGCGATCAATTGATCCCCGACATTGTCAACGCGTTCCATGCCAAGCGCCCGGTGGTGTTGCGCAGCCCGCAGGCGGTGCGTCCATGGCAGTTTGTGCTGGATTGTCTGGGCGGCTACCTGACGCTGGCCGAACGTCTGGCGTTGCAGGGCGAAGCCTTCGCCGGTGCCTGGAACTTCGGGCCGCGACTTGAAGATACTCTGCCGGTGCAGGAGATCGTTGAACGCATGATCGCAACCTGGCCCGGCCCGGCAAGCTGGGCGCGCGACAGCGGCGAACATCCGCATGAAGCCGGCTGCCTGCGGCTGGACACCAGCAAGACGGCGTTGCACTTGGGTTGGACGCCGCGCCTAGTCTTGACAGAGTCACTGGACTGGATCACGCAGTGGTACGGGCAATATTTTCAAGGTGTAAACGCCAAAACCCTGTGCATCGAGCAGATTACTCGCTTCGAAAGTAAGCTGACGGGCTCGGGATGAACAGCGCGCAACACACTTCCATATGGTCGCTGCTAGAGCGTATCGACCTCGACCGCGTCGGCGGCGAGATGTTCGAACTGGCGCGCACGCTCTATCCCTTCTGCCGCAGCATCACCGGCAATGGCGTGCGCGCAACCTTGCGCGCAGTCGATCAGGTGGCCGGTATCGACATGCACGAAGTGGCCAGCGGCACGCAATTTTTCGATTGGACGCTACCGAAAGAATGGAATGTCCGCGACGCCTATATCGCGGATAAACGCGGCCGCAAATTGGTCGATTTCAAAAATTCCAATTTGCACGTGCTCGGCTACAGCACGCCGATCCGCCAACGTGTAACGCGCGGCGAATTGCTGCAACACCTGTTTTCGGACAAAAAACACCCGCATGCGATTCCGTATCGCAACAGCTACTACAAAGAGAATTGGGGTTTCTGCGTCAGCCACACTCAGTTGGCCACATTCACCGACGACGAATACGACGTGGTGATCGATACCACACTGGCTGACGGCCATCTGACCTACGGTGAAACGCTGCTACCTGGGACTACCGCGCGCGAAGTTTTGATCTCCACGCATGTTTGCCACCCATCGCTGGCCAACGACAATCTCTCCGGCATCGTGGTCGCAGCACAGCTCGCGCGACAGTTGCGCAGCATCGCGACGCGCTATTCTTACCGGTTTTTATTCGTCCCTTGCACCGTCGGGCCGATTGCCTGGTTAGGGAAAAATCCCGAGGCGGTGACGCGCATCGATCATGGTTTGGTGCTGGCCTGCCTGGGCGACCCGGGAAAATTTACCTACGTGCGCAGCCGCCGCGATGATGCTGAAATTGATCGCGTCATGCAGCAGGTGTTGGTCACTTCGGGTGACGCTCACCAAACGCGCGCCTTTGAGCCGGTTGGTTACGATCAACGTCAGTTCTGTTCGCCGGGCTTCAATCTGGCGATGGGATGTTTGATGCGCACGCCTAACGGCGAGTACCCGGAGTACCACACCTCGGCGGACAATCTTGATCTGCTCAAGCCACGCGCCTTGGCGGAATCCTTGGTGAAAATCCTCGCGGTGATCGGCGCGCTTGAAGACAATCAGCGCCATGTCGCGACGGTTCAGCACGGCGAGCCGCAATTGGGCCGGCGCGGTTTGTACGACAAGGCGCAGGAATACGGCCTGTTTTGGCTGCTGAACTATTCCGACGGCAAACACAGCCTGCTCGACATCGCCGAGAAGTCCGGCTTGCCCTTCGATAAATTGGCCGCCGGAGTGCGGATGCTGAAAGCGGTGGATTTGCTCAGAGACGCACCGCCATGACCCTGAATGCATCGCCGCACAGCTTGCGTGACAGCGTGGTGGCCATTACCGGTGCCACTGGTTTTATCGGTGCGCATCTGGCGGCGCGACTGTGCAATCTTGGTGCGCAGGTGCATGGCATCGCGCGTTCAACGCAGATGCTCGAACATCGCAACTACCACGGTCATGCGCTCGACCTGAGCGACTACACCGCAGTAAAAACCAGCATTAAAGCCATTGCGCCGCACTATGTGTTCCATCTCGCCAGCCATGTGATGGGCGCGCCGGATTTACAGCACATGATTCCGGCCTTCCAGGCAAATCTGGCGTCCAGCGTGCATGTGCTGACTGCCTGTGCCGAAACCGGCACCGGGCAAAAGCGCGTGGTCTTGACAGGCTCATTGGTCGAGCCGCCGCCGGGTGAGCTGGAAACCATTCCAAGTTCGCCGTACGCCGCTGCGAAGTGGGCCAGCAGCAGTTACGCGCGCATGTTTCACGCGCTGTATGGTTTGCCGACCAACATTGCGCGCGTGTTCATGGTGTACGGTCCGGCGCAGCGCGATGCAAGCAAGTTGGTGCCGTATGTCATGCGCACCTTGCTGACGGGCGAGGCGCCCAAGATCACCAGCGGCCAACGCTTGATCGACTGGGTATACGTCAGCGACGTGGTGGAAGGATTTCTTGCGATTGCAGCCGCGCCCGGCATCGAAGGACAGTCCGTCGACTTGGGCTCGGGCCAAGTCATTGCAACCCGCGACTTGGTGCTGCGCATCACTGCGCTGCTGGGCGCGGCACCACAGCCGCAGTTCGGTGCGCTGCCGGACCGGCCAATGGAACCGTTGCGCAGCGCCGATATTGCCCGCTCTTATCAACAAACTGGATGGCGTCCGCAGGTGTCCCTGGATGCGGGGTTGCATGCCGTCATCGCGTATTATCGGAGTCTTTCCGCATGACAAAAAAAATCGCGATTCTGGGCACCGGTATGGCGGGATTCGGCGCGGCGCAGCGCTTGCGTAACGAAAACACCGAGGTGCTGATGTTCGACAAAAACGCCGCCTACGGTGGTGTCACGACCACGGATGTATTGCCCGGCGGGTTCATCTTCGATCATGGCCCGCACGTGTCGTTCACCAAGGACGAGCGCATTCAAAAAATTCTGGCAGACAACATCGAGGGCCAGTACGAGACAATTCAGTATTACGTCAACAATTACTGGCATGGTCATTGGATGACGCACCCGGTGCAAAACAATATGCACGGACTACCGCTCGATCTGATCACCACGATTGTGTGCGAATTTGCGGCACTCGCGCAGCAGGAGCAGAAATCACCGGCGAACTACGAACAATGGCTGCGCGGCAGTTACGGCAACACGTTCGCAGAAACTTTTCCAATGGTGTACACGCAGAAGTACCACACCACGCCGGCCGCCAACATGACCACCGACTGGATCGGACCGCGCATGTATCGCCCGAGCCTGAAAGAAGTGGTGCACGGCGCTCTGACCACCGCCACGGCTAACATTCACTACGTGACGAATTTTCGCTATCCCACGCGCGGCGGCTTCATGTCGTACCTGCATCGTTTCGCGCAAGGCGCCAAATTTCAGTTCGGCCACCGGCTTGTCAAGCTGCGCCCTAAAACGCGCACGCTGATGTTCGCCAATGAAGTCGAGGTGAATTATGACGGTGTGGTTTCGTCGCTGCCGTTGCCCGATTTGATTCCGCTGATCGAAGGCGTGCCAAGCCAGGTTCTTGAAGCCGCGCAAAAACTGGCGTGCACCAGCGTGGTGTTAGTCAACATCGGCGTTGCGCGTGCGGAAATTTCGCCAGCCCACATCAGTTATTTTTACGAGCCGGATATCGTATTCACGCGTTTAAGTTTCCCGTACAAAATGTCGCCCAACAATACGCCGGCCGGCAGCTCCAGCATTCAGGCGGAAGTTTATTTCTCAAAAAAATACCGGCCGTTGCAACACCAGCCGGATCATTATATCGAGCCGGTGATCAAGGATTTAATCCGCTGCGGCGTGATCAGCGTAGACGATAAAATTCTCGCCAAGCAAGCGCTGAAGTTGGACTATGCCAACGTGATTTTTGACCTCGACCGCAGCGCCGCATTGGCTATAGTGCATGGGTATCTGGACGAGATCGGAGTTGGCTACTGCGGCCGCTACGGCGATTGGGGCTACATGTGGACCGACGAAAGCTTCAAGAGCGGCGAACGCGCGGCGGAAACAGTATTGAAGGCATTGTGAATTTATGGCAGCTACACCGTTAGTGACGATTGGTTTGCCGGTCTACAACTCCGAGCGCTACGTGGCGCAGTCGCTTGAGTCGCTGTTGAATCAAAGCTATCGCGATTTCCGCCTCATCATCAGCGACAACGCTTCGACTGATGGCACGGCGGAAATATGTCAAGACTATGCGCGTCGCGATGCGCGCATCGACTATCACCGTAATGCCGAAAACATCGGCCTGTCGCCGAATTTCAATCGTGTGTTTGCGTTATCGCAAAGCAAATATTTTAAATGGTCGACTTCCGACGACTACTGGGCACCGACGTTTCTGGAACGCGCCGTCGCCATTCTGGAACGCGACGCGCGCATCGTGTTGTGTTATCCCAAAACCACCTTGGTCGACGCGCAGGGTGCCAACCCCGAAGCCTATGAAGACAATCTGCATCTGATGAGCGACAGCGCACGCGAACGCTTCATTGCACTGATGGAAAAAATTCGCCTGAGTCATCAGCATCTGGGTGTGGTGCGCGCCGATCTGGTGCGTCGTACCCACTTGCTGGGGCCGCATCAAGACTCGGACATCAATCTGCTGGCCGAACTTGCGCTGCACGGGAAATTCTACGAAATTCCGGAACGGCTGTTCTTTCGCCGCTTTCATCAAGACTCGTCGAGTTGGTCGCGCAAGGACGAGGGCCATCAAGAACGACGCTACCACTCGGCAGCGTCGGCGCGCATCAAGCTTACAGCTTGGCGTTGGCACCAGGCTTTTTTTCGCGCGGTCAGCGGCGCGCCAATAACCTTGCGCGACAAGCTGGCGCTGTATCTCTATTTGGCCCGGCGTATGCGTTGGGACCGGGTACGTTTGACCCGCGAATTATTGGCTAAATCCGGGTTGTAGACGATGCTCACGCTGCTGCCTAAAGACCTGAACACAGTGCTGTGCATCGGGGCGCATTGCGATGATATCGAGATCGGTTGCGGTGCGACGATGTTGCAACTGGCCGATCAGCGCCCAGACTTGACATTTTATTGGGTGGTGCTGGCGTCCAACCCGGTTCGTGCGCAAGAGGCGCAGCGTAGTGCAGCGCTGTTTTTAAACAACGCGAAGCACAAGACGGTGGTAGTGAAGGAGTTTCGTAACGGTTATTTTCCGTATCTGGGCGCGCAGCTCAAAGAGTATTTCGAACAATTAAAAACGCTGGTCGCGCCCGATTTGATATTCACGCATTACAGCGCCGATCTGCATCAGGATCATCGTGTGGTTGCGGAACTGACCTGGAATACTTTCCGTAATCATTTTATCCTCGAATACGAAATTCCAAAATACGACGGCGGCCTGGGGTCACCCAATGTATTTGTGCCCGTGACGCAGCAGCAGGGCGCCGTAAAAATCGATCATCTGTTAAGTTGTTTCGAAAGCGAGGCCAGCAAGCACTGGTTCACCCGCGAGACGTTTTCCGCCTTACTGCGACTGCGTGGCGTCGAGTGCAACGCCGCGAGTGGGTATGCAGAGGCGTATTACTGTCGTAAAGTTGTTTTGCCGTTCAGCACTTAACGGGCCGAGGTATCTTGGTGCCATGTAACTCATCCAACGGCATTTGCGTGCGTGGTAAGTAAAATGGGTATTGCAGTTATTATTCCGACGACCTGTGAACCTGCGCGCTGCGCGTCCTTGGTGCGCGCCATCGATAGCGTGTTGAGTCAGGACGGCGTCGACGTCGAACCGATCATCGTGGTGAACGGAAATCGCTATGACGAAGCGTTTTTCGTTGAATTGCGGGGCCGGCGCGAGTTGCGCGTGTGTTACCAGGAAGAAAGCAATCTGCCGGCCGCGTTGCGTTTCGGACGCACCTTCGTAACCCAGGATTTTTTCTGTTTTCTCGACGACGACGACGAGTATTATCCCGGCGCCTTGCGCACGCGCCTTGCGCCCATGGTGTCGAACGTCGATGTGGACGTCGTGGCCACCAACGGCGACATGTCCGACGGGCTGCGGGTGTACAACGTCGACGCAGTAAATCAAGACTCCCTTGCCGCCGTCATCAAAGAAAATTGGCTGGCCTCGTGCGGCGGTTTGTTTCGCACCAGCGCCATCACGCTCGACTATTTCGACGGTGTTACCAAGTATTTCGAATGGACTTTAATCGCATTTCGCATTGCGTTCGCCGGACACAAGATTCAGTTTCTGGATGTGCCCACGTTCCGCATTCACGACACGCCGCACTCATTGTCCAAGTCGACCGAGTATCAACACTCACTGGTGAGTTTCATCGAGTTCTTGCTGGACTTTGACAATCCGCCGCGAATTCGCCGCGCGCTGCGGCGCAAGCTTTCCGCTGCATTCCATTTTCTTTCCAACCAACATTTGAGTTCCGGACACCGACGCCACGCGTGGCAATATCATTTGCGTTGCCTGGCGCAGCCGGGGGGCTGGCGTTACTTGAGCTATACGCGGCACTTGTTGTTTTAATCCAAGTAACATTAGCTAGCAGTATGCTGCCGCCGGTCCTTCGCTGTTAAATAAAAAAACCGCAACCGGGATTTACAACATGGGAAAGAATTTTGTTTTAGTGCCACCGATCAATAACTATCCGAACTGGCTGGGTGCGTCTGTACGCGAGCCGTTGGCCGAGACCCGGTGTAGTTTTTCCATCACTACTTGCGAACCGAACACGGCGGCGTCGGACGGCGAATGTGGCTTCGATGCGCTGTTCTGCCGCAGTTCCACATTGCCGTTGCTAGGTGTTGATATACGCTCCGCGCCATGACCGTCTCGATCATTATTCCCGCCTATAATTGCGCAGCCTATCTGGCGGCGACGTTGCGATCCGTCACTCAACAAACCGAGCGCGATTTGCAGATCGTGGTGGTCGACGACGGTTCCACCGATGCAACGCTGGTGATTGCGCGTGCCGCATCTGCGCAGGACACGCGTGTGTGCGTGTATACCCAGGCCCATCAAGGCACGGCAGCCGCCGCGCGTAATCACGGCTTGCGCATGGCGCAGGGCGAGTTCATTGCGTTTCTCGACAGCGACGATTTGTATCACCCGGAAAAAATCGCACGCGAGCTGGCGGCATTCGCACGTTGCCCGGAACTAGACGTGGTGTTTTCCGACGTAATTTATTTTGACGACGACCCGTACGCGGCCACCAATGTGCGCTGCATGAGGAGTCAAAACCTGCTTCTTAAGTCTGCGCAAAGCATGAGCCATCACTCGGGCACGCTGTATTTGTGCAGCGCCAATTTCTACAACTTCATGTCCACGCAAATCACCACGGTGAGCACTCAAACCGTGATGCTGCGGCGCGCGTTGCTGGCGCAAGAGCCAATACCTTTTCGTGAAGATTGGCCGGTAGGCGAAGATATCGATTTATGGTTTCGCTTGGCGCGGCGTGCACGGCTTGGTTATCTGGATGAAGCGCTGGCTTATTACCGCCAGCGTGTGCAGAGTTTGATGCACAACGAGGAACACGCCTTGCTGGGTTTTATTCGCGCGCATTCCACCAATTTGCAGCGTGGCAGTGATGTGTTGAGCGCTGACGAAGCACGTGTCATCAATCAACGTTTGGCGCGGCAGTACTTCAACCTGGGCTACCACTATTTTAAACAGGGTCGCAAGCGCGAGGCGCGTACGGCATACACAACAGCGCGCGCTTACGATGAAGCAGCGTATTCCTGGCCAGCGTATTTAAAAACTTATGTTCCGCTACCTTTGGTACGCGCATGGCACAAACGCTGATGTCTCTATCAATGCGGCACGGAGAAGTCTCAATTCCGTTCGCGCAGTGCCTGTCGAAGCTCATTTGCCCTTCGACAAGCTCAGCGCGAACAGGCTTCAAATTTCACTTGGCCACATCAATAACATGAAACCATGTGCGGCATAGCCGGAATATTTGCCCATGACGGGGGTGTGCCGCCGCAGCGCGTTGAGCTCGAACGCGCCATCGCCGCGCTCAAGCATCGCGGGCCGGATGGGCATGGTTTTTACACTCACGGGCGCATCGGTCTGGCGCACGCACGCTTGTCTATCATTGATCTGGCCGGCGGTACACAACCGATCCACAACGAAGATCAGTCGGTGTGGGTGGTGTTCAACGGCGAAATTTTTAATTACATCGAGTTGCGTGCATTTCTGGAAGGACAGGGACACCGTTTTTACACGCACAGCGATACCGAAGTGCTGGTGCATTTGTACGAGCACTACGGTCTGGACTTCGTGCAACACCTCAACGGCCAGTTCGCGATTGCATTGTGGGATCAAAATCAACAGCAGCTTATTTTGTGCCGCGACCGCGTCGGCATCTTGCCGCTGTTCTACGCCGAGCAAAACGGCCGCGTATTGTTTGCATCGGAAATAAAGGCATTACTGCCGGTGCTGGGGCGCACGCCTGTGCTCAACCCGGCGGCACTGGATCAAGTCATGACATTTTGGTCGACGTTGGGCGACGCCACCTTGTTCGAAGGTGTGCGGCAAATTCTGCCGGGCCAGATGTTGATCGCGGCCGAAGGCGGAACACGCAAGCAGCACTACTGGGAGTGGCGCTATCCCAGCGACGATGACTACCATCGCACCCCGGTCGAGCAGCAAGCCGAAGAATTGCGCGCGCTGTTAAGCGACGCCACCCGTATCCGCTTGCGTGCCGACGTGCCGGTGGGTGCGTATTTGTCCGGTGGATTGGACTCGGCGGTGCTGGCTACCTTGATCCGCGCCAACGGCATCCAGCCTGAAACCTATTCGATGCGCTTCAGTGACGCGCAGCTCGACGAAGGCGTGTATCAACAGTGCATGGTCGAACATCTCGGTGTGCAACATCACCAGGTGCAGTGCAGCGCGGCAAATATCGGTCGGGAATTTCCACGTGCGATCTGGCACACCGAAACGCCGATCCTGCGCACGGCGCCGGTGCCGATGATGATGTTGTCGGGCTTGGTGCATGCGCGCGGTGCGAAAGTGGTGCTCACCGGCGAAGGCGCCGACGAAGTGCTGGGCGGCTACGACATTTTCAAAGAAGCCAAGCTGCGGCGCTTTTGGGCGCGTCAGCCAAAATCGCTGTGGCGCCCGCTGCTGCTCAAGCGCTTGTATCCGTATCTGGAATTCAATCCGGCACGCGCACAGAGCTACAGCGAGGCGTTTTTCGGTACCGGGTTGGATCAACCCAATGCGGCATTTTTCGCGCACCTGCCGCGCTGGAACACCACCGCGCAGAGCAAACAGTTTTATTCGGCGGAGTTCAAGGCGCGCTTGCACACCGATCCGCTTGCGCTGTTGGAGCAAAGCCTGCCGCGCGACTTTGCGCAGTGGCATGCGTTCAATCGTTCGCAGTACCTCGAAGCGAGCGTGCTGATGGCGAATTACCTGTTGTGGTCGCAAGGCGACCGCATGTTGATGGCCAATTCGGTGGAAGGGCGGTTTCCGTTTCTGGATCATCGCGTCATTGAATTCGCCGCGCGCATTCATCCCAATCTGAAAATGAAAGTACTCAACGAAAAATATCTGCTCAAGCGCGCGCTCAAAAATGAGTTGCCGGCGTCGGTCATCGCGCGCAGCAAGCAACCGTATCGCGCACCGGATATTCCGGCGTTTTTTCACAACGGTAAGGCGCTCGATTATGTCGATGCGCTGTTGGGCGCCGATGCGGTCAAACGCTATGGCTATTTCGACGCGCAAAAAACCGGCTTTCTACTGAAAAAAATTCGCGCCGGTCGCGCGCTCGGTTACAAAGACAACATGGCCCTGGTCGCCATCCTCTCCACCCAGATGTGGCATCATTTATTTGTTGAGAATGGTCCGCGCCCCTAACCCCCCCCCGCCCCTGAGGAACGACATGTCGATAGAACAGCAAGTCCGTGACTACATACTCGAAAACTTTTTGTTCACCAACGATGCGTCGGTATTGGCCAACGACGCCTCGTTTCTGGAGAAGGGCATTATCGATTCCACCGGCGTGCTGGAAATGATTTTTTTTCTCGAACAGGAGTTCGCTTTAAAAGTCGCGGATAAAGAAATGATCCCCGAAAATCTGGATTCGGTGAACAACATCGTGCGCTATGTGCAAAGTAAACAAGCTGGAGTCGTGTCGTAGGCGCCTGTTGCAAAAACGGCAATGATGATCGACACGCCCAATCGGTTATTTTGCAACAATGGCCCAACGCTCATGATCGCGCCAACGGCCACTGATTTTAAGATAACGCGGCGAGTAACCTTCTTGCAAAAACCCGCATGACCTGACCAAGCGGATGGACGCGCTGTTGCCGGGTTGAATATTAGCTTCCAGGCGATGCAGTTTTAGCGCCGTGAAGGCGTGGTGAACCACGGCCTGCAAACCTTCACGCATCAAGCCCTGACGTGCGTGCGCGGCGAAGGCGTAGTAGCCAAGGTAACCGCTGCGAAACTTGCCGAGAATAATATTGGTGATGTTGATGACGCCGACGATCTGCGCACTGTCGCGCTTGCAAATCAAGTAGCCACAGTTCGATGGTGCGGTGATGTACTTGAGGTAGGCGCGAAACTGGGCAGGCGTTGCAGGGGCGCTCGTCCAAGGATGGTGCAATGCATGACTTTTACGGACCGACGCCAGGAACGCGCGTTGATCCGCAAGCGCTGGACAGCGAAGATAGATGCGCGAGCTCACGCGATATTTTATAACGGGTGTTCGCTTTCATGACGACGGTTATTTCTTGCACCATTTTTCCACGCCCTTGCGCGCATCCACCAATCCGGTTTTTATTTCCGCATCTGTCAGTATATGCAACTTGCCGTCAGCACCTACTTGCTGAATGCGCCCACCGTCTTCAAAAATTGTGAGATTTCCTTTTGCGATATTGCAACGCTTAGCGGCTTCTTTTTGCTCTTTCTCGGTTTTTTCCTTGGTCTCTTTTTTCTTGATGCGTTCTTCGCTCATGCCTTCCAAAGCTTTCTTTTGTTTGTCGAGCGGCGCAGCGTCGCTGCTGGCTTCTGCGCCTTCCTCCGCCGGGCGCGGTGCGGTCGGGGTTTGGATGGTTTTGGATGGTCCGCTGCCGGGTGGGAATTCACCGTAGTGTATGTTGCCGTTCTTGTCGGTCCATTTATAAACCTCTTCGGCAACGACAATAGTCGATGCACAACCGTAGGCCAAACCTAACGCAAGAATAATGTAGCGCATGCTGATCTCCGCAAATGCTTCGCTTTCATCTATTAAGCATCGGTCCGGCGCGCTAAAACTAAAGGGCGCTTTGTATAAATCCATATTTCATCCCAATTGCGGCGTTGCGGAAAAATCGCTTGCTTACATACCAACCTATGCACGTGACGAAATTTTTTCCGCGCCTTGCATTGGTGTGAGCTCTGACAATTATTGAAGTGCGATTAAAGTGAACTACAAAGTGATGCTTCAATTTTTTCATGCGTTCGCCTACAATGCCCTCGCTCCCTTATCGTTGGTTGTTGGAAGGCGGGGGAGACATACCACATCTAAACTCTGTCACAGGGAGGCGCAAGCCATGCAGCAACATTCAGTCCGTGCGTCAGTTATTCCAGTTCTATTTCTTTTTTCTATTCTCACCGGTTGTGGCAGTAGCAGCGATTCCCCACCACCTCCGTCTCTCGCCCATGCAAAGGAGGCGGTAACCGAGCTGCGTACATGGTCAACCCAAGTTGCCACGCTTAATGCTCAAGGGGGTGTATTGAGCACTCAGCTTGGCGCCGCAACTGTATCCGGGCAAATCACCGCGAGTGCGGTTGACGCGCTTGGTTACGCATTACATGCGATGTCCCACGCTTACCTCAGCGGCTTCAGTAAGGGTCCTAACCTTGCGGACTACATGCCGGCAAGCTATACCGGCCCGCTGGTCACGGGCAGTATCGTACTAAGCGACTCTCAATTGTCGATAGTGGATGGCATGATCGACGGCAACACCGTCAATATCGTTGTCATTCCTCCGAACCTGGAGGGCGCGACGTACACGCTTGAGGTTATGAAGGCTAAAGTGACCAATGCACTCGCTTCCGTACAGATCGACAAGGGCAAGCTCACGGTGAAGTACCCCAGCAGCACGTCGTTGAGTAACATTGCGAGCGGTAATTACACGGAACTGCCTGACAGTGTGATGTTGGAAGCGCAGGCAATCGTGGAGCAAATTAAGTCCGCGACGGTGACCAATCCGCAGCACTTCAGCGGGCAGATTGCTTTCGCCGCACAGCGGCCCGACAAGGCGCCTACTGCACGGCCGAATCCCAGCCACCTGATGATGAGTGGCGAGTTCAAGGACAACACCAACAAGTTTAGTGCCACCTTGCATGCGTATATGCGCAATGCGAGCAGCTTCGTTGCTGTG
>JANLTU010000053.1:0-18006 GCA_031363085.1 Gammaproteobacteria bacterium
ATCTTGTTGGCTTTGATCCACGGCATCATGTCGCGCAGCTTGGCGCCGACGACTTCGATTTGATGCTCACGCGAACGACGTCGCATCGCGTGCATGGTCGGTGCGCCGGCTTGATTTTCCAGAATGAACTCACGTGCGAACTGGCCGGTTTGAATTTCGGTCAAAATGCGCTTCATTTCTTTCTTGGTTTCTTCGGTGACGATGCGCGGACCGCGCGTTAAATCGCCGTATTCGGCCGTGTTGGAAATCGAGTAGCGCATGTTGGCAATGCCGCCTTCGTACATCAGATCGACGATCAGCTTCAGTTCGTGCAGACATTCGAAGTAAGCCATTTCCGGCGCGTAACCGGCTTCGACCAGGGTTTCGAATCCGGCCTGCACCAGCGCGGTTGCGCCGCCGCACAACACCGCTTGCTCGCCGAATAAATCGGTTTCGGTTTCTTCGCGGAAGTTGGTTTCGATGACACCGGCACGACCGCCACCGTTGGCCGACGCATATGAAAGTGCCAGTTCTTTCGCTTTACCGGACGCGTTTTGATGCACCGCGATCAGGCTCGGCACGCCGCCGCCCTGCGTGAAGGTCGAGCGCACCAAATGGCCGGGGCCTTTGGGCGCGATCATGATCACGTCGAGGTCTGCGCGCGGCTCAATCTGCCCGAAGTGAATGTTGAAGCCGTGCGCAAAGGCCAAGGCCGCACCCTTCTTGATATTGGGCTCGATGTCCTGACGATACAGCTTGGCCTGATGCTGGTCGGGCGCGAGGATCATCACCACGTCGGCCGCCTGCACCGCTTCAGCGACTGGCTTGACGGTGAGCCCAGATTTTTCTGCCTTCACCGCCGAAGTCGAACCGGGACGTAACCCGACCGTGATCTGCACGCCCGAGTCTTTCAGGTTGTTCGCATGCGCATGGCCCTGCGAACCATAACCGATGATTGCAACTTTCTTGCTGCGGATAATCGCCAGATCGGCGTCTTTGTCGTAGTAAACTTGCATGAGTTTATTCCTTCCTAAACCGATTGAAAAATGTCACGGCGTGCCGACCTTACAGCATGGATGTGCAGGTGCCGTGGAGCACAGGCTGTGCGGGAACGGCGCAAGAGTGTCATTGTAGCAAAACTTGGGGAATGGGGAACGATTAGCTGACTGCGAGCCAGTCTTTACTCGCTGCGGATAAGGTTCAACCGACGAGTTTTTTCTGCACCGGAATCTCGGCGGATAGATACTGCACACATTGCTCAAACGGCATCGGCCGGCTGAAATAAAAACCCTGGAACGAGTCGCAATCCAGCTTCTTAAGATAAGCGCACTGCTCCAGAGTTTCAACGCCTTCGGCAACGACATACAGCCCCAGATTATGCGCAAGCAAAATCATGGTTTCGGTGATCGGTACGTTGCCCGAACCGGTCGCCACATGATCGATAAAGCATTTGTCGATTTTAAGCTTGTTCACCGGCAGGCGCTGCAAATAGCTCATTGACGAATATCCGGTGCCAAAATCATCGATGGAAATACGCACGCCCAACTCGCGTAATTCGGTGAGCGTCTTGATGGCTTCATCCACATTGGTCATGAACAAGCTTTCGGTAATTTCAATTTCCAGGCAACTGAACGGCAGCTTGGCAGCCAGCAAGGTGCTCTCAACGAGCTGGGGAAAGCCTTTTTGGTGCAATTGCCGATTCGAAACATTCACCGCAACCGAGAGCGTGTCATAGCCGGCCTGATGCCAGAGCGCCAAGTCATGACACGCTTGGCGCAACACCATCTCACCCAGCACCACGATTTGCCCGGTCTCTTCGGCAATCGGAACAAAAACTCCCGGCGGAATCATTTTGCCGTCGGCTTGCGGCCAGCGCGCCAAGGCTTCGAACGAACGCACGTGACCGGTGTGCGCACTGACGATGGGCTGATAATGCGCCGTCAATTCATTGCGCTCCAGCGCGCGTCGCAGCTCGCTTTTGATGCGCATGTGTTCGGCCAATTTCCAGGTCATGGTGACGGCATAAAAGCGGACACTATCGCCACCGGATCGTTTTGCGTCACACAATGCCGCATCGGCTTTCTGGAACAACTCATGGTCATCGCGACCATCGCTGGGGAACAACGCAATGCCAATGCTAGCGGCGGAGATTACCTCCCCGCTGTCCAGCACAAAAGGCGCTGACATGATCGAAAGAATATCTTGAGCAACCGCCGTGACTTCATCAGGAGCGTGGTTATAACCCACCAACCCCATGAACTTGCCGCTGCCCGCGTGGGCAAGAAAATTTTCACTGCCCAGGCATTGCCGCAGACGCTGCGCGGTTCCGATCAGAATCGCATCGCCCGCCAGGCGGCCCACGGTGTCGTTGATGCGTTTCAGGTGATCGATATCAATTGAAATGAGCGCAATTTGCAGATGATTACGTCGCGCGTGTGCGAGCTGCCCGGCAAGCTCCCGCCAAAACGATGCGGTGTTGGCTAATTTGGTCAGCGGATCAAAATACGCTAACTGATAAATTTGCTCTTGATTACGTTGCTTGTGGTGCTCGATGAAAACAAAAAATCCGATGCACACCACCGTCACCATTGACCGCATCCACAGCTCATGCGCCGAGGGAGAAAAAAACTCATCGGCGAGGTGGTCCAAGAACACTTCCCCGGTCTCAAGCCAGGTCAAGAAAGAATCGCCAAGCACATCGACGCTGTAAATCAATAGTCCGAGCAAAGTTCCACGCACCACACCGACGCGCAGAAACTGTCTTGCAACTACCGAAAACGTTGCTGCGCTTTTATTCGACATGAGAGACAAGCAAACCCGCGACCGCAGATGCACTGTTAGCGTCCGGGTCGCGGTGGCGCTTGAATCGGGTTTACTGCGGCAAACTCATACGCGCAGGCATTTTCCCGGAATGGAAAAGTTTAAGTGAAACTCTTGCGTTTACAGGTCGAGCGGGTGCAATTCATCCGTTTTCCGCCCGTCACACTCCAACCCCGAGTTTGCATGACCCTCAATCCACTGCGCCAGCCACCACGCATTGCGGACCACCCGCGGTAAAAACGCCTGGGGACGGAAACGCTGCATCATCACGTACAGCGGCAGTCGGCAAATGATGAAACTGCGCAGTGCAATCACCATACCGGCACGCCACAACTCGGGATCGAGCACACAGCCCGCAGCGGCTTCAAGTGCAACACGATGCCCTTGGATGGCGCTCTCTGCGACCTGCTGTTGGTCCGGCTCGGGAAGCACGAAGCACAGCAGCTCGGCCAAGTCATACTGCGGCAAACCGACGGTGGCGAGCTCCCAGTCGTAGGCGCACAGTTCAAGCCCATCGGGCGTGCGCAAAAAAGTCAAGTTACGCGGATTGCAGTCGTGATGGATCAGGGTGCGTGGCATCGCCGGCGCGCCCGGCCACCCGTCGGCCAGGGTGTCGATCCAGGCGCATTGGGTGGCATGAACGTCGTTGCCGAGAAGATCAGCAAAGTATGGAGCGGAAAAATTTGCGAGCGCCTGCCACAGCGACCGCATTGTTGTCAAGGTCGGGCCACCGGCTTCCACAGTCAGCCCATCGCAGGCCAGCAACTCGTGCTCGCGGCCCAGCCATACAGAGTGGATTTCTCCCAGCCCGCGCACGGCGGCGGCAAGATGCGCGGCGCTCCACTGCTCAGGATGGTTCACCGAGTTAAGTAATTCGGCGCCCCGTAAATAGCCGTACAGCATGCCCTGGATAGCGTCGTCTGCGGACGGTAAAACGGCCAGGAGTGTGGGCATGTGGCGCAGCAGGCGGGTGTCCTTCATCTGCGCAATCGCACGCTCGCGTGCAGCCGCATGCCGGTAATGCAGCCGGGGCAAATGTTCGCTGAAGGCGTGCGCAAGTTCCGGGCTGCACAGCGCCGCGATGGCAAGCGTGATGGCGTCTTGCTCAGCATCCGCAGGCTTGAGTTTGAGTACCGCATCGAGCGGCTGCGCTCCATTCGGGCCCATGATATCGGCGCGACAGTGCCACAAACCCGTACGGCCGCCAGTGCGCAGGGCCGCCAACTCACTCAAGATGCCATTCTCGCCACCCAGCGGTAGCGCGCTGAAGTTCGCAAGCTTGAGCGTGTCCGTACCGCGACCCGCGCGCAAGGCCGCTTCGATCATGCTGCACAGCGCGGCGGGCTCACGCTTGGCGACGGGCGCCCCGTTTGCCGGAAGAAATCCGCTGGCCACGTAGTGCGCGAAATACCGATTGAGTAAGCGCGCATCAAACCTCGGGATGTCAATACCGTGCTGCGCAAGCCAGGTCTGCGAGGCAGACGAACGAATGCGACTGCGCGTGGGCTCAAGATAAAGTTCGATGATGCTGTGGCCGTCGAGAACACTGGGCCGTGCGAGGAAGAACGGTCGCAGCACATGCAGATCGGGGGCATCCACTGCACTACGCTGCGCAAGCATCTTCAGCCACGTATCGAGCGGCACCAAGTGCACCGGATAACCGCGCAATCGGAGGGACAGCACCAGCTCGCGCCAACTGCGCGGTGCATCGTGTTGCAGATGCAGGACACGCGCGTATCCCACAGTTCCGCCATAGGCAAAGCCGCTGCGCAGCAGCGTGCACAAGACATGCGCCGCCGTATCGACGGGGATGTAATCGAGCCGCCAGTCCACGTCGGCCGCGATCCGGCTTTGCGTGCTGCCGCGCAGCAAGCGCGAAATCAAATCCTGGTGGTTCGAATGTCCGGTACCACTATGTCCGCAAATCAGCGCTGAACGCAGGATACCGACCGGCAGTCCGCGCGCGGCGGCGGCACGCAGCAACGTTTCGCCCACGCACTTGGCTTGCGCGTAACCCAGTGGCATGCGCGCCACATGCACCGCCATATCGGTGCTTTCGTCGACCACATCGGGGCCATTGGGGACATAGCAAACAGCGAGCGTCGAAACCACGTACAAGGGTTTGGCGCGCAGACGGCAGGCCAGCCGGATGGCGTTGCGCGTACCCGTCACATGGCTGCCACGCAAACGCCGGTAAGGCTTGATCCAACTCACTTCGGCGGCCCCATGCACGACCGCATCGATAGCCGCAGCCAGAGCGTCGAAGGCAGCAGGGTTCAAACCATACTCCGGGTCGGACACACTGCCGCGCATGGCGGTGATGCGCACACCTGCCTGCTTGGCTTCGACACCTGCGTTCACCAGCACCTCGGCGATGCGCGCTTGCGCATGTGCATCATCGGCCGCACGCACCAGACAGATGATCTGCCAATCGGTCGTGCGCAACAGCTCGCCCAGCACCTGCGTGCCAAGAAAACCAGTGGCGCCGGTTAGAAAAACGCAGCGGATGGTCGCGTCTGGCGGGCCCTCAGGCGTGATCTCCGGCGCGAGCTGCGCATCGGTAACCAGCAGTTCGTCTTGCGTTGGACTCATGCGGGCGGCACGCCGCGCAACGTGCTATTCCATTGCACAAACAGCTCCCGTATGCGCGCAGTATTTGCCAGTAAATCTCCAAGGTGCCAGTTCGTGGTCAAGAGGGTTTCACCGACGTGCACATCGATAATTCCGGGGCGAGCATGCAAGCCGCGTCCGGGGTCCATGGCGCGCGGAATGGCGATGAACAAGGGCACGATGGGTGCGTGCAGTATCGTAGCAAGATGGAAGGCGCCCTTGTTAAACAGGCCGATGTCACCCGTGGTAACGCGTTCCCCTTCCGGGCTCAGATACACGGACTCACCACTGCGCTGAAGTGTCTCGGCCGCGCGTGCAAAAATTGCGCGGCGCTGTTCCGGATACTCCTGCGGCGCAGTCCAGAAAATGCCGATCAGCCCGCCGATGACACCCAACGGAAGCAACTTGCGCAGAAAGCCGCTCAGAAAAAATCGCGCATTGGGTAAGTCCAACGCAATCAACACAAACACGTCGAGCGTGGAAGTGTGATTGGAAATATAGATCGTCTGCGTGGTTGGAAATGGCGTGCGCTGGTGCATACGGATTTGAATGCCCCAGATGCGCAAAGCAAGCCGTCCCATCGGTGTCGCTATCCCCTCGCTGTAAAAACGGCGGAATTGGAATGCACTCAGGCAAGCAACGACCAGCATCAGCAACGCGCAAACGGTCATGAGCAGCAGGGTGGCGGTGGCGCGTGCGATGAATATAAGCCGTTCGTTCACGGCGAGCGTTTACAAACGATGGTTTGCATCGCGAGGTTGAGCCGACGCTCAAAAAGCAACAACGGGGCAAGCACCATCTGCCCAATGAAATAGGGCAAGATGGCGCGGTCGAGATTCAGACCACGACCGCGCAACAGCTTGAAAGCCAGACCAGTAAACAAATAGAAGTAAGCCGGAAACGCACCCCAGGGCAGATAGTCTTCGACCGTCAAACCTTGCTTGCGGGCCAACGCGAGCAAGGTCTCGCGGGTATAGAGTGCGGTGTGTTGCGGCGCCTGCAAGCCAGGCCAGCGCTCGCGATACAGCCGGTAACTGAGACTGTCGAGTCTCGGCACCTCGATGACCAGCCGGCCTGCGTCCGTCAGCAACTCCCGGCAGCGTGCCAGTGTGCTGGCCGGGTCGTAATCATGCTCAAGAAAATGCCAGAGAGTGATGAGTGAGAAGCTGCGTGCGGGGAGGCTCTGTTCCGCCAGCACCCCGCAGCGGAAATCAAAGCGCCTGAATCCCGGCAGATGCGCAAGGTCTTTGAAATCCACCCCTGTGGCCGTCACCTGATCGCGATCAATGAGTTCGAGCAGGAAGGTGCCCGCGCCGCAACCGATGTCGAGCACGTGTTGAGTGGGGCGCAGCTTGATATATCGGTCGACCAGCGCAAGTTTGGCCAGATCATGCTTGCGCATGGCGCGCTTGTACAGCGGGGTAAGCCAGCCCCAATCGGCTTTCTTGCGATGCGCGATGTATTCGTCGTCGTAGTAATGCTTGACCCAGGCGAGCGTCAGACGCGGGTTTTGGTAGGCGAGCCCGCATTGGCGGCATTGCACAAAAGTAAAGCGCCCCGGTTTGCCGGTGAGATCATCTTCTCCAGTGACCAGCGGTTCTGCATCGTTTGCTCCACACAGATAGCAGATAACCGGCTCAAAGGCATCGGCGGGTGGCGTAGTCACATGAACCTCATCGCGCTTGGAATTCTCTTAGGGCTTCCGGGGCATGTTGCAGCGCCAGCACGGCGAGCACAAGCAAGGCGGCGAACTCGACGTTTTTGATCCAGCGCCAATATGGACTGGATCGCATTGACGGGTCACTGTGCATGTCGATCAGCGCGAGCACCAACCACAACGTCATGCCCAGAGTGAGAGCACGGTAGGTTTGCGGGCTGATCGCGCACAGCCATGTCAATACCGGATACTTAAGCAGCACGAGATGACCGCGCGCGATACGCGGCCAGTGCGGGCTTGCGATGTACAGAACAGCCATCGCGGCGCACAACGCCGCATAGCCAAGCCGTTGCGCCGGGTCACGCCAGAACCACAACATCCACACGCTGGGCACGGCGAGCACGATGCACAGCAGTACAAATTTGTGGCGATATAGCGTGCTGATTAATACGCGTTGCGGATGGAGTTGGGCATCATGCCGATGATCGGCAAGATCGTCCCACAGACGGAATTGCGCGATCAGCAACGCCGCAAGTAACGCAGGCATTGCAGAGTCGGTCATGAGGGGCCAGGAAGAAACAAACAGCGCGCAGCCGGTGAGCACCAGCCACAGCAAGCCGATATGCGCACGGGCAAGGCGCGTGGCCGTATACGCAAGCACATCGTCAGCGAATGATTTCGACGACACCGTGATCCCCATTCACCGATAAAACATTGCCGCTGCGAATGCGCGTGGTCGCGCCGCTGACACCCACCACGGCAGGGATGCCGAACTCGCGCGCGATGATCGCGCCATGCGACAGCATGCCCCCGCGTTCGACCACCAGCCCGCGCGCCAGAAAAAACACGCAGGCCCAGCCCGGATCGGTTTGTCGTGTAACAACAATGTCGCCTTCCCGCAGTTGCGCGGCCTCGCTGGCATCGGCAAGCACGGCGGCGGCGGCGGTGATCGTCCCGCCGCAAGCGCCGATACCGCGCAATTGCGTGCCGCTGGCACTGGATACCTCTGCCCTTGAGGTGTCAGTGGTCGACGCTAGATAGGCACCTTCTGCCAGCACGAAATTGTCGGGGGGCGTCATGCGGGCCAGTTGCGCGTGTGCGTCGCGCCGCTGCTGTACCAGCGCACGCACGCTGTACGGATACATCGCCTGCCCGGCCAGCAGGTCTTGCAGCTCGTCGATGGTGAGTTGAAACGCATCGCTTGGATCGTCGAGCTTTCCCGCTGCCACCAGCAGGCGCCCGCAGGCCAACACGATATGCCGCAAGCGCACGTACAGCCGCGCTTGCTGCATGCGCGCGCGCTCGCGCAACCGGATTGCGCCTTGCGTCGCGTTGAGCAGGATGCGAAAGCGCCCTGCCCTGCTCAACCACGGCAATGCGCGCACCAACCGGCGCGGACTCAAGTGCAGGCACACCGCCTCGGTGGCCGCCACGCGCGCGGCACTCTGTTTAACCAGCATCGCGGCGGGCGAATCGGAACCGAGCGTGACATAGGTTTTAAGCAAGGCCAGCGTCGCGGTGGGATCCTCTTGCGGGCTTGCTTGTGTGAGCATCAGCTCGCCGGAGCTGCGAAAACCCCAGTGTTCCAGATAGTCATGAAACCGCGCGCGGAATTCTGCAAACATCTGCTCCCTAGAAAGGCGGGTGTGAAGGGTCGCGGCATCAGGCTGCGCAAACAACTGCGCAAGCTTCGCATCGGCGCGCACGTGTTGCGCCAACTCCCAAAGCTTTTCGACCGGCGCATGGCTTGCCAGGCCGTGCAGGCCCACCAACAGGTTGTTGCGCATACCCGCACCGGCTTCGGGCCAGGCGCGCCGCAAGGTGCGCTGCAGCAAACCATAGCAAACCATCGCCGCCGTATCGGCCAATGCGGCATCGTTCCAGCGGCGCAGACGGATGTCCAGAAAGCCACGCAGTTGCTTGAGCAAATCCGTCGACCGCATGCGCTCCAGCGCGGAGCGATCACAGAATTGACCGACCGTGTGTTCAAAGCGTGCGACACGGGACTGCACGTACAGATATTGCACGATGGTTTTGCATGGGATGCGCAGCCACTCGGTAACACGATCAACAAAACCCTGTTCGGGCAATGGATCGCGCGCTACGGGATGCTCCTGCGTACCGACGAAGGCGTTAAAGGCTTGCACCAGCCAGCGACCGGCCGGTGCGAGATGCAGCAGCGCATGGATGTTGCTTAGGTTGTAATACAGTCGGCCGCCATGCACACCCACCAGATTTTGCAGTGCCGGTTCCATCGCGGCGATGCGCCGCGATGAGATGCCGAAACCCAACCCAAGGTTGCGAAAATAGGCGCTATAACCACTGCGCACCACCGAATACAAAAAGGGTGAAACAGGCTCGGGAAAGTTCTCGGCGATGTTGGCGTTGGTCCAGACAACTTTGTTGTTGAGATCAGGCGCTATATTCACCGGCGTGGTAATCGGTCTTGCCTGCAATAGCCACAACACCCCCGCAGGGTCGATGGCCCATTCGATGTCGAGCGGGCAACCAAACACTATTTCAAGCTTTGACGCCTGCGCAACGATTTCATTGATTTCTGCTGCCGACAGCGGCGCAAGCGTGGCGCCGGGCAGGGCATGTTCCAGTGTGTCGCCCCCATCGCGGGCGACGCGAACCCGGGCAGGATCGATTGCGCCGGACACCAGCGCATCACCCAGGCCGGTACAGTATTCAATCAGCATCGCGGGCACCTCGCCGCAGGCGGCCGGTGCATGGGTGAACACGACACCGGCGTGGCGCGCATCGACTTGCCGTTGCACGATCACGCTCATGCGTGTGAGCTGAAGCCCGCGCCGCTGCTGATAAACACGGCTGCGCGCAGACCACCCTGAAGCCCAAACGGTACGCACGGCATGCTCAATCGCCGCAGCTTCCGTGACATTGAGTAGCGTATCAAGCTGCCCGGCCCACGAGTGCTCGGATGAGTCCTCACCTAGCGCGGAGCTGCGAACTGCATGCGCGACGTTTGCATGCGCGGACAAATAATCCACCAATGCCGCAAGCAGTTGCGGATCAAGCGGAGTCACTCGCAGGCGCTCCGCAAATTTCTCAGCCTGGGCCGCATCGGCCGCAGTCAACGCGTTCATCGCCGTGCGTAACCCGGCCTGATCCAGATGCAACTGAAATACCGTGTCAGACACAACGACGCCGGCCGGGACGCGAAAGCCGTGGGTGAGCATGCGTGCCAACGATGCAGCCTTTCCGCCGTACACGCGGGCAGCGTCGGCCTGTGCAAGCGGTACGAGACCGTGCAAGTCGGCTGTCAAGACGGTCTACCTTTCAATCGCAGCAGGAACAACCAATAACTGAATATCCAGTGCAAGCCAATGCCAAGTAACAGCGCCCACAGTGAGGTCATGGCATGCACCGGTAACAGCAGGCTCAATACAATCAAGACGCCCAGCGTGGAATCGATGCGGTCGACAATCAAGAACAATACTCGCCGCCCTGGGTGCCGGGCCGCCGCTCCCGGATAAATGTCAAGCTGCCGCTTGATGAACGAGTTCGGTAGTTCGGCAAGCATAAAAGCCAGACCGGAAACAAAACCGACCCCTGCCAATTCGCTGGCTGATCGAGTCCAGATGCCTGCGGCCAGCCAAGTGGGCAAATGCTCGCGAAACTGCGCTGCCAGCGCGAAAACCAGTGCCGCCGCCAACGGCATCACCATCAAGCCGCGCCAGGTTTTGTTGTCACCGAACAGGCGTCGACCGCGCCACGTAGCTCCACCATCAATGGGCGCTGCGAAGCGGCGTGAATACCGGCTGCGTAACCAAGCCACGTGTGCTGCCCCCGCGATCACAAATGCCGATACGACGAACACTGCACAGGGCAACGCGGGTGGCGGTAAAGCCTGCGTCACAGATGCATCCCGGTGCGGTCGCGTGAACCAAACAGAAAATCGACGCCCGGCAGTTTTTTGGCCGCGCGCAGCCAAAGCCACCAATGTACTTGGTTCGGTGTCTGAACACCCAAGGACCGCAGGCGGTAACCCGGCACCCGAACATGCATGTGATGCAATTCGTGCGCATCGAAATGCAGCAGCATCCACGATAACCAGCGCGGTAACCACAGGGAGCGCGTACATGCTTGTTGGGCGCGGGGCGGTAGCGGTTGCACGCAGGTTGAACCGGCAATCTGGGTTGGCATGTGGGTGTGCTGGCTAAGTAGCAAAATGTCTTCAATAGCGAGCGCAAGCAACAGGCCGGGCCCACACAGCACAAACAGATCACTCGGCCCAAGCCAAACGACAAGCCCCACATAGCCTGTCAGAAAGAAACTATTTTCGATGCGGATTCTGTGCATCAGACCAGCATCAAGAAACTTCGCCAGCCGCCGCGTATTCCAGAAGTTCTGCACACGGTACAACACCGAGAACAACGGCATCCCGGTACGCCAAGCTGCGTTGATCGCCCACCGTTCCCAGCCTGCCAGCTTGCGTGGCACTAGGGTTTCGGTGGTGATGTCACGGTCCTGCCAACCGGTCCAGACATGATGGCGCGCGTGCACGTGCCGCCAAGCCGTGTAGGGAATGACAACGATGAAGGCCGCAATCGCGCCGACCAGTTGATTCATCCACCGGCTGCGGAACAGTGTGCGGTGCCCGCATTCATGCAGCAGCACGAACCATTCGACTAAAGCGAGTGTTAGTACAAGTTGCCCAGCAATCCAAACCCAGAGAGTATCGTTTAAGGCGGCGACCAGACCCACGCCACTGAGTGCTGCGGCGAGCCCGGTATAGAGCAGGCCATACGCGTTTGATGCGGAAACATCGTGCTTCGATAGGTCGTGCATGCTGTAGGCCGTCATTGTGTACGTCCCGTAGGTTCGCTTTGCCTAGGCCGTGGGTACCGTTGTTCGTCAGGACTGAATCGGAGTTAAGCTAAAAACATGTCGCTAAGCAATCCTTTGCAGTCATTTCATCCGAGAAATTTGCTGACCTATGTTTCAGTGCTCGCAGCGACGTGGGGAATGCTGGAAATTTACCAGGGGCGGTCGTTACCGGGATTTGCGGGAGCGGCTCTTTGTACGGCGATTATCGCCGATATTTTCGATGGAAAATTCGCCGCGCTATTTAAGGGCTCGTCCAATTTACAGAAAGAAATTGGCGGCCATCTGGACAGCTTGGCGGATTTTTTTGCCTTCGGAATTTTCCCTGCACTGGCACTCATGGCGGTTGAGCACAGCCGATTTGGACATTTGGAATTCTTGACCGCGCTCGTCGCCATCGCTTATCTCTTTGCGGTGCTGCATCGCCTGGCATTTTATAACGCAACCGCTTCCGGGAGCGGGTCGTTCGTGGGGCTGCCCTCGCCATTGGGCGCTTTGGGAGTTGCGCTTGCCTGGAGATATTTTGAAGGACCGCTGTTGCTTGCTGTTTATGTACTGATGGCATCGTTAATGGTCGCCCCGTTCAAGATTGCTCGTCCGGGGATTCTGGGGCTTGCAGCAATCGTGCTGCTGAGTCTTATTGTTGGAATCCTGCATATTGCTCGGTCTTTCTAAGTGGCATTCAAACCGGGACTAACCATCCAAATATCAAGCCCAGTCACCGCTTAAGAGCAAACCAAGCGCCGCTTACTGACAATCGGCTGGAACACCTCGTTAGGCAGGGAGCTCCTCCCCCGTTAAAAGGCCGACGAACTTGTCAACCGCAAGGTGCGCGCCGTAATGGTGAACGACCTCATTCAGGACATGTTGCCGTTGAGCTGAGGTAAAAGCCGCGCACGCATCATCGAGAACCACCATGTTGTAGCCGAGATCATGGCCGTGGCGCAGTGTCGATTCCACGCAAACATGCAAGGCGAAGCCCGCCAAGTAGAGGGTGTCGATAGCCTGGTTATGCAGATAAATGTCGAGATTCGATCCGGCGAACCCACTTGCGCCCACCCTGCCCTGAACCACAAATTCATCCCCTTGGGGAACAAAGGGCTGGATAAATTGGCTCCCGGTGCCATCGGCAGGAAACGTCCCCACGCGTGGAATGACCGCCCGTAACCCATAAAGACCCCGCCCCAACTCGGGGTAGCCTTTTTGAAACCGCAGCCCGCAATGCACTACGGGCATTTTGTGCTGACGCGCAGCCTGCAATGCATGCTGTGCCGCTTCAAGCGCAGATTCGAATTGCTCTCGATCTTGCATAAGGTGGCGGATTTTTCCGTCGTCACCCAGCCATTCTCTTTGGAACTCAATAAGAATCAACGCACTCGTTTTTACACTCATAATTCCCTCCGCCGACGTTGCGGCTGCCTGACGTAAAGTTGCGACGGCGCTGCGGTTGACGCAGCCCTCTCGAACACCCAGTTAGGTGATATGCAACGGCCCAGCGAACCCGCTTACAGGTTGCGCTGCGCATAAACGTAGATCGCCTCACCCAGAAACTCCACCATGTTCGGGTGATAAGCATTGTGGAAATTTTTCATATCGTTGTTGTCGTTGTAGAAAAGACCCATGCCGATGTAGGCCTCTCGCGACGGGAGATAAAAGCGCGCGGCAATCGCGTAATGCTGTGCCATGATCGCTTGGATGGCTGGCGCAGCGGGCTGCGAACTGTCCAGCATGGTCGCCAACTTTTTATAAAGCGCATCCCAATCAGCATGCACCTGCGGCTTGTCGACATGCGACCAATTGTTGGTCGCAGACAGGGACTTTGTCTGTTCGGCATGCAATGCATTTCTGCATTGCGCGAGATATTCGGGGGTTGAATTTTGCATGTTCCAGATCCTTCTTTTGCTGAGTACAGCGACAGCTTGCTGTGCCGTAATTTATTTCACTTGCTAGCTTAACAGTAGCAGGTTCGTGTCGAACGCGTTGTTAGCCATCATTTCATGGGGTGACGAATGATGGTTTTCCATTTCTTCGGGTCGGCGCGTCGTATGTCGCTCAAGTAAATTTCGTGGTGTTTTCCAGTCCGGCTGGTTCGGGTGTCGATAAATTCATGCAAGCGCTCAATAGTGGGGCCCTCGTCAGAAAAAGGCCCAATGTGAAGCACTTGCGCGCACCGTCCTTCTGAAAAATTCTCCAGGCGTAGCCGGTCGAGCGCAGGCAGTTTTTTCTTTCTGCGGACTTCAGCGATGGCGGCTTCGATTACGTCATTGGCTGCACACGTCGGTTGCATGATCATCATCGTCCACTGCCATTTCGCCTTGTCATCGACGACGAAAGCCGACATATCATCCGCCCACCATAGTCCTTCGAGCGGCATGACGGAATAGTCAAGCTGTAGCCCTTTTTTGACCATGAACTTGGCCGTGTAGGACACGGAGAACAAAGCCTCTACCGCCTGCGCATAGGCTTGCGACGTGTTTGGATCGCCTTCACCGTCGACCATCAGAAATTTCAACGTTGGCACTTCAACCGTGACAACGTCTTTGGCAGACGCTTGGTAGAGCGGCTTCAAGTCTTTTTTGAGGTCGATCTTTTCCATGAATTTGCGCTGTGCTGCCCTGCTAGAGATGGTATTTAATGCGCTCCGCCAGTGTATTCAATTGATCTCGGTTTGGCTTCGGTTGCCGGTTAAAGTTGGCCGGATACTGCGATCTCACGTTGTCACCTGCATAGCGCGGACGCACATGAAGATGCGCATGAAAGACTTCCTGGCCGGCGGCGGCACCGTCCGCCAAATATAGATTCACTCCGCTGCATTTGATTTCTGAAGTTCTGCGCAATGCTGCCGCGACCTGTCGCGCCACGTTAAACATGTGGGCTCCGGTGATGTCATCCAGCTCCGCAAGCGACACCCTGTGATGCTTCGGCAACACCAGCACGTGACCTGGGTTGATCGGATCGATGTCCAGACACGCAAAACAGTACCGGTCCTCAACTATGCTGCTGACCGGCAGCTCACCACGAAGCAACTTGCAAAAGACGCAGTCGGTCATTGTTTCACCGCGCATATTATTCAGGACAAAACCGCACTGGATTGTTCGGTCTGAGGATGTTGTTAGGCGCGCCTTCGCTACTGAGCATCGAAATCGCCCATGGGACCAAGGCGGATCGTCAAAATTTCTACATCGGTAACCGCAACATGGGAACCCTGCCGCGTGCCTGCGGGTGTTACCCAAAAACAACCTGTCTCACACTCGCGACCGCCGGTAATCAGCTTACCGGAAAGCACATACACATATTCATCGGCGGGATGGGCATGGGCAGGTATTCGCGTGTCCTTGCTCATCTTGAGCCGATGAATCGAGCCCCGCAGTACGGGCTGCGCAAGCACCGACCAGCGACTACCTGGAAACGCGGATAAATCTTGAAAAGCCTGTTGGTTTGCATCCTTAAATTGCTGCGCCATTGTCTTTCTCCTTGATGCGGATAATGCTTGAATAGCGATATGAACCGGGGCGTCCGGTGGACTATCCCGTTAGGTATCATAGCGTAGTTTGCCAATAGCCAACATCGATCCACTTGCCAAATTTATAACCAACCTCGCGGAAGTGAGCCACTTTTACCAGACCGAATTTCTCGTGCAGAGAAATGCTAGCCGAGTTGGGGAGTGCGATACCGCCAATGACGACGTGCATCCCCCTTGCCCGCAGCAAAGGGAACAGGGTTTCGTAGAGTGTGCTGCCAAATCCATGTCGTACCGCAGTTGGATCAAGATAGACCGTGCATTCGACAGAAAAACGATAAGCGCAGCGCCCCTTCCACTTTGTGGCATAGGCATAGCCAACCACCTGGCCTGCTCGCTCAGCGACCAGCCAAGGCAGCGCATCAGACGCCACCTCGTTGATGCGCTGTGCCATTTGTTGCGCAGAAACAGCCTGCTCTTCAAAGGTAACCGTCGTATTGAGGATGTAATGATTGTAAATACTTGCTATGGAATCAGCGTCGCCGACAGTGGCTGGGCGAATCACGGCAAGCTCCTTGACACTCATCGTTCTCATTAACTAGCCCGTCAACAGGGGTCAGGCTTGAGGAGTTGCATTTTTTGTATTGCTCCAAGCAACGCAGCAGCGCTTTTGCAGGTTCATGTTGAATACGATAAACAGCAAGCACCTACTCAGGCAAATTAAGATCGCCTTGCTCGATTGCAAAAAATGGATTCCATGCGACCTCCCAAGGGTGCTCGTCGGGATCCGCGAAATAACCGGAATACCCGCCCCATTCAGCGGCGCGTGCCGACTTTAGCAGCGTGCCGCCCGCTCGCACGGCTTGCGCGAGTACAAGATCGACGGTTTTTTTGTCGGTAACATTCTGCGCAAGCGTGACCCCACCGAACCCGCCAAGGTCTTGCAGGTTGGCGTCGGCTGCAAGCAGTTGGCGCGGATATAACGCCAAAGCCGTGCCTGTCGATAACTTGAAAATTGCGAAGTCACCGACACTTGCACTGGACTTACGCCAACCCAGACCATCACGGTAAAAACAAACCGCTCTTTCCAAATCACGAACACCCAGAGTTATAATGTTAAGTCGCGGCTCCATTAATCGCTCGCTCTTGCTGCCCAACGGCTCCAGCTTTGTTTCTTTTGCATAAAAAGATCATGCAGCCTACTTAATTCACGCACAGGGCTGGGATGATCATCAACGCGTAGATCAGGATACAGATACCAGCGTTCTGGCTCACGCAGATTAACCACGCGTAGCGAGGCCGATTGTTTTCCGCGTTGATCTCCGCCAGCAACGTCACCCGCAAGAAGCGCGGAAAGCAAGCGTAAGGACAAGGGCTTTTTATCGTCGACGTGGAAAACTTCGGCCATCGTTTCAATAACGTGTTCTTCGCTCAACGTGTTACCGGCGACCACAAAGTTGTGACCCACGATGTGATGATATTTTTTCTGACACGCGCTGCCCGTAAACGCGGCGCCTACTCCATTCAGATTTAAACAGAGTACCTGTCGTGTCGCGCAGGCAAAGTCATTATCGAGGTTCGATTGTATTGCCAGCGAAGGATGAATCCCGCTCTCGATGCTCGAAAGTATCGCCGCTGCGATGACAGGTGAAGCATGGTGTTGTGTATGCACCACACCATGCCGATTAAAATACGGGACCACCCCTCCAACAGCCAAAGCACAACTTGCAATACCAGAGCCGATCTCACCCGTCCGGGGCTCGACGGCGACAATTGAAAAAGTAGCGTATTCGATCAGAACGGGGTCAGGCTTGATTAATTGCATTTTTTGTATTGCCTCCAAGGAGATAAATACACAGTGAAAACCTGACACCGCTTCCCTATCTCCACGTTTTCAACGTCTGAAATGGCCATCGCTTTGAGCACAAATTGACACAGGCAAGGCACGATTCACACAGACGACAACGAAATGGCTTGCGGGAGTGCCGTGCACGCGAAAATTCATCAACTATACTTGGGTCTCGTCGGTGGGGATATCTAGCCGCACTCGCTCCCCTTCGCAATGATCTCGCATGACTGACTACATTAGCCGGAGAGCCGTAATTTGTAATAATATTAATGAGTTAACCATGGATTAAAGAAACGACTATCATCCTGCTAGCGCCTGCGGCTTCCCCGTCACTCACCGCCTCCCGACGTATCATCGCTCTGTTGCTATTAGCGGGTCTTGTGGCCTGTAACAAGATCCCCAATAGCGATCCGACCCCCATCACGGCTTCTGCTCCCGCTTCAGTAACCTACAGCGTAGGCAGTAGCGTCTCTGGACTTGTGGGTAGGGGTTTGGTGCTGCAGAACAATGGCGGTAATAACCTTGCGATTTCCGGCAACGGCCCCTTTACGTTTCCGGCCATTGCTGATGGCGCGGAGTACAGCATTACGGTTAGCACCTCGCCCTCGGTTCCGAGCCAAACCTGTACCATTAAAAATAGCGCTAGCACCGTCGCTGGGGCAAATGTCACCGGGGTCGACGTTACTTGTGTCACACCGCCGCCACGCTTCGCATATGTGGCGGATTTCGACGATGCGAGCATTGCCATCTATACGGTGAACGCCAATACGGGTCAGTTGCGCC
>JANLTU010000143.1:0-17209 GCA_031363085.1 Gammaproteobacteria bacterium
CCTCGCGTCCGGCGGCGCCGACGGCACGCTGCTTCTTTGGGCCGCGCAGCTGGCCGTAGCGCTCGGCTATCACTCCTTCCCCACACGACGGGTTTGCTTCCTAGCGGCGCTGGGCGACGGCCGCTTCGTGTCCGGCGGTGACGACGGCACGCTGCGGTTGTGGTCGGCGGAGCAGGACACTGCGCTGCGCGAGTTCACCGGGCACAAAGGTTGGGTTCGCAGCATCGCGGCGCTGGGCGACGGCCGCTTCGTGTCCGGCGGTGAGGACGGCACGCTGCGGTTGTGGTCGGCGGAGCAGGACGCCGCGCTGCGCGCGTTCACCGGGCACAAAGGTTGGGTTCTCAGCATCGCGGGGCTGGGCGACGGCCGCTTTGTGTCCGGCGGTCACGACGGCACGCTGCGGCTGTGGTCGGCGGAGCAGGACGGCGCGCTGCGCGAGTTCACCGGGCACAAAGGTTGGGTTCTCAGCATCGCGGCGCTGGATCGAGACATTTTCGTCAGCGGTGGCGCCGACGGCTTGCGCTGGTGGAGTCTTGCGCGCGGGGTTGGTATCCGCTGGTCGATCATACTAGGCGGCGCCGTAGTGATGACCGCCGATGACACCGGCCTGCATTTCGTCCGCTGCGACGGTTTGCTTTGGCGAACTGTCAAGACCAGCGCCGCCGCGCGCCCGTTACCCTGCGATGAGCTGTTGCACCGCTACGCTCGTTTCAATGCCGAGCACCGCTGGCTGCTGCCAGTCTACGAATATCCGGAGCACTTCCGCTGGGACAACGACGAGCAACCCAAACGGCTCACCCTGCCCTGGCCGGACGGCTTCGATTTTCAAGCGGTGTTGGGACGCGCGCGCGACGAGGCCGAATAATCCAAACCGACGCGCGCTGCGCAAGACCTTAGAATTTGCCCAAGACTCAGCGCGAATTAAAAATGATGACACCCACGCCGGTAAAAATCAGCGCGGCGCCGAGCAGGATGCCGCCATTTAACGCGCTCTCGCGGAACAGCACATAGGCGAACAACGCCACGAACAGCGGGTAGGAAATTTCTATCAGGCTGGCGAGCGTGGCGTTTTTGGCGCTGATCGACAGCAGCAGCAACGCCGAGGCGACACTGCTGGTTAGCGCAAGCGCGGCAATCGTCCATTGCTCGCTCGCCGGTAACGCACGCGCAATGGCGATATCCGCAGCGACTTGCCGATGAAAGAGCAGTGCGATGAACAGGATGGGCAACGCCGTGAGCAGCAACACCGAAACCAGCGAAATCCGTTTCAGTGCGTGGTCCAGCAACGGGTAGTGCAGGCCCCACACCATAGCGGCGGCGAAAGCGGCGAGATACCAGGGCAGATGCATGATGCGCTCGCGCTGCCGCTAAAAACTAAGGGCGCGGGATACGGAAGCGTTGGCCGGGACGAATGATGGAGCGCTTGGTCAAGTCGTTTGAAGTCAGTAATTTTGCGACTGGAATACCATAACTGGTCGCGATTTCAATCGGCGTTTCGCCCTTGCGCACGATGTGAATAATCTCGGCGTCGGCTTCCGCGACGGTGGCTTCCGGCGCCGGCACGGCGGGCGTTGCATCGCGCGCGTCTGCGACCACTCGCAGCTTGTCGCCGAGCCGCACGACATCGTTGTCCGGCGCGCGCTTGTTAAGCACCTGCAAGTCCCCCACCTCCATGCCGTAACGCGCTGCGATTCCGAACAGCGTGTCGTGACGGCGCACGACGTGATAATTGCGCGAGGTTGCCGGGGCGATGGGGGCTGCATCCAGTTGCGGCGGTGCCGCCACCAGCACATTGGCTTGCTGCGCCTTGGCCGCCGGCAGCCACACTTCCATGCCAACCGGCAGCGGCAACTCACCACGCGCCGCGCGCCGACTCCAGGCCGGATTAAGCTCGGCCATTTGTTTGAGGCTCAGGTCATGCGTCTTGGCCAACTGACCGGCGGAAGTTTTGCGCTCCAGCACCAGCTTTTGAAGCTCCAGGGGCGCGTCGCGCTGCACCCCGCCGTCGAAATAGTCGTGCGGATTATTGGCGACGTCGCGTGCGGCCAGAAATTCGGTATAGAAATTTTTTGACGCAAAGCCAAAGCTGCGCGACTCGTATGCGCGCACCGCCTGGGCGAAATCGTCGCCCACCAGTTTCTTTGCGCGCAGCATGCCTTCAATGCCGTGGTTGTATGAAGTCACCGCGAAGGCCCAGTTGCCCAAGGTGTCGTAGGCATGGCTCAAATAGCGCGCCGCACCGCGCGCCGACGCCACCGGATCGAGGCGTTCATCGACGGCGGCATTCATTTTCAAGAACAGGCGCCCGGCACCGCGCGTGAATTGCCACACGCCGACCGCGCCCGCCGACGAGCGCGCGCTGGTTTGAAACGACGACTCGACGTGCGGCAAAAATGCCAAGTCGGTGGGCAAGCCGGAATCGCTGAAAATGCGCCGGAAGGTGGCGTCGTAACGCCCGCTGATTTCCAGGCCGCGACGAAAACGCTCGCGCAGGCCGCGTTGCGAGCGCACCCGCTCGGCCGCGCCGGGCACAGCGTCTTCGCCGGCGACGGATTGAATGCGCTGTAGCAGTTCGCGTTCGGCATCACTGAGCACTGCCGGCGTTTTATAATGTCGAGCAAGTGCTTGCAGTTGTAGTTGCAGCGCGCTACGCCGTTCTTCGATGAGCTTTTTTTGTGCGGCGGTATAGCTGAAACCGTCGCGCGCCTCGCCCGGCAAGTCGATGACTTCGTAAATGATGCCGGGGTAGTCCATGTCGTGCAGCGCGACCTGACCCAGGCTCCAGTAACCATAAACATTGCGCCAAAAAGCAACTTGCTCGACCAAGGACTCAGGGCGGGGAAACGGATCGGGCGCTGCATCGCTGCTGGGCGGCCGCGCAATGGCGCCAGCACTGGCTGCGGACTGTGCGCTGCCGGAATAACACAGCAACAAGCCTATGAAGAACGACGCGTAACGCAGATTCATAGTCATATTCAACACCCTACTCAATTGACGCTCAACGGCTATCACTACTGCCTAATATAGTAGCAAGCGGGGTGTAATACTGCATCGCCAATCAAGCTTTTTTAAGTTCCCGCAGACGTTGTTTTAGCAGACAATTGGCGACTTTTTTTAATCAAGTGAAATCGCCTGAATGTTCGCTTTGCAACAGTGGCTCAAAAAACTCGACCGCAAACGTGCCGCGTTTCCACACTTTTGGCGCTGGCTACTGCTGGCGCTCACGGTCATCGGCGCGCTCACCTCGTGGGCTTATGTCGCCTATCTTGACTCGGTGGTGAAAGCCAAGTTCGAAGGCAAGCGCTGGGCGTTGCCGGCGCGCGTGTATGCACGCCCGCTGGAGCTCTACCCGGGCATGAGCATGACCTCGCAACAGTTCGCGCAGGAACTGACCAGCCTGGGCTACTACGATGCGCCGACGCCGAAAATTTCCGGCAGCTATCACCGCCGCGGCAATTCGTTTTTTGTCATTACCCGCGCCGCCACATTCTGGGACGGCAAAGAGCCCTCGCTTGCGTTTCGCGCCGAGTTCAGCGACGGCGTGCTTAACAGCCTGTCACGCGCCGGCAGCAGCGCAGCGCTGAATCTGGTGCGCTTCGATCCGATGCACATCGGCAGCATTTACCCGGCACACAATGAAGATCGCATATTAGTCAAGCTCAGCGACGTGCCGCCGTTGTTGATCAAGGCATTGCTGTCCATTGAGGATCGTGACTTTTATGAACATCACGGCATTGCGCCCCGTGCAATGTTCCGCGCGCTGTTCGCCAACCTGCGCGCCGGCGGCACGGTGCAAGGCGGCAGTACCATCACCCAGCAACTGGTGAAGAACTTTTTTCTCAGCAACGAGCGTACTTTCACACGCAAGATCAATGAAATCATCATGGCGATGGAGCTGGAACGACGTTACGGCAAGGCGGAAATTCTGGAAAGTTACCTCAACGAGATTTATCTGGGCCAGGACGGCGCGCGCTCCATCCACGGCTTCGGCTTGGCGAGCCAGTTTTATTTCGGCCGCCCGCTCAACGAGCTGCGCACCGAACACATTGCCTTGTTGGTGGCACTGGTCAAAGGCCCGTCGTTTTACGACCCGCGCCGCCATCAACAACGCGCTCGCCAACGCCGCGACCTAGTATTGGACTCCATGCTCGCGCTCGGCGAAGTCAACGACAAAGAAGCCAAGCGCCTCAAGGCGGCCGATCTTGGCATTACCAAAATCGCCGCCAGCGGCGTGACGCCGTTCCCGGCGTTTCTCGACGTGGTGCGCGATCAGCTCAAGCGCGATTATCGCGAAGCAGATTTAACCAGCGAGGGGCTGCAAATTTTCACCACGCTCGACCCTGTGGTGCAGCGCTCCGCAGACCGCGCCATGGTCAATCAAATTCAACAAATCGAAAAATACAAACGCCTGCCGCAAGGGCAGTTGCAAGGCGCGGCGGTGGTGGTGAATGTCGAAGGTGCGGAGGTGCTGGCCATCGTTGGCGGACGCGATCCGAACTTCGCCGGCTTCAATCGCGCCCGCGACGCGGTGCGGCAGATCGGCTCGCTGGTGAAACCCGCAGTGTATCTCACCGCGCTGAAACATCCGCAAAACTACACGCCGGTCACGCTCATCGACGACAGCGCCGTGTCGCTCAAAGCCGGCGACGGCAAGCAATGGACGCCGGAAAACTACGATCACCAGGAACACGGCGAAGTCCCGCTGTATAAAGCGTTAGCGTATTCGTATAACCTCTCAACCGCGCGCCTGGGTTTGGCGGTGGGCTTGCCTAATATTGTCGAAACCCTGCACGCATTGGGCATCGAGCGCGAGATTGATCCCTATCCGTCGCTGTTGTTGGGCGCGGCTTCGCTCACACCGCTGGAAGTCGCGCAGATGTACCACACACTCGCCAACGGCGGTTTTCACGCGCCGTTGCGCGCGATCAATGCGGTGCTGACGGCCGATGGCCAGCCCTTGCAGCGCTTTCCGTTGTCGATCGAACGCGCCGTCGATGCGTCGTCAGTCTATGTGGTGAACACGATATTGCAGGCGGCGGTACGCGAAGGCACCGGACGCGCGCTCTATTCGATGCTGCCGGCGTCACTGGCAGTGGCCGGCAAAACCGGCACCTCCAACGATTTGCGCGACAGTTGGTTCGCCGGCTTTACCCATGACCGGCTGGCCGTCACTTGGCTTGGCATGGACGATGATCGCTCGTCCCACCTGACCGGCGCCGAGGGCGCGTTACGCGTGTGGGGCGACTTGATGAGCGGCATCAACGCGCAACCCGGCGTGTGGTCGGTGCCGGACAACGCAGAACTGGTGTGGATCGACCCGAGCAACAACCTGCGCGCCGACGCCGCCTGTGCCGGAGCGCTACAATTAGGCTTCATCGCCGGCTCCGCGCCCACAAGTTATTCGCCGTGTGCCGGCCTGGGCGGAACGGTGGATCAAACCATCAATTGGATCAAAGGAATATTTCAGTGAGATACATGCTACGGCAACCGCTGTTATGGGCCATCGGCATCGTGCTGCTTGAAGTGGGCGCGTGCGCCACGATGTCGCCGTTTGATATCAATACCGCACCCTCCGCAACTGCGGAAGAGCCTCCCGCCCCCAAACTGCCGCCCGCGTACAGCGACGCGCAGACCAGCACGCACCCGGCGGTGCTCGCGCTTTTAAGCGAAGCAGCGCAGCAGGAAAGCAGCGGCGACCTGGAAGTCGCCGCCGCCAAACTCGAACGCGCCTTGCGCATCGAACCGCGCAATGCCGTACTCTGGCACCACTTGGCCGTGGTGCGCCTGCGCCAGGGCCAAACCCAGCTCGCCGCAAGCCTCGCACAAAAATCCAACAGCTTCGCCGCGCACGACTCAGAGCTGGTGGAACGCAATCAACGCATCATTGAACAGGCGCGGGTGCGCAATTAAAATCGATGCGTGGCTTGAGAAGTCGTTAGAGCCGCACACGCCATCGACGAATACGCGCAAGCTCGGTTTTGTTAGGTTTGCTCGGCGCCCCATAAATCAAGCACATGTTGTGTATTCACACAAACACGATTTCGCACTTAATGTCGCGGTTGCCGCACAAAAATAAGACAACTACACAAGCCTGACCCCATTTCCTCACGACGTGCAGGGTTTAGCGGCGGGCTACGCGTCGAGCGATGATATCCTTGAACTCACCGATCACCAGTTGTTGGTGCGTTCTGCGACCGGCCACGAAGAAAACTGGCAGCGTGTACCCTGATGTTCCCATAAAACGGCAAGGCTGGATTGACAGACCTGCTATTTCGGGTCTACATTGTTAGTTAGTCAAATAACTAATCTGTTTCAGATGATGAAAAAATCAAAAATTGATAAGCGGTCACGCCTGATCGCAGCCGCGAACAAGCTGGTTCAACAACACGGCTTCAATCAGACCACGCTCGCGGACATTGCATTAGAAGCCAAGGTGCCGTTGGGCAATGTGTATTACTACTTCAAAACCAAGGACGAGCTCGGTCACGCCCTGATCGAGCACCGCACGGATTGTTTCTGCAGCCAACTCAGCGAGTGGGACAAGCTGTCTGATCCCCGGAAGCGAGTATTGGCCGCAATCACGTCGGTGGCCGACAACCGTGAAATGCTTGCGCAAAGCGGTTGCCCCATCGGCAGTCTTTGTCAGGAATTACACAAGAAAGGCGGGCCGCTGGCAGATAAAGCGGCAGGCACGTTCGCGGCGCTGCTTGACTGGCTCGAAGCGCAATTTCGCCTGCTGGGCATGGGAAAAGAATCCTCCGGACACGCATTGCATCTTCTTTCGGCGCTGCAAGGCGCGAGTTTGCTGACGAACGCCTTCAATGACCCCGCGTTGACGCTGCGAGAAACCGCGCGCCTGAAGCAATGGGTTAATTCAATATGAATCATCGATCACGACAGCATTGAACGCTGTTTAACTTTGCGTTGGGGTGTAAGGAAAATTCATGCCGGAAGTCATTGGAATCGACCACATCTACGTTACGGTCTCGAATCTGGAGAGATCGGAAATATTCTATGACGTTGTCATGAAGGCGTTTGGGTTCCGCAAGAATCAATTTCAAATCAATGGCGAGAAACACCTTCAATATTACAACCGCCACTTCGGATATGTGCTGCGGCCTGCCCGATCCAGGGATTCGCATAACCCTTATGCGCCTGGGCTCCATCATTTCTGCCTGCGGGTTGAGAGCGAAGAAGATGTAAAAGAAATAGCAAGAAGACTCGGGGAGCAGAAAATTTCGGTGAGTGAGCCAAGGGTGTATCCAGAATGCGCACCGGATTATTTCGTGGTGTTTTTTTCCGATCCTGATGGAGTGCGGCTTGAGGTTACCAACTATCGACAGGAGCGGCGGCAGCGACATGACGATTGGGAAAACATTGAGTATTAACGACACCCTCTCCGCCAATGACAAGAGTGAAGGAAAATCAGATGAATTAAAAACGGCTAAATGCACCTTTGTACTGCAGCTCTTTAAAAGTAAAAACTTGGCGCTTGCCCCTGTGCCATGCCACGAAATAACCTTATGAGGAAAATAATCCATGGATAACGTACAACTGAACTGGTGGGCCATTTTATTAGCCACGCTAGTAAACATGATGATGGGAGGCCTCTGGTATTCCGGCTTGCTTTTCGGAAAGCGCTGGATGGCGCTCGTGGGCTGGAGCAACGAAGAAGCGAAGGAGAAACAAGCACGGGGGGCCCGGTGGTATCCAATCGTCATCCCGGTTTCTTTCGTATTTGCATCGTGTCTGGCTGTACTGATCCACGGCCTCCACGTTAATTCTGTTCTCGGGGGATTGAAGCTGGGTCTGCTGGTAGGTTTGGGGCTAATGGCAGTGACAGGTGCCCCACGGAACGCGTTCGCTGGCAGGCCTCTCGGGTTGTACTTGATCAACCACGGGTATTGGGCCATATCGGCGGCGGTGCTCAGTGTGATTCTTGCAGTATGGCAATAGTAATATCATAGGAATTTTGTGCACCATTACAAGAATTCGAGCAAGCACAACCATCGCCCTACCATGCATTCGGTCAGCGTGTTTGCAATGCTGCTCTCGCTAGAAGCAATGACAAGAGTGAAGGAAAATCAGATGAATTCAAAACATGCACGAATAGACAAAGAAAAATTCGGTCCCTGGGCGATTGTCACAGGTGCTTCATCCGGCATCGGTAAAGAGTTCGCCCGCCAGCTCGCAGCGAATGGGCTCAATCTGGTGCTGGTGGCGCGACGACTTCCGCTGCTGGAAGAAGTCGGGCGAAAACTTGCAAAGGAATATGGCATTCAGTACCGCGCAGTGCAAGTTGACCTGGCTGAGGAGGGCATCCTGAAAGACATTGATGCTGCAACAAGTGACCTTGACGTAGGCCTGCTAATTTCTAATGCAGGAACAGGAAAGGTCGGCAAATTTTTATCCTTTGAGGAAGAAGAACAGCAGCGGTTTGTGCGGCTAAACGCCCTATCCCATATGAGTCTGACGCATTACTTCGGCCGACGGCTGGCAAAACGGAGAAAAGGCGGCGTGCTGTTGACGGGAGCGATGGGAGCGACTGATGGTGTCCCTTTCATGGCAAGCATGGCGGGCAGCAAGGCTCTTCTGTTAAGTCTAGGAAAAAGCCTTCACTACGAGTTCAAAGAATGGGGACTGAACATCATCGTATTAATAACCACCCCTACGGATACGCCCATCGTCCCTTTACTGGGTTTCGATAAAGATACGATGCCGATGAAACCGATCTCAACCACCCAATGCGTCGCCGAAGCGCTGTTAGCACTGAGCGCCAATCGTGTCAGCGTGATGCCGGGGCTTAAATTCCGTATTGCGAACGTATTAATTCCCGAATCCATTTCAAGAAAAATCACCGGGGATTTAATGAAAAAGAACAATGGGATTGTTTGGGGATGATCGAGTTGCTTTCGGTGCTCGATACCAATGATCGACAACAGCGGAGAAAATTGAAATGGGAAATAACTTAGGTACCACAACGAAGGCTAAGACGATCAGTTACTGGGTGGTGACCGGGCTCGTGGCTCTGGTGTTCGCCGGGTCAGGTCTTGCCAATCTCGTGCCTGTGCGGCACATCGCCGAAGCGATGGCCCATCTTGGCTATCCGGTGTACTTCCTCACCATTTTGGGCACGTGGAAAGTTCTAGGTGCGGTGGCCATTATCGTTCCCGGTTTTCCGCGCCTCAAAGAGTGGGCCTACGCCGGGATGATGTTCGACGTCACCGGCGCCGCTGCCTCCCGTGCCGCGTTGGGGGATGGTGTAGGCATGGTGCTCGCGCCGCTCTTCATTGCCGGTCTGGTGTTCGCTTCGTGGGCGCTGCGTCCGGAAGGGCGTGTACTAAAGTCGCCGCGCAAGGGGTGCTCGGATAGTTCTCAGATGTCATCGCGGTGCCGCGAGGACTTTGGAACGTCGAGCGCAAAACCAAGCGCTTAAAGAATTGGATACGCTCGCTGTCAGAGGCACGGTTGACGCAATCTGGGGACGATCATGAAGGATAAAGATAAGCTTGGACCGTGGACCATCGTGACTGCGTTAGCAGTGGCGATTGCGGTGTCGGCAGTGACGGGCTGCACCACCATCAAGCGCAGCGCCATCAAGAGCGACTTCGCGCACGGCTTCGCCGCGCTGCTCCCCATGCAACACTCGGAGCTGACCAAGGTCGCGGACGACCTCTACAGCTACCGATGGGAGGGCTACCGCACCGCATTCATCACGACGCCGGAGGGCGTGATCGTTTTCGATCCGATCAACGAGGCGGCAGCGGCTGAACTTGCCCAGCACATTCTTCGCGTCGCCCCGAATCCGGTGATCCGCTACGTGATCTACAGCCACCACCACGAAGATCACGCGGCCGGTGCGAGCGCGTTTCCTGGAACGCCGATCATCGTCGCCCACGCGAATGCGGCCCGCGACATCGCCGCGTGGCCGCACCGCGCGGTGGTTCCACCGACTGAGACTTTCGATGCTGCCTCGAAGGAGATCACGCTCGGCGGCGTGACCATCAAGCTGGTTCACATTCCGGGAGCGCATACCGACGGCATGATCGTTGCCCTCATTCCGCACCGCAAAGCGTTGGTCGTCGTCGACTTCGTCTTCGTGAGGATGATGGTGCCCTTCGGCGCGCCCTACACCTCGTTTCACGGTGCAAAACTCGCGCTCGCGGAACTGCAACGTCTCGACTTCGACGTGCTCATCCCGGGACACGGAGACATTGGCAAAAAGCAGGACGTCGCGGACTATCTGGGGTTGCTCAACGACATGGAAACCGCGCTTCGTGAGCAGGCCACGCAACGCGGCTTCGCGACCCTGCACGACGTTCGACTCTTCCGCGACGACAACATGCTCAATATGGTCTTCGGCGCGCAAGACGCGCTCGAACCGAAATACGGCGCGTGGCGGGGCTACCAGGAGATGGCCTTGCCTGGGTTTCAGTGGGTGCTGTTCCACGGCATTTACATGAGTGAATGAGCGCAATTATCGGAAGGAGTACATATGAGTAACCCTCAGCTACTGCGAGTTCTGGTCACCGGTGCCAGCGGTTTTCTCGGCGGCAATATTCTGCGCGCCTTGCGGAAAAATCCGCATATCCACCCAATTGCTGCCTGCCGCGACCCCAACAAAATCAGCTCTTGGTTCAAGGGTGAAATCCGCGCGGGTGATTTGACCGACCCTGGCTATCGGCACGATCTCTCCAAAGGCGTCGATGTGATCTGTCACGCCGGGGGTTGGGCGTCGATGTGGAGTCACCACGCAATCGAACGCACGCATTTCTTCGAGCCGACCTGCGATCTGATCGAATGGGCGATCCGCAACGGTGTGCGGCGTTTCATCATGGCCAACACCGTCGCAATTGCCGCCAAGGTGAAAGATGGCCAACCCATCGATGATTTCGCGCCGACACAACACACCGGTTACTGGCCGCATCTCGACCGCCTCATTGATGTCAACGACACCATGCGCGCCAACAGCACGCGTGGCATGGGGATGGTGAATCTGCGGCTTGGTGCGTTCATCGGTGCCGGCAACCGTATCGGAATCGTGCCGGCGCTGACGCCGCGCTTGCGCACCTATCTCGTGCCCTGGTTGGCGGGCGGACGCGCGCGTCAACCGCTGGTGGCGGACACCGACCTAGGGCAGGGCTTTGCGCGCGCCTGTATCGCTGAGGGTCTCGACAATTACGAGTCGTTCAATATCTGCGGCGCGGAATTCCCGACGCTGCGCGAGGTGGTGAGCTTCATCGCCGCCGAGACCGGCTTTCCCAAACCGCTATACAGCGTTCCGTATCCGGCCGGTTACGCCTTCGGCTGGCTGATGGAGATGCTCTCTCCGCTGTTGCCGGGTCACCCGTTTCTCACCCGCTCGATTGTGCACTTATGCGAGGACTGGGTTTGTCCGAGCGATTATGCCAAACGCAAGCTGGGTTACGTTCCCGAGAAAGACTGGCGTACCACGATCCGTGAACATCTTGCCGACCTGAAAGTGCAGGGCTATCCCTGGCCACGCTTGAGCCAGGTGCTTTGATGGCGGTACAGTCGTCGGAAAAAACTAGATTGACGGGCGTGTATTTTTGAGTATGATTAAAAGTCGGTTAACTAACTAAATTTCAGAACTGTGAAAAAATCGAAAATCGACAAACGTGCACACCTTATCGAAGCCACGAATAAGTTGGTTCAGCAGCAGGGCTTTAATCCGACCACGCTCGCAGACATCTCCGAAGAGTCCAAGGTGCCGTTAGGCAATATGTATTACTACTTCAAAACCAAGGAAGAGCTCGGGCATGCCCTCATTGAGTACCGCACGGATTGTTATCGGAATCAACTCAGCGAGTGGGACAAGCTACCCGAACCGCGCGAGCGGATATTGGCTCCGATCAAAGCAGTGGCCAGCAGGCGTGAAATGGTCGCCCAAAGCGGTTGCCCCATGGGCAGTCTCTGTCAAGAACTGCACAAGGACGGCGGGCCGTTGGCAGACAAATCTGCGGCCATGTTTGCGGTGATGCTTGAGTGGCTCGAAACGCAGTTTCGTTTACTGGGGCAAGGGAGGAAGTCTGCCGATCACGCGTTGCATCTTGTTTCGGCGCTGCAAGGCGCGAGCTTACTGACGAACGCTTTTAATGACCCCACGTTGATGTTGAGAGAAACCGCACGTCTCACGGAATGGGTCAACGCATTAAGCGCCGATGCATGACGCGACCCCCTGTAGATTACGTAGGGGAACAGGTAATGACCAATCCACTTAACCGCACCTTTTTAACAAATAAGGACTCTGAAATATGAACAAACCTCTACATGGCAAAGTCGCGCTCGTCACCGGCGGCAGCCGCGGTATCGGTGCCGCCATTGCTGAGCGGCTCGCCGCCGACGGTGCTGACGTCGCCATCACTTACGTCCAATCGCACGAGGCGGCGCAACGCGTTGTCGCCACCATCAATGAGAAGGGCGTACGCGGCGAAGCGTTCCAGTTCGACGCCGCCGATGCCAAGGCTGTTGCCGCCGTGGTGCCGCAGGTTGTCGAGCGCTTCGGTCGACTCGACATCCTGGTGAACAATGCCGCCATTTTCTTCGCTAGTCTGCTGGAGAACAGCAGCGACGAGGAGTTCGAACGCATGGTCAATGTCAACGTTCGCACTGCATTCTTCATGGGGCGCGCCGCTGCGCGCGTGATGGGTCCGGGCAGCCGCATCATCAATATCGGCGCCACCAGTGTCAATCACGTACCGTCTCCCGGGATCAGCCTCATCGTGATGACGAAATCCGCCGTCGCGGGTTTGACTCGTGCTTGGGCGCGAGAACTCGCGTCGCGGCAGGTCACGGTCAATTGCGTGCACCCTGGCCCGACTGAAACGGACGCACTCCTCGGCGCCGATCCGAAATTTCTTGAGGAACTGCGGCAGATGATGCCGGTGGGCCGCGTGGGCCAGCCATCGGAGATCGCCGACGTGGTAGCGCTGCTGGCAGCACCCACTTCAGGTTTCATCACCGGCACGACCATCAATGTGGATGGCGGCTTTTCAATTTAATTTAACTGACTGGAGAATAGAAAATGACAAGTACATTAATTTTAGTTACAGCGGCAACGGGAACAGTCGGCAGCGAAGTCGTCAAACAGCTCATCCAAGCAAATCAGAAGGTACGCGTGCTTGCACGTGATCCAGCGAAGGCAAAGATGAAATTCGGTACTGCTGTGGAAATAGTCAAGGGAGACCTAGAGGATCCGGCGTCGTTGCGTGCCGCCTTGAAGAATGTCGAAGCTGCATTCCTGGCCACGGCACCGAGCGAACGGATGGTCGAGCAGGAAAGCAACGTCATCGCAGCCGCTGAGACCGCCGGACTGCCGCGACTGGTCAAGCTTTCGAATATCTTGGCGGCTCCCGAAAGCCAGGCCCCATTAGCGCGGTTTCACTCACAGATCGAGTCCAGGCTTGCGAAAAGCGGCATACCCGCAACCATCCTGCGCCCGAGCTGGTTCATGTCGAACTTCCTCATGGACGCACAGAGCGTGAAGACGGGCCACCTCTATAGCGCCATGGAAAACGGCCGGATAGCTTTTACCCATCCCTTCGATGTAGCCGCCGTGGCCGTCGCCGCATTGCGCGATCCTGTCCATTCCGGCCACAACTACAAACTCACGGGCCCGGAAGCGCTGACCTACGAGGAGGTGGCGGCCGCCTTCGCTCGTGCCCTTGGATATCCGGTCAAGTACGTACGGGTGGATGATGCGAATCTCCGCGCCTCCCTCGAAGCCGCTACCGTGCCTGAGTTCATTATTGACGAAATCCTCAAGATCGGCGCCATGACCCGCCGGGGCGACCTTGAATTGGTCTCGAATGCAGTGCAGCAGGTGCTCGGTCGTCCACCCCACAGCATCGTGCAATGGATCGAGGCCAACCAGAACGCCTTTTCGAAATGACAACAATCTGGAAACAGAAAAACGGGAAGATTGAATTTACAGGCTCATATTTTTAACCTGAATATTTAGTCATTTAACTAACTACATGGGGTTTAGATTCATGAAAAGTTCCGACAAATCATCGAGCCAGGAGAACCAAAATGGAAGCTGTTAAATCGCGTTTTTTCCGTCCCTATGCGCAGTGGATCATTGCCCATCGCCTTGTCGTTGCTATCGTGATCCTGGGTATCACGGCTTTTTTAGTCACCCGCATGGGCAACCTGCAGATGGACACCAATCCGGATCTGTGGGCGCCGCAGAAGCATGTTTATGTCGAGACCACGAACCTGCTGGACAAAATCTTCGGCGGTAAAAACTACACCGTGATCGGTATCGTTCCCAAACAGGGGGACATTTACCAGCCGCAGGTTCTGGCGAAGATCAAACGTATCCAGGATGCGATCGAGCAGTCGCCGCACGCGGTACGGCACAACGTGCTGAGCCTCGCCGCGAACAAGGTGAAGTCGATCAAGGGCGGCGCCGAGGGCATGGAAGTGCGACCGATGATGGAGACGGTGCCGCAAACTCCGGCGGAAATTGCAAAACTCAAAGCCGCAGTGGCCTCGATGCCGATTTATATCAATGCGCTGGTGTCGCCGGATGGTAAAGCGGCGGCGGTCGTTGCGGATTTCAAGCAGGACGAAACGACGCCGAACTACATCGCGCTGACCGAGGACTTGCACAAAATTGTCGACCGCGAACGCGATGCTTCGGTGGATATCTACCTCGGCGGATTACCTGTCGTGGGTGAAGCCGCCGACGTTCATTTCATGAAGATGCCGATGTTCTTCGGCGCCGCGCTGCTCGTCATCATGCTCATTCAATACTGGTCGTTCCGCAGTTTTCAGGGAATGCTGCTGCCGATCCTGACCGGCATCTTGAGCGTCATTTGGGGTTTGGGATTCATGGGGCTGTTAGGCGTGCATCTGGACCCGTTGAACACGACCACACCGATTCTCATTCTGGCGGTCGCCGCCGGTCACGCGATCCAGATTCTCAAACGCTACTACGAGGAATACCACCGGTTACGCTCCACCGACATGAGTGCGCGTGAGGCCAACCGGGAGGCGGTGGTGGAGTCGATGGTGCGCGTCGGGCCGGTGATGATGGTCGCGGGCTTGATTGCGGCCATTACCTTCTTCTCGCTCGCGGGTACCGGCATCCCCATGGTGCAGCACTTCGGTGTGTTTGCCGGCGGCGGCGTGCTCGCCACCCTGCTGCTCGAGATGACCGTCATTCCGGTGCTGCGCTCGGTGCTGCGCCCGCCGAAAAAACGCGAAGCCGAGCGCGAACGCGCAGCGGGCATATTGGACAAATTTTTATTGGGTGTGGCGAACACTCTCGTCGGCGGCCGCGCGCCGTGGATCGTCGGCGGCGGACTCGCGCTGCTGGCGCTGGTGGGAACCGGCACAGCCTTCCTGCACATCGACAATAACTTCAAGCTCTACCACAAGCCGAGCAGCGCGCTGCGTGTCGATGACGGAAAACTCAATCAGGCGTTCGGCGGCACCAACTCGATTCAGTTCTTGATCCAGACACCCGAGCAGGACGGTATTAAAGATCCGAAGGTGTTGCAGGGCATCGCGCAGTTGCAGGCGTTTCTTGAGAGCCAGACGGACGTCGGCAAGACGCAATCCATCGTTGACTTGATCAAGCGCATGAACCAGGCGATGCACGCGGACGACAAGGCGTTCTACACTGTTCCGCAGAGCCGTGAGCTGGTCGCGCAATATCTGTTGCTGTACTCGACCTCTGGCGACCCGCAGGACTTCGACAGTTTTGTCGACAACGATTACCAGCGCGCAACCATTTGGACCTTCATCAAAAACGACAGTACCACCAGCGCCGATCTTCTCGCGAAAAAAGCCCAGGCCATCATCGACAAGAGCTTTCCACCCGGAGTCACGGTGCAAATGGGCGGAAGCCTGCCGCAGATGATTGCGCTCAACGAAGTCATCGTCCAGGACAAATTCCGCAACATGGCGCAGATGACGTTGGTGGTATTTATTCTGGGTGCCCTCGTCTTTCGCTCGCTGGTGGGTGGTCTGTTCGTCGTCATCCCGCTGTTCGCGGTGATGATCGCGAATTTCGGCGTGATGGGCTGGCTGCATACCCCGCTCGACATTAGCGCGATGGTCACGGCGGCCATGGCCATTGGCATCGGCGCCGATTACGAAATCTATCTGCTGTTCCGCTTCCGTGAGGAGCTTGCCCGCAGCGCTAATGTCTTGACCGCGACCCGCAACTCCATGCTGACCTCCGGCAAGGCCATTCTGTTCGTGGCGTTATCGATCATCGGCGGCTACGCGGTGCTGCAAACATCGGACTTCGCGTTTTACAACCAGCTCTCGAACATGGTGACGGCGACGATGGCGGTGAGCGCATTCTTCGCGTTGTTCTTCCTGCGCGCCCTGATGATGATTTTCAAGCCGCGCTTTATCTTTGGCGACCAGCCCGAGGCTTACTTCAAACCTGCGCTGGCCACTGAAGGATCACGCCCATGAATCTAAGCCTGAACCTACCCGACGCGCTTTACGCCGCTGCGCTGGCACTTACGCTCCAGACGCCGGCGCACGCCGCAGAACTGGGCGCGCAGGACATCATGGAGAAAAATTTCTTGGTGACAAAAGTCAAGACCCTGCGCACCGAAGCGACCATGGTGCTTATCAATGACAAGGGTCAGACGCGCGAACGCCGCACCACCACCCTCGGGCAATTGCAAAAAAACGGTATCGACACGAACCTGATCGTGCAATTTCAGTCCCCGGCGGATATCAAAGGCACCGGGTTTTTGCAGCTCGAACATTCCAACGGCGACGACGATCTGTGGATCTACCTCCCGGCGCTCAAAAAAAGCCGGCGACTGGTGGCCAGCAACAAAAAAGACAGCTTCGTCGGATCGGATTTTTCCTACGGCGATATCCTGCTGCCCAAGGCCGATCTCTATCGCCATGCACTGCTGCGTTCCGAACCGCTCGATGGCCAGGACTGCTATGTCATCGAGTCAACTCCTCGGGATGACGCCGTCAAACAAAACAGCGGCTACAGCAAAAAGATAACCTGGGTGCGCAAGGACAACTTCCTGGAGAATAAGGTCGATTATTTTGATCTGACCGGGCGGCCGCTGAAGACCCAAACGGTGTCCGGCCATAAGCTGATGGAGCCGGAAAACCAACGTTGGATCGCGCAGCATCGCGAGATGTTGAATCACCAGACCGGCCACAAGACCACCTTCACATTCACCCACGCCGAAGTCGG